>NZ_CP085876.1:3415000-3770833 GCF_013284245.2 Brevibacillus sp. DP1.3A | reverse complement strand
AATCTGGCGCCATTCACGCGAACGGGCGAATCCACCCGATGCACGGATTTCCTTGGCTCCACCTGCCAGGTCGCGCAGGGCGATACCGATGCTGTAGACGCTAAACAAGATTCCTTCGAGAACAGCTCGGATAAAATGCTCGCGCTTGTGATGGAGGCCGATACCGAAGAAGGAGCCTCTTGCTTGGGCGTTCCAGTACGGAGCTCGTTCGCCGGATAGGAAGGGGAGAAAGAGCAACCCGTCTGCACCAGCTCGAACATGCTCAGCAGCTTGGATCATGACTTCATAGGGATCAACGCCGAGCTGTTTGGCTTTTTCCACTTCGGGCCAACTGAATTCGTCACGGAACCAGCGAAGCATGATCCCACCGTTGTTCGATGGTCCGCCAATGACCCAATGGTTTTCCGTCAGCACGTAGCAGAAAGTCCGTCCTTTTGGATCGGTGATCGGTTCTGGAACTACGGTTCTTACAGCGCCACTCGTGCCAATCGTGATGGCTACTTGTCCATGATCAATGGCTCCGATGCCGAGGTTTGCCAAAACCCCATCGCTAGCACCGACAACGAAAGGCGTATCTGGATCGATCCCGATCTCTTCCGCATAACGAATCTTCATTCCTCGCAGGATATGAGTAGTTGGTACAGGCTCACTGAGATGTTGCTTGGAAATGCCTGCGACTTGCAGCGCCTCCTCATCCCAGTCGAGCTTTCTCAGATTGAACAGCCCCGTAGCGGAAGCAATGGAGTAATCGACGATATACTCACCAAAAAGCCGATAAATGACATACTCCTTGATCGAAATAAACTTGGCTGCCCGCCGAAACGTATCAGGCAAATTCTCCCGTAGCCACATGATTTTGGGCAGGGGAGACATGGGATGGATGGGCGTGCCCGTCGCTAAGTAAATCTGATGACCGACACCGTCCGCTTTTAGTCGATCTGCTTGTGCCACGCTCCGATTGTCAGCCCAGATAATGCTGTTCGTCAGAGGATTGCCACTCGGGTCGACAGCGATCAGACTGTGCATGGCAGTAGAGAAGCCAATACCACCGATCTCGCTTTTGGCAATGCCTGCATGCTCCAGTGCTTGCTTCAATGCCTGGATGACAGCAGCAAAAATCGTCTCCGGCTCTTGCTCAGCCCAAGACGGCTGGGGAACGAGTAGCTGATAATCGATATTTCCCGTACCACGGATGGCGCCGGAAGGAGTGAAAACAATTGCTTTGGTACTGGTTGTCCCGATATCAAGCCCGATAAAGTAGGTTTGCGTCATAGAAGTCACCCCTAATTGAATACGCTTTCAACGTGTTGTCATGGAGATAACGCGATTATATCGAAATTTTTTTCATTTGTTAAGCATTAAGAAAAAAATTATTTCATAATTGAACACTTCACACGTTGCTTGTATGATTTGCATTTTTCTCCTGCAAGTTGCAAGAGGAGGCAAGCAAAAGAAAAAACGCCTGATTTACAGGCGTTTGAGTGAGATGGCTTCGCGGATGTGCTGGATATTGGCGATCGTATCATCCTGCCGCCGTAAGGATACGGCTACATAGAGCAGATCAATTAAGCTGAGCTGAGCAAGCCTGGAGGACAGGGCTTCTGTACGAAATACCGTTTCGCGTGAAGTCGTATATAAGCACATGTCTGCCAGACGCACGAGAGGAGATTTCCCATAGCTTGTGATGCCGATTGTTTTTGCTCCGGCTTCCTTGGCAACCTGTAGGGCTGCCAAAATATCTTTATTGGAGCCAGAGTGGGAGATGCCTACGACGACAGCACCTTTGGTGAGCAGAGAGGCGGACATCACTTGATAGTGTGCATCAGAATGATAGAGACAAGGGATGCCTGTCCGCATAAATTTGTGGTACGCATCCTGCGCGATGACGGCTGAGCCTCCGGAGCCATAAAACTCGATCCGGCTTGCGTTTTCCAAACAGGAGACGATTTTCATTAACTCATCTTTACTGATAATCTGCTGTGTGTCCCGAATCGTCTCGATATTCGCTGTGAAAATTTTTTCAGCAATCGCACTGACGTCATCGTCGTCGAGATTGATTTCTTGGTGAATCGTTTGCTTCGGATTCGTGACTTCACTCGCCAAGGCGATTTTGAATGCTTGGTAGCCGCGAAAGCCAAGTCTGCGACACAGACGAAATACGGTAGCATCTGCACACTGGCATTGGTCGGCTAGCTCCGTGATAGAGAAGTGAATAATTTCACTGGCATGCTCCAAAATATAGTCGGCGATCTGTTGTTCTTTCCCGCTTAATTGCGTATAGATGGCGCGTAATTGCGTGAGCACCCGAGGAGCATGCGGGGTGGAAGCGTTCATCAATAGGTACCTCCTAACGTTCCATTGTGAATCTGTACTGATAGTATAAGGAAAACAAGACTCCTTTTCATAGGTTCGAAAAAATTTTCTTCATTTTTGATGAAAGATGAAAATTTTTGTCTTATAATACGTGGTAATGGATATGATCCAAAAAGGAGTGACGTACACGATATGAAACTGGCGATCCTCGGATTAGGAAAAATGGGGTACAATCTCACGCTTAATTTGCTCTCACATCAGCATGAGGTCGTAGCCTATGATGTAGATTCTACGCGTGCAGAAGAGTTGAGTCATGAAGGTGCGATTCCAGCATTTTCGGTGGAAGACGCTGTGGCGAAGCTGCCGACACCTCGTGTAATATGGCTGATGGTACCTGCAGGCGAGATTGTGGATCAATTGGTTGATCAACTCTCTACCTTGCTAGCTGCCGGAGATATCGTCATTGACGGTGGCAACTCTCATTACAAGCAATCGTTAGATCGCTATGCTCGCTTAAAGGAAAAGGGCATTCACTTCATGGATGCAGGTACGAGCGGAGGTATGGAGGGAGCGCGCCACGGAGCATGTATGATGATTGGTGGAGATCGGGAAGCATTCACTCATATTGAGCCGATGATTCGGGACATTAACGTCGAAAACGGATATTTATACGCAGGGGAAGCGGGCAGCGGCCACTTCTTAAAAATGATTCATAACGGAATCGAGTACGGCATGATGCAGGCGATCGGGGAAGGCTTTGAGGTACTTGCGAAAAGCCAGTATAACTACGATTTTGCTGAGGTCGCACGCGTGTGGGCAAATGGTTCCGTCATTCGAGGCTGGCTGATGGACTTAACAGAGCGAGCTTTTCGAAAAGACGCCAAGCTCGATGAAATCCGTGGGGTCATGCATTCTTCCGGGGAAGGAAAATGGACGCTGGAAACCGCGCTGGATCTACAGGCAGCTACACCTGTGATTGCGATGTCCTTGCTGATGCGTTACCGTTCGTTGGACGAGGATACTTTCCACGGAAAAGTGGTCGCAGCCTTGCGCAATGAATTTGGCGGACATGCCGTAGAAAAGAAATAAGAAATGGGATGACCGTAAAGGTGCTTCGGTGGTTGGAGCTCCGGGGTCATCCTTTTTTGTTTTGCATATGGAAGAAGAAGGAATTTTCAATCGTATAGCAAAGTATGCAGGTATCGCCCAAAAGTTTGCCTGGTCGAAAAGTGCTTTTTTATTCAGTAGCTTCTAAAACGATGGGAGGATGGAAAGATGAGCGTTGAAGAGGTTGTTTTGTACAAGAATGAGAAAGGAATCGTGACCCTTACGCTAAACAGACCAGAGGCATTGAATGCATTGAACCGAGATGTCCTTAATCAGCTTTCGACCATCTTAGACAGGATCAAAACTGATCCCAGTGTGAAAGCGGTCATCCTTACAGGGGCGGGAGAAAAAGCTTTTTCGGCCGGTGCCGACATCTCGTATCTGCATCAGGCGACACCGCTGGAAGTAAGGGATTTTGCTCAGTTGGCCGTTTCAGTGACCAGTCAAATCGAATCGTTGGGGAAAGTAGTCGTTGCTGCAATGAACGGCTATGCGTTAGGCGGGGGCCTTGAGATCGCAGAATCGTGCACGCTGCGTATTGCGGTTCATCATGCCAAAATGGGACATCCCGAAGTACGAATTGGAGCAGTGGCGGGCTTTGGTGGAACAACCAGACTCCCTAGGCTAATAGGAAAAGGCCGCGCCGCGGAGTTGCTTCTTACAGGATCAGCGATAGATGCGGATGAAGCATACCGAATGGGACTGGTAAATCGGGTCGTTTCGCATGAGCGGCTACTGGCAGAAACAGAGGAGGTTCTCCAAGAAATTTTGTCTCAGTCTCCGCTGGCAGTGAAACTAACATGGGATGCGATTCATCGAGGGAGTAACCTGACAGTAGAGGAGTCCGCACTTCTAGGCGCAGACTACTTCGGACTCGTGGCATCCACCGAAGACTTCCGGGAAGGAACCAAAGCTTTCTTAGACGAGACTCCACCGCGTTTTACAGGGAGATAATCACAAGAGCTTCAATACCTCACACAATTCAACCAACCGCCTAACACCGTACATCTGATGGCGATTGCGATCGTGAATGCTCCTGATCGCATCTGCCGTCACTTTTTTTGCTTGCTCAATACTTTGATTTTCTACTGCTTGTACAATTTCTTTCATATTCGTTAAAAAATACACCGTATTGCGCAATGTGCGGATAAGCAAAATCTTCCGTATATCCATGGGAGTGAATTGGCGGTAGCCATTCTCAGGATCGCGTGGCAGTACAAGCAAGCCTTCTTTTTCCCAATGGCGAATCGCAGACGTTGTGACTCCTGTGTAAGCAGCGACTTCACCAATCGTCATGCGGTTTCGCCACTTTTTGTTTGGAGGCAAGGGGAGATCGAGATTTTCCAAAAGTTCGAGTGTTTGGTCTGCTGCGACCTTCTCTTGTTGGAGGTTGGCCTGTTCTTTATTCACGAGCCAAAATGCAGCATCCATATCCGCTTTTTGAAGCGATCGAAGGACTTCACAGGTGACAGCGACCCCAAAGCCGGGAAACATGGCGCGCAGGCAACGAAAATAGGCAAGATGAATTTCTGTATACAGTCGATAACCATTGTCTGCACGATCTGGAGCAGGAACGACTCCCCATGATTCATAATGGCGCAAAGCACTCGTGCTAATATGTAGCTCGCGAGCGATCTCAATCGGCTTGTAATAAGGCATCTGACGCACCTCCCGCTGGTTTGTTATCGCGGATTTCACTATACCAAGAACAGCATCTCGTAGCAAATGTTCCTGTAATTTTTGGTAGGTCGTAATACTTTTACCCTGTTCGGCATGGGATGAAAAAGCGAAGATTGTCAGTAGATATTGATTCTTCTTTTTCAGAGGTGAGACAACGTATGGCCATTGTTCAGCTACAATCAGAGAACCCGGACTTTTCGTACATGATCAAGAAAAATCCGAATTCCGGACTGAGTTTACGATCCATTCGAAAAGGCATCGCATACGGGTGGTTTTCTAATACGGATACATATAACGTTTACTTTAAAGATGCAGAAAATGAGGTTTCCTACAAACAATCCGAACAGGAGCATTTTGAATATTTGAATGTCTCCCGGTACAATACACCCTTGTTTCCGTTAAATGCGATCAATGAATTTTTTTCCGCTCCGATGAAGCAACACGACGAGCGGGATGTTGAAGGGTACGAGCATGTTTTTTTCATTAATATGATTCACATCGAACGACTGCTGTATCTGACATTTTTTGAGAAGCACCTCAAGGATTTCACCTTTGAACTCAAGCACCACGCCGATAAAAGCTACGCTTTGACCATCACAACGAGAACGAGTCTGCATCAGCTTCTCCACGTCGTGAGCGTGCTCTGTCTATTCTTGAGTATGCTTGGAAAAGAGTACATCGATATATCCGATAACATCCTGGATAAATACATCAAAAGCATCCATGTTATCGACGCACCTTTTTACATACGAAGCCTGTTCGCTCGCAACTTCCTGACAACCAGAGAGCGCTATCGCAAGTACAAGGCTGAGATCGAGAAGACAAGCCGCTACCCCATTCAATTGGAGTATGGCAGCACCGGTTTGCAGAGAAGGAACTACATCGCGAGTAAGCTTCCTTTTACGAAATCCATTGTGGATATCGGATGCGGAGAAGGCTTTTATGCGATCCCGTTCGCTACCAAGCTGCCGCAGTATTACTATGCGATCGATATCGATGAACAATCACTGGAATTAGTCAGACGCAGGGCAGGGGAAAAAGAAATCTCGAATCTGATTTTGTTCCGCTCGCTTGATCAGTTTTTACAGGATTATAACGGTGAGCAGGTAGATGTCATTTTAACTGAAGTCATTGAGCATATGAGCAAAGAAGAAGCGAGAGCGTTCATTAAGCAAATCTGTAGTCGATTGGATTTTGACCATTTTATCATTACGACACCGAACGCGGATTTTAATCAGTTCTATGAGCTGGAAGGCTATCGCCACGACGATCATAAATGGGAAATGGGACAAGAAGAGTTCCAGGCATGGATGACCGAGATTATGGAAAAAGCCGGGGTGCAGGGGCAATTTGTATCCATAGGTGACGGCGTGAATGACATACACACCACACAAGGCGTCATTGTCCAGAGAAAGGGGGCGTAACGACGATGCTGATACAGACGCAGGTTCACACGATTTTTATGCTCGTCGGTCCCACCGAATGTGGGAAAACGACTTTTGCCAAGGAAGTACTCATGCCGAGGCTTTCTGTTGCAGATGAACAAAAAAACGTAAAAGCAAATGTCCAATACATTTCCTCGGATAGCATTCGCCAGGAACTGTTGGGCTATGATTACGACAAGTATGATCAGGTGATGCTGGAGGCTAGTGAGCAGGCATTTCAGCTCCTGTTTGAAAAGCTGCGCTTGGTGACTTCGTTTCCGATCAACGCCGAATTCGTGGTTGTAGATACAACAGGGCTAGCAGAAGACTTCCGCTCGAAAGTCCGCGAAATTGCAGCAGAGAACAATTACCGCTTGGAAGTGATCCTCTTTGATTATCGCAATCGGGATGATTACTACGCATCCGAGCGATCAAAAAAATGGATTACCAACCATATTCTCCGGTTGAAGCAAGAAGTGCTCCGAGCATTAGCCAAGGAAGGGTACCACGACATTCACCGAATACGGCACAAAGATTTTTATGTACTAGCTGATGGGGTGGCTAATCCTCGTTATGAGGTCTTGATCGAAAATAAGGATGCATATCTGGCTACGATCCTTCCCAAAGACCAAACATACATCATCATCGGAGACATTCACGAATGCGTCCATGAATTGAAAGGTCTCCTGCAAAACTACGGATTCAAGCTCGAGGACAATCGTCTCATCTCGACTGAAAAGGTACAGCATACCAAAATCATTGTCGCAGGGGACTGGATCGACAAAGGAGCGCAAACCAAGGAGATCATCGAGTTTCTATACGAAAATCAACAGCATTTCTTGTTTGTTCTCGGTAACCACGAAAATTTTGTCTACAAGTACTTGCGCAAGGAACTAAAAGGGGTAGAACCACAGTTACTGGATACTTATTTTGATTCCACACACGTCTTGGAAAAAGACGCTGATTTAACAGCGATGTTCAATCACCTGTATACGCTGGCTCAGCCGTTTTATCGATCTAACGCACTGACTGGCCCGTCCTATTATGTAACACATGCTCCCTGCAAAAAGAAGTACATTGGAAAGCTTGATGCGAATTCGATGCGGCGCCAACGCAATTTTCGGATAGACCGAACAGCTTCTTTGGAAGAGCAACTCGCATTTTTGACGGTTGAAGCAGTCAGTAACCATCCGTACCATATTTTTGGACATATCGCGGCACAAAAAACGTTTCGCCTGAAGAACAAGCTCCATCTCGATACCGGATGTGTGCACGGAAATGCTTTGACCTCCGTCGTGATCGCACACAAGCCGTTTTTCAAGTCGTTTCAGTCTGAGCATCGGGTGATGACAGAGGAACTACCGATCTTGTTCCATGCAGAAAAACAAGTATCCATGGGAGATTTGGAAGAGGAAGAACTCCGTCGACTCCGTTACTGCTCGCAAAATAAGGTCAATTTTATTTCCGGAACGATGCCTCCGGCGGATAAGGATGAGGCGACTCAGGAGTTGGAGTCGTTGAAGGCGGGGCTGGACTATTTCGCAAATCGAGGTATTCATCAAGTCGTGTTGCAGCCGAAATACATGGGTTCGAGATGCAATCTCTATCTCCATCATGATCGCGACAAATGCTTTGCGATTAGCAGAAACGGTTATGCCATCAATCAGGTTGATTTGACACCGATTTATGACAAGCTCCATGCAAGGTTCCGCGAATACATGGAGCAGAATGAAATGGCGATGCTCATCTTGGACGGCGAATTGTTGCCGTGGAGTGCAATAGGGAAGGGCTTGATCGAAAAGCAGTTCAAACCAATCGAATCCGCGCTTCGCAGTGAATTTGCATTTTTGCAGGAAAGCGGTTTTGAAGAGGCGCTTCACCAACTCGTTCACAACTATGACGAGAGCGGATTCGAAAAAGACCAGTTCCACCTATCCAAGAGTGCGCTCACGGAAAAATTCGGTTCACTCTTGTATCAAAACTACAAGTATGTGCGAGAAATCAAAGAGAGTTACGTTCCTGTCGACAAGCATTTGGAGGCCTATCACATTTACCAAAAACAGATGGAACTCTATGCAGGAGAAGGGGAGCTTGACTACAAGCCTTTTTCCATTCTAAAGGCCGTCTATTTGAATGGAGACGAGCAATTGCCGAATTGGAAAACATCCGATATGTATCGCATCGTAAATGACGATCATATTCTCGCCATCGATTTGTCTGAGCCGAATGCGTATGAACAAGCGACACGTTACTTTTCCACGATTACACTGGAAAACAAAATGGAAGGCATCGTGATCAAGCCAGAGTTGATCGATCAGAAGGTCGTGCCTGCCATGAAGGTTCGCAATCCGGAGTACTTGGCAATTATTTATGGCTACGATTACCGTTTCCCTCACAAGTATCGCAAGCTTTTCAATCAGAAAAATATTACGAAAAAGCTCAAGACTTCGATGCAGGAACACAGGCTGGGTGAGCGGATGCTTGGTTTCAAATTCGACGACATTTCTCCAGAAAATACGGAGTATCAAAAAGCAGTCGCAACGATGCTCTTTGAAGTGGCGAAGGAAAAAGAGATCGATCCGCGGTTGTAAATGAAAAACGAGAAGCTGCTGACTGAGCAAGCTTCTCGTTTTGATTTGTAGAGTTATTTATTGGACGATGGAGCAGCATCCCATGCTTCGATATTATCGACGCCTTCAATACTGTCCTTGTAGAACACAGGATCTTTTCCTGCTTTTTTCTGTTCCAAATAATCATGTAGCGCAGCATACGCGACTTTTGATAACATGGCGATCGCAATCAGGTTGACAATGACCATGAAGCCCATGAACAAATCGGCCAAATCCCATACGAGCTGTACCTTTGCCACTGATCCGAACAACACCATGGCAAGTACACTTAAACGATACAGCATGAGCCATGCTTTGCTTGTCTTTAAAAACTCGATGTTGGTCTCGCCGTAATAGTAGTTCCCGATCAAAGTACTGAAGGCGAACAGGAAAACCATAATGGCAAGGAAGCCAGAAGCCCAAGAACCGATATGAATGCTCAGTGCTGCTTGGGACAGCTCAATGCCACTCAATCCTTGTTGCGTGTACGCGCCGGACAGCAAAATGATGAAAGCTGTGCTTGTACAAATCACGAGGGTATCGAATAGAACACCGAATGCTTGAATCAGACCTTGCTTCACTGGATGGCTCGTTGTTGCCGTTGCCGCAGCATTCGGTGCACTACCCATACCAGCTTCGTTAGAGAACAAACCACGCTTGATGCCGTGCATCAGGGCTGCACCCAGGGTTCCACCAGCGAATTGCTCGAATCCAAACGCGTTTTTCACAATCAACGCGATCATTGCAGGCATCTCAGTGATGTTCATCATCACAATAAACAGGGCCATTCCTATGTACAACACAGCCAAGACAATCACGATGTACTCAGACATTTTTGCGATGCGTTTCACACCACCGAAAATAATCAATGCAAATGCGATAGTCATGATAATTCCGATTGTCAATCGGTCGGTACCGAACGAATTTTCAAAGGCAATCGTGATGGTGTTGGATTGCACGGCGTTAAATACGAGACCAAACGAAAGCGTGATGAGGACAGCAAACAGCGCGCCCATCCAACGTTTGTTCAGCCCTTTTTCCATGTAATAAGCCGGACCGCCACGAAAACCGTTCTTATCCTTGATTTTATAAATCTGAGCGAGCGTACTCTCAACAAAACTGGATGCCGAACCGATAATCGCAATGACCCACATCCAGAATACGGCACCAGGACCACCTAATGCGATCGCAATAGCAATTCCCGTAATGTTCCCTGTACCGACACGCGCGGCCATACTAATAGCGAAAGCTTGGAAAGGGGAGATGCCGCCATCGTCTTTCGCTCTCCCTTCTTTAATGGAACGGATCATTTCCGGCAACATACGTACTTGCAAAAATTTACCCCGGAAGGTAAAGAACAAGCCTAACGCGATTAGCATGACAATGATAATATAGGACCACAAAAAATCGTTTACGGAAGTTGTTACATCGAGTAGGAATTGTTGCATCGTGTCACCTCGAATTTTCTTATGAATTTTCCTTAGTATTCTCTAAAAAATCGTTACATCCCATTCCTGAGCCATATGTTTTAACAAAGAAACGCCCGCTACACTGTTTCCACAACCGTCAATGGAAGGTCCAAAAATACCGATTCCACAACCATCTTGAAACGGTGAATGTGGTTTGCGGTTAGGAGGAACCAGTGTCATGATACCGCCTGAGACACCACTTTTTGCTGGCAAGCCAACATTCGCGGCGAATTTGCCCGATGCATCGTACATGCCACAGGTGAGCATCAGTGCTTTGGCTAAACGGACGACATCTTTCGGGAGAACTTGTTCGTTGCGCATCGGATGGTAGCCATCGAGTGCCAAAAGGAGACCGATCAAGGCAATTTGCTCGGTGGTTACTTCAATCGAGCATTGGGTGAGATAGACCTCCAAAGCGTCTTCCACTTCGCACGCTAAATAGCCGGTATCCTTTAAATAGTGGGCGAGTGCCCGGTTTCTGTGAGAGTTTTCCCATTCGGAAAGAAACACTTCCTCGTTCACCGTGGGTGTAACACCTGTAATTTTACTGAAAAATGCATACAAGTAGCGCAGTTTATGATCCGGTGTTTGACCAGGGAGGAGTGAAGATGTCGTAATCGCTCCCGCATTGATCATCGGATTAAAAGGCTTACCTGGTTTGTTCATTTCCAGACGGATAATGGAGTTGAATGCATCTCCAGTCGGTTCTACATCTACCCGATCCAACACGTAAGGGATGCCATGGTAGCAGCAAGCAGCAATAAAACTGATTACTTTGGAAATACTTTGCATCGTGAAAGGAACTTCCCAGTCACCCGCCGTGTGCATTTTTCCTGTAGGCTCGATGATACAAATACCTAACTGATTCGGATCCGTTCTGTCCAAAGCAGGGATATAACTGGCACATTTTCCTTCAGATGCCTTGGAACGATATTGTTCCACCCATTGCTGTAATTCATCCACGAGTAAAACCTGTTGAATCAACGCCTTTCCCCCCAAAAATCGAATACACTGCTCTTACGCGAAGAGGAAGAGAAAGCGCTTCCATGCCTCGCGAAATACATATAATGAACACTTTACAACCACCCTACAAAATAAAACAAAAACTCACAGATTGATTCATGTGAGTGTTACATTTTTTTTTGAGACTTGTCCTACATGCCTATCCTCGGTAAAAATAGATAGGGGCATCAAGAAACAACATGGGATGTGAAAGGCGTGCGTGTACAAACACAAGTAAAACGAGATTGGTATATATTGGCGCTCATGCTGATTACGGTCCCGTTGGCAGGAGAGTTGAAATTTTATCCCGTCAATGAGACATTTCGCATTAGCTTTGGAGCTCCTACCTTTTTCTTCTTTTTATTACTGTTTCAAAGAATTCCATCTGTTCTCGCTGGCTTTTTGACGGGGATTACGGTCGTATGCTTCCGGATTGTGATTGACCTTATCGCCGGGAATCATACAGCATGGGAGGCTTCTCTCCAAGCGCATTATTCTAGCTTTTTCTTTTATTTCGCTTATTCTGTTCTGTTTTTTCTAACCGGAATGCGCCGTTTTCACAACAGGACGATTTTGGTTGGATGGATGGGAATGGTTATCGAGGTATTGGCTGACCTCATTGAGTTTCTCTCGCAACATGTCCTGCTAGATTCCGTCCTCACATGGGGAGCGGTGCAAGAGATGCTCGTTATCGCTCTGTCCCACAGCTTTATCGTGATTAGTTTTCTCAACATGATGAAGCTGTACGAAACACAGTCGAGAGAGCAACAGACAAGAAAACAGAATGAACACATCCTTATGCTGATTTCCACCTTGTATGAGGAATCAATTCATCTGAAAAAAACACTGCAAAATGCCGAGAGTATTAGTATGAAGTCTTTCGAGCTATACCAAGGCTTGCAGGAGCTTCATAAGGAACAGGTGGCCACGAATGTAGAGAGCTTTGCCAAGCAAGCATTGATTGTCGCAGGCGAGGTTCACGAAATTAAAAAGGACAACCAACGCATTTTTGCAGGGCTTCACAAGCTGATATCCGATGAAAGCATCACGGATTACATGGACATCCATCAGCTCGTGGACATTATCAAACGAAGCAATATGAAGTATGCAACTTTGTTGGAGAAGGACATACAAATCACAGCTTCCATTTCGGGCACACATCCGCTCTACCACGTTTTCATGATGCTTTCTCTGATCAATAATCTGGTGGCAAATGCAGTGGAAGCCATCCAGCAAACAGGAGCCATTTCCATTGAAATCGATCGGATAGGCGATCTTGTGGAAATCAGAATCAACGATGACGGACCGGGAGTACCTCCACGGCGAAAGGCTTTGCTGTTCAAGCCTGGCTTTACTACGAAATACGATCAAACCGGCAACCCCTCTACAGGGATCGGACTGTCTTATGTACAACAATTGGTGGAACAATGGCAAGGGGAAATCTCCTTACAGGATGGAGTAGATGGGAAGGGGACAACATTTCTCATGCGATTACCAATTGATCCGATAACGAAGAAAGAGTGAGAAGATGCTGTTTTATTTAGTTGATGACGATGATGCTGTACGTCTCATGTTGACGGAAATCATAGAAGACGAGAATCTGGGCGAAGTCGTGGGGGAAGCATCTGACGGCTCGATGGTAGACGGTCATACGTTAACTGCACGCAACGTAGATATTTTGCTGATCGATTTGTTCATGCCCAACCGGGATGGGATTGAGACGATTCGCCAAGTGAAGCCGACATTCACTGGAAAGATCGTCATGATTTCTCAGGCAGAAACGAAAGATTTGATTGCCCAAGCTTACGCCCTTGGAAGCGAATACTACATTATCAAGCCTGTAAACAAGATCGAAGTCGTAACGATCCTCCAAAAAGTGATCGAGAAAATTCGCCTAGAGCGTTCGATACGGGACATTCACAAATCGCTGAATGCAGTCATGCAGGTGGACCAGCAGCCTTCCGGACAACTTCGTCCGTCACAGGGCAAACCACTTCGCGAGGCGGGGCAGTTTCTGTTAACGGAGTTGGGTATCGCGGGAGACAATGGAAGCAATGACTTGCTAGATATTTTGGACTTCTTGCATGGATACGAACAGACGCATACGTTTAAAAATGGATTCCCAGCTCTGAAAGAGATCTTTGTGGCAGTAGCACAGGACAGGATCGGAGTAGCTGTGGACGATCCACAAGTCGCCAAGGTTGTCAAAGCTTCTGAGCAGAGAGTCCGTCGAGCGATCTATCAGTCGCTGAATCATTTGGCGTCACTTGGGCTTGCGGACCTCTCGAATTGGAAGTTCGAAAATTACGCTTCACAGTTTTTTGATTTTACGTATGTGTGGAAGAAGATGGCGGAGTTAAAGAGCAATGCTGCATCGCCTGGTTCAGATATTCGGATCAATATGAAAAAGTTCATTCAAGTGCTGTATGCAGAGGCGAAGCGCATTCAGTCGGAGGCGTGATTGTTCTGTGTCTGACGTGTAGAGGTAAGTCCTGATCATGTTGATTAGGGCTTTTTGTTTTGTATGGGAATGTATTTTTATTGACTAAACGTTCATTCAATAATAAACTGGGATCATATACCAAATCTACAATTCACGGAGGGATCACCGATGGATTTGTACTATGAGGTTTCAGGGGAAGGAAAACCACTCATTCTATTGCACAGTGGCGGTGCTGATTTGCGAGATTGGATGTATGTCGCGCCGATTCTGGCGAAGCATTATCAGGTCATCGCTTTCGACGGACGCGGATGCGGAAAATCGCCGTCTCCAACAGAGACAGCCAACTACGTCGCTGATTTGCTTTCCGTCATGGACCATTTCCAGCTGGACGAAGCCACGCTCGTAGGGCACTCAATAGGCGGACGAATTGCAACGGATTTTACGCTGACTTATCCGCAGCGAGTGAGTAAGCTCGTGCTGATTGCTCCTGATTTGACAGGGTATATACCGAGTCAGCCATTCACGGAATGGATGGAGAAAATCCAAGTAGCACCGGATGTTGACCGTATGGTAGAGCTTTCCTTATCCGCCTGCCCGTACCGCCACGTGATGGCAAGTCCACAGAAGGACCTTCTGGTAGAGATGGCGAAGCATAATTTAGCAAAAATATTCGAGTGGGCGACATGGGAGTCTGTATGGCCACAGCCGCCTGCCATTGAGCGGCTCGAAGAATTAGCCAATCAAACATGCTTGATAATCGGCAAGGAAGATGCCCTGGATGCGAAACGGATTGCTGAATATTTTAAAGAAGTATTACCAGAGAGAAGGTTTATTGAGATAACGGGTGCCGATCATAAACCAACGTTGACGCATCCTGAAAAAATCGCTCGCGCTATCACTGAATTTTTGGAGGATTGACTGAACCGTGCCCCGTACCCCAGCTGAAAATGAACGAATTCGCCAAGCTGCAAAAGACAAAATCCATGCAGCCGCGATGACGCTTTTCATAAAAAAAGGCTACCACGCGACCTCAATAGACGATGTAGCCAAACAGGCCCAGATATCGAAGGGACTGCTTTACAATTATTACAAAGGCAAAGAAGAGCTTCTCGCCGCGATGGTCCAGATACGGATCGAGGAAGTAAAAGAAGTGATGGAGGCTGCTACGAAGCTTGCAACGCCGCACGAACAGCTGCGCCATATTGTCGACGGTGCGCTTGATAACGTCTACCAGCGACCGGAAGTCTATCGTTTTTACTTGAATTTGCAAACGCAGCCCGAAGATGATCGGGTACTTGCTTCTTACAGAGAGCAGTTAAATGAGGAGTCACGTAGGCAGTTTGAAGTCCAGTGCCGGATCTTCAAACAGTTAGGCGCAAAGCAGCCCAGATTGAGATCGCTCTATTTTTCTTCGGCGCTCCAAGGCGCAATGCTGATGATGACGACTTATCCAGAAGGGTTTCCGGTTGAAGAGATGAAGGAGCAGATGATTCGGGAGTATTGTAGCCCTCCGGCAGAATCATAGAGTTACGTTCGTTCAAAAATGAAGAGGCTATCCCATTTGTAAATGATACTGGTGGGGTAGTCTCTTTTTCTGTAGCTTTGGTATAACATTCGCTTTTAAAAATCACGCACGCGGAAGAAGATTAGACAACTTTGTATGAGATAGTGAAGTGTATTCATTCAAGCCCAAAGCACATGCCATTCAAACCGTCACAAATATATCTAAACATTTGGAATTGACAGAAATAAACAAAACCAATATATTGGTTTTATGGATACAAACCTAATCAAACAAATCGAACGTCCTTCATTACGCGAACAGGTATACCAAGGCCTGAAGAAAGCGATCATCATGCTAGAGCTAAAGCCAGGACAACGAGTCAACGACAACGAACTGGCGGCTTTATTTGGCGTGAGTCGAACACCTGTGAGAGAAGCGCTCAAACGGTTGGAGGACGAAGGCCTTATTGAATCTGTTCCCGGCTCTCTAACACGGGTGACACCCTTACTTGAAAAGGAGGCGAAGCACGCTTTTCCTGTCGTTGCGGCCTTGCACGGGTTGGCAGCACGATTGGCGATGCCATTTGAGTCAGAAATTATCCGTAGTTTGGAGCAGTGGAATGAAAAGCTGCAGGTCGCACTCGAACAGCAAGATGTGATCATAGCGATTGAAGCAGATGATGGCTTTCACGAGGTGATCCTCGAGGCTGCGGGGAATCGTGAAATCTACCTGGCACTTGAGCGAGTTGTACCGAAAATTCGGCGTTTGGAATTTGCTCGGTTCGGTTCCTTAGAAGGGGTGGAATCAGTAGAACAGCACCGCAGAATCATCGAAGCGATTCGTGACAACAACAGTCAGCTTGCCTCTTCTTTGATGGAAGAAAACTGGATCAACCTTGGCAGATTGCTTACGGACCATTCCAATGATGAATAGGGGGTAATGGCATGAGTACGGTTGAACTGAAGGGGGAAGTACATGATTCGCGTGTTTTGCAATGGGCGCGATCCATTATTGAAGAGAGCCCGTCACACCGTCTGATTCAGCAAGAGATTGTGAATGCGGTAAACCGCAATGCGATTTGGCGAGGCGAGGAATGCTTGAATTTGCTCGCACCAGAAGCACCTACCACGCCTATCGTACGTCAACTGCTCGCTTCTGAGGTTGGTACTCGCGCTGCGGAAGGACATATCGGCAGCACGCAGAGATGGTTCGCTGGCACGAAATATATCGATGAAATCGAAGCGTTATGTGTTGAGCTATTGAAAAAAGTATTCCACGCCAATTTTGCTGACCATCGATTGGTAGCGAGCATGGTCGGGAACATGACAGTCTACGCGTCGTTAACGCAACCGGGCGATACGATTATGACGATCGCACAACCGTTTGGGGGACATTCCAGCAACCGGGTGGACGGGCCTGCTGGCATCCGCGGTTTGCAAATTGTCGATGTGCCAATGGACCCCGTTGAGCTTACCGTTGATCTGGACGAGTTCGCCAAAGTCGCACGGCAAGTTAGGCCAAAGCTCGTTACTTTAGGCGCGTCCATGACCTTATTTCCATTTCCACTGAAGGAGATGGCTGAGATCGTGAAAGAATGGGGCGGGCGCATTTATTTTGATGGCGCACATCAGTTGGGGTTGATCGGTGGCGGTCAATTTCAGGACCCCCTACGAGAAGGGGCATGTGTGATGACCGGCTCGGCTGGGAAAACGTTTAGCGGTCCACAAAGCGGTATCATCATCTGGAATGACCCGGACTTATCGGTACCGATTACAGATGCCATCTTCCCAGCACTTGCCGCGACACATCAAGTCAACCGGGTAGCGGCATTGGCTGCAGCGGCGGCAGAGTTTTTGGCGTTTGGCAAGGAATACATGGCACAAATTGTGACGAATGCACAAGCACTGGGAAAAGCATTCGATGAACGGGGAATTCGGGTGCTTTGCGCGCATAAAGGCTATACACGTACACATCAAGTCATTCTGGACGTAAAAGAGTTCGGCGGCGGTTACGAGGTAGGCAAGCGATTGGCAGAAGCGAATATCATCACGAACAAAAATTTGATTCCAGGTGACGGACCAGAGGATTGGGACTTCCCAAGCGGTCTGCGTATCGGGACGACAGAAGTCACTCGCTTTGGCATGAAGGAACAAGAGATGGACATGATTGCAGAGCTGATTGTAAGTGTGTTGTCAGGTAGGGAAAAGCCCGAGGTTGTCCAGTCTAAGGTGATCGAATTGCGCAGATCGTTTAGCAAGATGCAGTTCTGCTTCCCAGAATAGAGTAGGTAGGATAAACACCGTATGCCGGAGTTCAAAACTTGGCATACGGTGCTTTTTCGAGTCGTAAGTGGACTCTCATTCTTGACAATGTCATTTCATTTCGTAAATAATCGATGGATACCATCAAAGAATGGGAGTCTAAACGGATGAGTACAGACCATACAAACGCGGATGTTACCATTGATCATACGACGAAAGAGCTGGCTCTCGCATTTGGTCAGTTAAAGCGGATCGGACATGTTTTCAGTCCTTCGAAAGACCTCCGTCAGAGCGAATTGAATTTGCTTGTTCACTTGACCTACGTAAGTCCGCCAGGATCGAACGGCATCAGAGTTTCCGAGCTAGGCAAGCAGTTGAAAATAACGTCAGCAGCCGTGACGCATGTCATTCAATCACTCGAACAGCTTGGGTTTATCACCCGTACCGTGGGCCCCAAAGATCGACGCTCTATTCTCGTAGCCCCTACGAAAGAGGGATTTGATTTTGTGGCAGCGAGAGAACAAGAACTGTTTAATCGTTTTCAGCAATTGCATGAGCATCTTGGTACGGATGATGCGCAGGCACTCATGCGGATATTAACGAAATCAATCAGATTCCTGCATACTTACCAGGATAGCGATGAAGCACGACCATAGTTCGATGATGGACTATGGTTTTTTATTGTTTTGATAAGAACCTTGCTCCAGCTCTTTGAGGAGCGAGTTCGCAGAGGGGCTCCATTGTAGCTGTTGTTCCGCGCGCAATCCAGATATCCTCTGGTTGATGCTCGCCCCCCAAGCGGCTGGTCCTAATGCTTTGGTTGCATCCTCATAGCTCCATGATTCCACTTTTTCGACCCCAGCTATTTTGGCAATCGATGTCATGAGCTCTTTCGTCGTGATTATTTCCTTGGAAGTTGCATTGAATAATGAGCCTGGCTGTGCTCGTAAAAAAGCGCATTCGTAAAGTCTAGCCAAGTCATCAACAGCGATAGTAGACCATGCAGTTTGCCCGTCATCGATGTAGTTGGCTGAGTGAGATAGCTTCGTCCTTTGAATCGTTGCTTGGACGAGTCCACCACCTCGACCGTATACAAGTGTAGGACGTATGACGATCGTACGAATAGTGCGCTTAGCTGCTCCTAAAACTTCCTGCTCCTGGTTCGCTTTCCATTGGAGAAAAGGCAAAGGGTTGAGAGGGGAGTTCTCATCCACGACATTGTCGTACGTATCGTTATAGATCAGCGTTCCACTCGTATAAATGAATGGCTTCCCTGTGCCATCCAAACCATCCAGCATTGCTTGAACCGCTGCTACATCCAGTTTTTCCATATCAGGTGTGTGTGAGATGGCCATATGAATGACACCATCGAATTTTTTTACACTTTCTGTTAGCAGTGTGGTATCCGCAAGATCACCAACAATAGGGGTGAACCCTTGTGAGAGCAACAGCTCCGCTTTCTCTTCTGATCGAACAAGTCCAGCAACCTGATACCCCAGAGACTGAAAATGCTCGGCGACTACGGACCCGACATACCCTGTTATGCCTGTAAGGAAAACATTCATGACAAAACCTCCTTCATACACAATTAATTTACTAACTAAATTATTTAATAACCATTTTGTAAAGTCAACAGTATTTATAATTAACTGAATATTGACAAAACAAAAGCTGGGTGTTATTTTCACATTAGGAAAACGTTTACCCGTTACATAGAAAGTGAGTGAAGAACCATTACTGTAACCATTAAAGACATCGCACAACTCGCCAACGTTTCCATCGCGACTGTTTCGCGCGTACTGAACAATTCCAAGCCAGTCCGACCAGAGCTGCGAGAAAGAGTCTTGAAAATCGTGCAAGAGACGGGCTTTCAGCCGAACGCGATTGCCAGGAGCTTGGTCAGCAAGGAAACCCGCATCATCGGGGTGATGATTCCCGATATCTCCAACAATTTTTACTCCAATCTCATTTACGGAATTGACAGCGTCATTAGCGAGTACGACTACAGCATGTTCTTGGCGATATCCGATGAAGTGGTGGACAAAGAGCTGAAGTACTTGCGACTGTTCAAAGAAAAACAAATCGA
Organism: Brevibacillus sp. DP1.3A; assembly: GCF_013284245.2. NCBI lineage: Bacteria > Bacillati > Bacillota > Bacilli > Caryophanales > Paenibacillaceae > Brevibacillus > Brevibacillus sp. DP1.3A. The sequence goes on along the minus strand of NZ_CP085876.1, from coordinate 3,750,935 downwards.
TGGTGTCATTATCGCGAGTATTCATTTCTTGGAGGGCAATATCCAGACGCTACAAGAGATTCAGGTTCCCCTTGTTGTTACCGGCCACGATTTGCCCGGCTATCAGATTCCGACTGTCAACGTCAACAATGTGCAAGCCTCCTATGATGCTACTGCCTATCTCATCTCGCAAGGTCATACAAAAATCGCGTGTATATCTGGTCCATTGTGGGACCCGCCGTGCGGTCTGGATCGCATGGGCGGTTACCGAAAAGCCATGCGGGCACATGATTTGCCCATCCATGAAGGATTCGTCGTGGAAGGAGAATTCACAGCCAAGAGCGGTTACGAAGCCATGCGCCGTATTTGTGAAGAAAAAATTCGTCCGACAGCCGTTTTTGTCGCAACAGACCTGATGGCGGTTGGCGTCCTCAATTACTTGTACGACCATGGCATTCGTGTACCAGAAGACATCTCCGTCATGGGCTTCGACAATTTGGAGCTTGCCTCACTTTCCCGCCCCATGCTCACCACCGTACACAATGACCCGTTCATGTACGGAAAAGCCGCAGCAGAGCAGTTACTCAGACAAATCCGCAATGAACCCGTAGAGAGAATGAGCACAGTTCCACACCATCTCGTGATACGCCAAACTGTAAGCGCTTTACTGGAGTGAGGTAACAAGTCTTACCATATAGAGGAAGCAAACGAGTTTATGCATTCAAAAGGGGTGAAGAGATATGAAGCTTGGCGTATTTACCGTTCTTTTTAGCGAGAAGTCGTTCGAAGAAATGCTGGATCATGTGAAGGCAGCGGGTTTGGAGGCTGTGGAAATCGGCACAGGCTGCTATCCGGGCAATTCGCACTGCAATCTCGATGAGCTGTTGGAAAGCCCGGAAAAAAGACGAGCGTACAAAAAAGCAGTAGAGGATCGGGGATTGATAATCAGCGCGCTCAGTTGTCACGGCAACCCGTTGACACCAGATAAAAGCTTTGCGCAGCAGTCCCACGATACGTTTGTGAAAACGGTACAGCTAGCCGAGATGCTGGAGGTGCCTGTGGTCAATTGCTTTTCTGGCACGGCAGGCGACCACGAAGGAGCGAAGTACCCGAGCTGGCCCGTTGCTCCTTGGCCCAATGAGTATCGAGACGTGCTCCATTGGCAATGGAACGAGAAGCTCATCCCGTACTGGCGCGAATGGACTGCGTATGCGACTGAGCATCATGTCAAGGTTGCATTGGAACTGCATGGCGGCTTTCTCGTTCACACACCAGGGACGCTACTAAAACTGCGGGAACAGGTAGGCGAGGGGATTGGGGCAAACTTCGATCCAAGTCACATGTGGTGGCAAGGGATTGATCCGGTAGCTGCGATCAAAATCTTGGGCAAAGAAAAAGCCATCTATCATTTCCATGCCAAAGACACGTATATTGACCAGGAAAAAGTGAACATGTACGGGCTGACAGATATGAATTCCTACGCCAATCTACATGAACGTGCTTGGTATTTCCGAACCGTAGGCTATGGGCATTCACAGCAGACGTGGGCGGATATGATGAGCGCACTGCGCATGAATGGATACGATCATGTCGTGAGCATCGAGCACGAGGATGCCATCATGTCGATTGAGGAAGGCTTTCAGCGAGCTGTTCGAAACCTGCAGCAAGTCATCTTGCGGGAACCAGTCCAGAATCTATGGTGGGTGTAGGAGGGGAGAAAATGACGAATCAACGCAAATGGAAAATCGGAATCATCGGTGCAGGGGGGATTACAGAAGCACACTTGGAGGCGATCAAGGAAGAGCCGCGAGCAGAGGTAGTTGCCATTGCAGATATTTCCGCAGAAATGGCTTCCTATCGTGCAAAACGGCATGACATACCGCAGGTTTTCACCGAATACGAGACGATGCTTCAAGAGTCTGATACAGACGCGATCATTGTTTGTGTCCCGAACTACTTGCATGCAGAAGCAACCAAAAGTGCGCTTGCAGCAGGTAAGCACTTGCTGTGCGAAAAGCCGATGGCGATGAATGCCCAGGAAGCAGAAGAAATGATCGAAGCCGCGAAGAAAGCAGACAAAATCCTCATGGTAGCACAAAACAACCGATTCCGTAGCGATTCCCTGCAAGTCAAAACATGGCTGAAGGAAGGAAAGCTGGGAAATATTTATCACGCCAAAACCGGTTGGGTCAGACGAAATGGGATTCCAGGATGGGGAAGCTGGTTTACGCAAAAAGAATGGGCAGGCGGGGGTCCGTTGATTGATATCGGCGTACATATGCTCGATTTGACCTTATGGCTCTTGGACCATCCAAAGCCAGTATCCGTCCTCGGGCAAACGTACGCGCAATTCGGGCCTCACAAACGCGGCTTGTCAGAGTGGGGCAGGATCGATGATAGCGGGAAGTTTGACGTGGAAGATATGGCAGTGGCGATGATCACCTTTGAAAATGGATTGTCGCTTACGCTCGATGCAAGCTGGGCTTCTCACATCGAAGAGGAAAACGTTTTCCTTCAACTATATGGACAAGAGGGTGGGGCATCCCTTCGTTTATTGGAGAACCAGTTCACGCTTTACCACGAATGGAACGGCGTAGCTGCCTCGACAGAATTAACACCAAAACCTCAAAAAGAACGCGTACTCTTATTCCGTAATTTCATCGACGCCATCGAAGGGAAGGCAGAGATTCTCTGCACACCGGAACAAGCCTTGTACATCAACAGATTGATCGAAGCCATCTACAAATCCGCACAAAAAGGTGAAGCAGTCCGTTTATAACATGAGCATAGGGGGTTACTTAGATGAAAGTTGCGAAAAGACTTACATCCGTTGGACTTACCTTATTAATGGCCTTTTCATTGGCAGCATGTTCTTCCGCACCTCAGCAAGCCTCTACAGATACAACCCCATCACAGCCTGCAACACCAACAGCACCCAAAACAGAGCCAGCACAGCAACCAGCAGAGAAAATCAAGCTCGTCTACGCACGGGGCAAAGACTCAACAGATTCCACTGTCAAGCTCGTGGAGGCATTCCAAAAAGCAAATCCAAACATCGAGATAGAGATTCGCGAAATGCCTGCGGATACAGGACAAAGCCATGACCAGTACGTCACGATGTTCAGTGCACAATCGTCCGAGATCGACGTGTTTGACCTCGATGTCATTTGGCCGGCTGAATTCGCACAAGCGGGTTATCTCCTGCCGCTCGACCGCCTGATGGAACAAGATGGAGTCGAAACCGGAAAATATATCAAAGGGGCCATGGATGCCGGGAACTTTGGCGGTCAGCAATGGACTATGCCCAAGTTTATCGACGCGGGACTCTTGTTCTACCGCAAAGATCTCGTATCCGAAGCTCCAAAGACGTGGGATGACTTGATTGCCCAAGCAAAAGCAACGAAGGGTAAGGGCGGCACGAAGTTCGGTTACTTGATGCAAGCTAAGCAATATGAAGGATTGGTTTGTAACTTTGTCGAGTTCAGTGCATCGTACGGTGGAAAAATTTTAGATGAACAAGGCAAAGTAGCGGTCAACAATCCAGCTACGATCAAAGGATTGAAAAAAATGATCGAGGTCGTCAAATCCGATTTTGTCCCAACCAATATCACCACATTCATGGAGCCGGAATCACATACGGCATTCCTCGAGGGGCAGGCACCTTTTATCCGCAACTGGCCGTATCAGTTCTCGTTAGCGCAGGATCAGGCTCAGTCCAAAATCGTCGATCAAGTCGCGATCGCTCCACTGCCAGCAGGCGATGCAGGCTCCGCAGCAGCACTCGGCGGTTGGATGGGTGGAATCAACAAGTTCTCGAAGCACCCGAAAGAAGCATGGGAATTCCTCAAATTCATGACAGGTCCAGAGGGGCAGAAAATATCCGCGGTAGAAGGTGGACTCGCACCAACCTACCTGCCAGCCTACGATGAAGCCGATGTTCAAAAAGCCAGTCCGCTGTTTGCTAACAAAGATTTCGTCGATGGCGTAAGTGCTGCTGTCTCTCGTCCAACGACTCCGATCTATCCAAAAATTTCAGAAGTGATCCAGATCGAAGTGTCCAAAGCGCTCGCAGGGCAGCAAACAGCCGAGCAAGCGGTGCAAAACATGGAAACGCAGATGAACGACTTGATGAAAAAATAAGCTGGAAAAACGTGGGGCTTCCAAGGGAGTCAAATCGGCTTCCTTGGAAATTGCACTACGATCTGGCAAGCACAAGCAAGCTTCTAGCGGGAAGGAAGGTGGTGAACGGATGAATCGATCAACCAAAATGTCTCTCTCAGAAAAACAGATGGGGTATTTGCTGATTTTTCCTGCACTGCTCATCATACTTGTTATCGCGATTTGGCCTGTCATGCGATCCTTTTGGATCAGTCTACACGATATCCGGTTGAACGACCCGACGAAATCAGAGATTCACTCTACATACGGACTAGATATGGAGCGCTATGTCAGCACGTTACCCAATCTGCTCCGGTATGTGAAGAGGGAGGCAGAGTCTGCCGAAGGGTCATCAAAGGAAAAATTGAATGCGCTCCAAGCGCAAATCGAACAAATGAACACTTCCCTCAACCAAACAGGCGAGATCGCGAGCAGATACCAAATGATCGACCAGCTATTGCTGGACTTTAAACCAGTCCCCACAGAACTCAAATATGTGAGCCTCTCGAACGAACAAACAGACGCAATCAAAACCAGCTTGGCAGAAGTCAGAGCAGTCCTTTTTCAAATGAGTGAACAAAAGCTGCTTTCCAAGCCAGAGGGTGCACTTGGCGTGATCCAAGGCATTGAAGCTTCGATTATCGAGCCCAACTTTGTTGGTTTTGCCTACTACAAGAAGTTTTTAACGGACGCTCGGATGTGGGAGTCTCTGTACAATACGGCGTTTTTTACCGTTATCTCCGTTGCCATTGAATTGGTGCTCGGTATATTGATTGCATTGTTGATCAATCGACCTTTTCGTGGAAGGAGTCTTGTTCGAGCAACCGTGTTAATACCGTGGGCGATTCCGACTGTGATCTCCGCGATGATGTGGAAGTTTTTGTACGACGGACAAAATGGCATCGTGGCCTATCTTTTTGAGCAGGCAGGGTTGATCTCAGATATGGGGATGCTCCTGACGACAAAGGCTGGAGCCATGTTTTCCGTCATTTTGGCAGATGTGTGGAAGACGACGCCATTCATGGCTTTGCTCATATTCGCAGGCCTGCAAACGATTCCGCAAAGCTTGTATGAAGCAGCTTCTGTGGATGGTGCCACCCGCACCCAGCAATTTTTTCGTATTACGCTTCCGATGCTGAAATCAACCATTCTGGTGGCGTTATTGTTCCGTACATTAGATGCATTCCGCGTATTTGATTTGATTTACACGCTGACAGGTGGGGCACCCGGGAACTCGACCGAGACCATTTCCATGTACGCGTATAAAACGATGTTTGCTCAAATGAGCTTTGGGGAAGGCTCCGCGCTCGCAGTCATTGTCTTTTTGTGTGTGGCATTGATCTCTATCGGCTATGTCAAAATATTGGGAGCTGATCTGCTGAGCGATGGCAGTGGCAAATAAGGAGGTGATTGGATGCGCAAACATACAGGTCCCTTGTTTTACGTGGGTCTACTGCTATTCGTTTTTCTTGTGATGTTCCCGTTTTTATGGATTCTCCTCGCAGCATTGAAGCCACCAGCGGAGCTGTTTGGAGAGCGAGCCTTTCATTTTATCATCCAAAATCCTTCGTTTGACAACTTTATCCGCGTCTTCACGGAAAGACCATTTGCCCGGTACTTGTGGAATTCAACTGTCGTGGCGATGTTAACCACGCTCTACTCCATTACGATCGCTTCTTTTGCTGCATATGCGATTGCCTGGCTGTCCTTTCGGGGAAAAACGATTATTTTGGGTGTCGTACTGGCTGTGTCCATGTTTCCGCAGATTGCTACCATTTCACCTATTTTTATGTTCATGCAATCGATGGGCTTAACGAACAGCTACATAGGTCTGATCATTCCTTATACAACTTTTGCGCTGCCGCTTGCGATCTGGAATCTGACCATCTTTTTCCGCAAAATACCGAGTGATTTGGGCGAAGCAGCCAAAGTAGACGGCGCGAGCATTTGGCAGACGATGACCAAAGTGTTTTTCCCACTCGCCATGCCTGGGGTTTTTACGACGGCCATTCTCATTTTTATAGCAGCGTGGAACGAATTTTTGTTCGCCTTGACGTTGAATACACAGGAAGCGATGAAGACTGTACCTGTGGGAATCGTTATGTTTCAGGGAATGTTTACAATCCCATGGGGAGAAATATCTGCTGCCTCCATCATCGTGACGATCCCACTCGTAGTGATGGTATTGATTTTCCAGAAGCGGATTATCTCAGGATTGACTTCTGGGGCAGTAAAAGAATAAAAGGGGATTCATTCTGGCGTTTGTCTCGCAAATGTGATTATGATACGGTGGAAGCAGCAATCAGAAAGAGAGTTGACGGACGCATGAATAATCTTACAAAATTTCAGATGAACAGGCCTGCCCATGAAGTGTTCGAAGCTTTCGTGGACCCGGCAAAAATCGGCAACTTCTGGTTCTCTTCCAGCTCGGCAAGGTGGGAAGAAGGGAAGAATATTACGTTATTCTACGATATTTACAACGCAGAAGTAGGGATTACCGTTCACGAAATCGAAGTGAATAAACGAATCCTTTTTCAGTGGGCTGGAGAAGAAAATACCGTAACGATTACGTTAAAAGAGTTGGATGAAGCCACGACGATCATTGAAGTGAACGAAGAGGGCTTTCAAGAAAATGATCCTGCGCTCCTTCAAAAAATGATCGACAATAAAGAAGGCTGGGTTTACGTCTTAAGCTGTTTGAAGGGGTATCTGGAGCATGGGATCAACACATTAAGAGAAGGGCTTGTGAGATAGCCCCCGGATGTTTGCGAGATCATACTCTGAAATAACGAGAAAGCCCGAACTTAAGTGTATCGGGCTTTTACTATTGCATTATTTAATTCCGAGGCTCCGTTTTTTTCGCACGAGCGTGGATATGTTCACTTGCAGCTTATCCGCACACTGCTGCATGGTGTCTGTCTCTATTAAAAGTCGTTGGATATACGCACGTTCAAACCGTTCGACTGCCTCTTTTAACGGCAACAGCTCATCCATTTTGGCGAGGTGGAGCGGCAGGGCTGTCTGCTGAGTATTGCGAATGGACGCCGGCAACTGATCAAATGTAATTCGCCCGTTTTCACACATATGGAAAGAACGTTCCACCACATTTTTCAGTTCACGTGTATTTCCTGGCCAGTTATAATCCATCAGCGCCTCCAACGCATCTGTTTCGATGCGCATTTCTTGCTGGTACTTCCATTCGAGCTTTTTCAAATAGTAGAAAATAAGAGCCGGAATATCCTCGCGGCGCTCACGCAAGGGGGGAATGGTGAGGGCAAGTACGTTTAGCCGGTAGAACAGATCCTGCCGAAACCGTTTTTGTTCGACCATCGCTTCCAAGTCGCTATTGGTGGCAGCGATGATTCGCATGTTAACCTGACGCGATGTTTTTCCCCCGAGTCTGCGAATCCGTCCATCCTGTAACACATTCAAGAGCTTCACCTGTAAAGGAAAAGGGAGGTCTCCAATCTCATCGAGAAAAATGGTTCCTCGATCCGCTAGCTCAAACAATCCCTCCTTCGATTGACTTGCCCCCGTAAAGGCGCCTTTCTCATATCCAAACAATTCGGACTCGAGTAAATGCTCGGGAATAGCCCCACAGTTAATCTTAATGAAGTCCCCTGTACGTCCGCTTTGGGCGTGAATGTAGTTCGCTATGACATCCTTACCGACACCAGACTCGCCTAGCAAAAGGACGGGGGAGTCGTTGGTCGCAAAGCGTTTGGCGAGTGAAGCTATTCGATGCATGAGTCCACTACGATAAATAATCTGCTCGTCAAAGTCACCATCGGTTTGTATATGCTCCAAAGCCCTTTGATACGCCGAACTGATTTGACGTGTTTCCTCCAGCTCCTTCTGAAGCTGATTCAGCTCCGTGACGTCACGCACATTTCCCACCACGAACAATAATTCCTTGTTTGGATCGAGCAGCGGGGTAGCCGTATTGATCGCTTGCCGACCGTTCGCATAATCGATCACGACACTATGCGTTTGTTTTGTCAAAATCGTACGTACAGCTGAAGAATCAGGAACCAGATGCATTTCTTTTTGCTCCATAAAGCTAAAATTGTTCAAGATGTCGGCGGGAACTCCCGTGATGTTCAAGTACGCCTCGTTGTAAAGCAGGACGTAGCCGTTACGGTCACAGATCGCCAATCCATCGTGGGACGTACTGAAGATGGTCGTCAGCAATTTAGCAAGCTCATGATTGTCACTGGTCTGGAAATACTTGGTTTGATACATCGGGGTCCTCCTCAGTAGGCTTGTAAACGGAATAATCAGAATTAATCATCTATGTGCAGTGATGCATATGCAAAAATGATCAATTTCGAATCGTTTTGTTGTGAAATCGCTTTCAATTGTTTGGCATGGTATTTGCTCTTCTATAAGAACGAAAGCAGAAGCAGGACGATCAGAATCATATTATCGAAAGACACCGCGGTGTTTTTCATTGAAAAAGAGAGGGATGTTTCCATGTCTTCATTATATCAGGTATTGAGTCCAGCGGGTGAGCTGGTAGGCGATCTCAAGGGGCAATTGGACGAGGCGACGATGATCAAGATGTATGAAAATATGGTGCTGGTTCGCCAGTTTGACCGCAAGTCTATTAACCTGCAACGACAAGGAAGAATGGGCACGTATGCTCCCTTTGAAGGGCAGGAAGCTTCGCAAGTAGGCAGCGCGATGGCATTAACACCTGGAGATTGGCTTTTCCCAACCTACCGAGACCATGCGGCAGCGATCGTCCATGGTCAATCCATGGCACGGGTGTTCCTCTATTGGATGGGCCACATGGAAGGAAGTATCAGCCCGAAACATTTGAACATCATGCCGTCATGTGTACCGATTGCTACTCAAATGGTTCATGCGGTAGGGACTGCTTGGGCGAGCAAGCTACAAAACGAAAAGCATGTCAGTATCGCCTACTTTGGTGACGGGGCAAGCTCAGAAGGTGATTTTCATGAGGCATTGAATTTTGCAGGCGTGTTTCAAACACCGACCATCTTCTTCTGTCAAAACAACGGCTTCGCGATCAGCGTTCCGTTTTCACAGCAGTCTGCATCGAAAACGATTGCACAACGGTCGGCTGCTTATGACATCCCTGGGGTTCGAATAGACGGCAATGATATCTTCGCTGTTTGGCTGACCATGAAAGAAGCTATGCAACGTGGGTTAGAAGGTAAGGGACCGACATTAATCGAAGCGGTCACATTCCGCTATGGTGCACACACAACCGCAGATGATCCGAAGAAATACCGGGATCAAGAGAGCTTGTCCGAGGAATGGCGTCAAGAACGCGATCCACTCCAAAGGTTACGTGTGTATCTGGAGAATCAAGGGTTGTGGAATGAAACGAAGGAAACAGAGCTGATTGCACGGGTGAATGAACAGATCGACGCAGCTCTTGTCGAAGCAGAGAGCTATCCGAAGTCCAAACCGGAAGACATGTTCAAGCACGTCTACGCTGAACCATCGTGGATGGCAACGGAACAGGAGAGCGAGCTCGTCAAGCCATCGAAGCAGGAGGGAATCCCAGCATGAAACGTAAACTGACGATGATTCAAGCAATCACGGAGGCCATGGATCAAAAATTGGCAGATGATTCACGCATAATGCTACTCGGCGAGGATATCGGCGTGAATGGTGGCGTGTTCCGGGCGACCGAAGATTTGATTCACAAATACGGTCCAGACCGTGTAGTGGACACGCCGCTAGCTGAGGCGGGAATCATCGGGGCGGCAATTGGTCTTGCCATGAACGGGAAAATTCCTGTGGTCGAGATTCAATTCCTTGCCTTTATTTATCCGGGCTTTGAACAAATTGTTTCGCATGCTGCGCGCATGCGCTATCGGACACGCGGACAGTACCGTGTACCGATGGTCATACGCACGCCGTACGGGGCAGGGATTCGCGGTCCGGAGCTTCATTCGGAGAGTGTCGAAACGTTTTTTGCCCATGTCCCGGGCTTAAAGGTTGTGGCACCAAGCACACCTTATGATGCGAAAGGCTTGCTGATTGCAGCAATGGAAGATCCTGACCCAGTCATTTTTTTGGAGCCGACCAAGCTCTATCGCGCATTTAAACAAGAGGTTCCGGAAGAAATGTATCGTGTGCCCATCGGAAAAGCGAAGGTCGTGCAGGAAGGCTCAGATGTATCCATTTTTGCTTGGGGAGCGATGCTTCGTGTCGCAGAGGATGCTGCGAAACAGATCGAGCGTGAAAACGGCTTGAGCTGTGAAGTCATTGATCTGCGCACGCTCTATCCATTGGATCGGGATACAATCATAGCCTCGGTCAAAAAGACGGGACGTGCAGTTGTCGTACACGAAGCGCATAAGACTGCTGGGTTGGGTGCAGAGATCATCTCCATAATCAATGATGAAGCATTGATCTACATGAAGGCTCCCGTGAAACGGATTACCGGATATGACGTGCCCGTCCCGCAATTTAGCATCGAGGATGACTACTTGCCAACGGCTGAACGTGTGAAGGACGGAATTATGGAAACGGCTACGTTTTAAGAGAAGGAGCGAGTCATATGGTTGAGTTCAAGCTTCCTGATGTGGGAGAAGGTATGCATGAAGGAGAAATCGTAAAAGTACTGGTTCGCAGAGGTGAATCCGTTCAACAGGATCAGCCACTCTTGGAGGTGCAGACAGACAAGGTGAATGCCGAGTTGTCTGCGCCAGTGACTGGCATCATTCGTGAAATTTTGATAGCGGAAGGGGAAACGGTAGAGGTCGGAACTACCCTTCTCGTGATAGATGCAGGTACGGATGCAAAGAAGGAAGAGACAAAGCTTCCAGAAAAGGTCGTAAACCCGGATAAGACAGTCAATTTTGCACCAGCTCGTGCTGATCACCGCCGCTCGTTGGCCACACCATACATTCGGCAGCTTGCGCGGGAAATGAAGCTGGATATCGAGTTGATCACGGGTACAGGAGCAGCAGGGCGTGTGACGGAAGAAGATTTGCGCCAATTCTCCAATCGACTGCAAAAATCAGCACCAGCTAAGTTTCCGACGACGGCTCCTGGCAATGAGCGTCTGTTGGAGGCAAGTACAGTGGGGGTTGAGACTGAACCGGTTGTTCAACCGAAAACAGGAAGCGCTACTCGTGTAGCCACTTCGTCGCTGGGAGATATCGAACGACTACCGCTAAAAGGCATCCGGAAAAAGATTGCCGAGCATATGGTGAAATCAGTCACAATCATCCCGCATGTTACTTCTGTCGATGAGCTGGAGATGGATCAGCTACGTGCTTTGCGCGAAAAGTTAAAGCCACATGCGGATAAGCGAAACATCAAGCTGACCTTCCTGCCGTTCTTTATCAAGGCGCTGGTCATTGCACTGAAGGAATTCCCGACGCTGAACGCATCGATTGACGATCGTACAAATGAAATTTTGCTCAAGCGTTTTTACCATATAGGTATTGCAACCGATACGCCTGAGGGCTTGATCGTACCAGTCATCAAGGATGCAGACCACAAATCGATTTTTCAACTCGCAGAAGAAATTGATCAACTGGCACGCTTGGCTCGAGAAGCCAAATTGACGATGGAGCACATAACAGGTGGTACCTTCACGATCAGCAATGTAGGACCAATCGGGGGGCTGCAAGCAACTCCTATCATTAATCACCCCGAAGTGGCGATTATCAGTTTGCACAAAATGGAGAAGCGCTGGGTCGTGTGTGAGGATGAAGGGGTTATTCGCTGGATGATGAACCTGTCACTTTCGTTTGATCATCGCCTGATCGATGGCGTGACGGCGGTACGTTTTACCAACCGGATCAAGGAGCTGCTGGAAGATCCGAATCTATTGTTTGCGGAGATGGTATAGATGGTAGTCGGCGAAGTAGCAGTCGAAACAGATGTGGTTGTCATCGGTGGTGGTCCAGGAGGTTATGCAGCCGCTATTCGTCTCGGACAGCTGGGGAAATCGGTCGTTCTGATTGAAAAAGAAGTACTGGGTGGGGTCTGCCTGAATCGCGGATGCATTCCGTCGAAAGCATTGATTCATACAGCAGGCGAATACCACAAGCTAAGTAGTCTGAATAAGCTTGGAATCCAACTGCCGACAGAGAAAGCGACCTTCCATATGCCGAGCTGGCAGACGTGGAAGTCTTCTGTCGTTGCTCAATTGAACAAAGGGGTCGATTATCTCTGTCAGGCCAATGGGGTTACAGTGGTGAAGGGGACAGCGACATTTCTCTCGAGTGATCGGATTGGCGTAGAGACGGGTGGCGATTTTGAAACGTACAAATTCAAACAAGCGATTATCGCGACAGGATCACGTCCATTCATTCCATCGTTTTTGAAAACAGATGGAGAATATATTCTGGATTCTACCGATATGCTGGCATTGGATGAAGTACCGGAAACACTGGCCATTATCGGTGGTGGCTATATTGGAATGGAGCTCGGGATGGCGTTCGCCAAGCTTGGATCGCAGGTGACCGTCATTGAGGCAGCCGAGCGCATTTTGCCGCAAACAGCTGCCCATCTCTCTCAGGAAGTGCTCAAGCAGGCAAAACAGCTCGGGATGACGATAAAGATCGCGACAAAAGTAGAAAAGACTGAGGTAGCGAACGGAAGAGTCACGCTCATATGCACTTCGGAAAAGAACGGTTCCCAAAGTATCACCGCACATAAAACGCTCGTCACTATAGGGCGCGTGCCTAACACAGGGGAACTCGGACTTGCGCAGGCGGGAGTAGAAATGGACGAGCGCGGCAATATTCCTGTGACCGCAACAGGTTGTACGAACAAGTCGCACATTTATGCCATCGGAGATGTAACACCTGGCCCTGCGTTAGCCCATCGTGCGACGAAGCAAGGGATTGTGGCAGCCGAGGTGATCGCAGGGCTGCCTAGCAGCGTAGACTCCCCGTATGTACCTTATGTGATTTTTACCGAGCCGCAAATAGCGGGTGTGGGGATGACACGCGAAGAGGCAGAGCTTCAAGGGTACAAAGTCAAGACAGCGACGTTCCCTTATCGAGCGAATGGCAGAGCACTCGCCATGGATGAAGGAGAAGGTTTTGCAGAGGTGATTGTGGATCAAGAAAGCCATTTATTGTTGGGAATGCACGTTGTAGGTGCTGATGCATCGAACCTGATCGGGGAGGGTGTGCTGGCACTTGAGCTTGCAGCACGTGTAGAAGATGTGGCGTTAACCATACATCCTCATCCCACTTTAAGCGAGGTATGGCTGGAGGCTGCCGAAGCGGTGTTAGGTCATGCCATTCATATCGTAAACAAATCAAAAGTAGCTGTGAGCAAATAGGTTTATCGTGAAACCTTAAAGACTAATGACGGATACTTATGACAATGATCAGCCTCTGAGCCTAACAAGATTAGCACTTGCATGAATGTGCTACGCTTGAATTAATCTCGTGCAAAGGATGTGTGGTCATTATGAAATTGAATCACGTCAATCTTACCGTGACAGATGTTCCAGCTGCTTCTGATTTCTTGGAGAAATATTTTGGCCTGAAAAAGCTAGATACGTCGGAAGATGCCCGTGGCGATAATTTTGGGGTCCTATTTGACGATAACGGCCTGGTGTTTACCTTAATGAAGGGTGCCGAAGTCCAATATCCCAAGACATTTCATATCGGCTTCATCCAGGAGAGCGAAGAGAAAGTAAATGAAATCAATCAACGCTTAAAAGAAGATGGTTACAAAGTAGCATCGCCAGTAAGATCGCATGGTTGGACGTTTTATGTGAAAGCTCCTGGTGGTTTTACGGTTGAGGTACTTGCGTAACGCGTATACACATAGTCGAAAGCCTTCTTTTTCGCATAAGAAAAGGGGGGCTTTCTTTTTTATTGTTTAAACATCCGGTAAGTCAGAAAGGGTGGGCGATAAAGTTGCAACGCCACCTTTGGATTCGATAGAATGACATTTTTTATACCTGAAGGCTTTCTTTCTTCCCATAATGGAATCCCAGGTGATAAGCACGGTCCAACAACTGCTCGATATGCGCAGGATTTTGCGCCAAGGTATCATAAAGGAACTCAACCCTCGAATCGTCGATCCCGACGTAACTAGAGATTCCGACATTGAGGTGATGCATCATCATTTGGTCATAACGTCTTTTTTGAAAATGATCTTCTGGAGCAGCTGCGAGACCGATCCACAGTGCATGCGTATGATGCAGTTTACGTGAACCATAGGCAAACCCGTTGTTCCAGACGCGATCGATATATCCTTTTAACATAGCTGGCATGCTGAACCACCAGATCGGAAAAATGAAGGCTAACGCGTCGTGCTTTTTCATGCGCTCCATTTCGATCTCGACCTCTGCGGAATATTTCTTATCACCATTGTTCCAATCTGGTTCATCTTCCTCCCATAAAACAGGGTGAAAACCACTGCGATGCAAATCCAAAACTTCAACCTCATGTCCTGCATCTTTTAGGCCCTGAACGAAGCGTTCAGCAACGGCAAAGGTCAAGGAATTGGTTCGTGGATGAGTAACAACTGTCAGTACTTTCATTTTCATACCCCCTCTATTTCTGTAGTAATTTGTACGCCAAAGCCTCCCGCGATCAGTAAGCGATTCGCCATGTTCCTTCCCTCCTGTTTTACAAGTAAGGTGCTGGTATATCCGAATCATGCACCATATAATGGAATGTGAAAAGTACGCACTTTTTTGTTCTTTCGATACCAAAAAGTAACATAGGAACAAAAAGGTTCCTGGAAAAATCGTAAGGAATGAGGGAGGTTAGCCAATCGATGAGGCCAAAACTCAAACATACATACCAGATTCCTTCTGAAGCAACGCTAGATGTTTTAGGGGGCAAGTGGAAAACCTTGATTTTATGTCAGTTATACTACGGCCCAAAAAGAACGAGCGAATTGAAAAAACAAATGCCGGAAATTAGCCAAAAAATCCTGACACAGCAGCTTCGCGAGCTAGAAGAGGACGGAATTGTCATCAGGACCGTGTACAGCCAAGTACCGCCAAAGGTCGAGTATGAATTGAGTGAATTGGGTGAATCGCTCAAACCAATCATGGATCTCATGTGTGAATGGGGCGAACGTTACCTTCGGGGGGAACTACCGGGGAAAGAGTCTTAAATACCGATCGGTCGAAGGAGGAACAATCACGTGCATTCATCCTTGTTTCCACTTGCAGACCCTGCAAAAACGCGGTTAGATACAGAGCTTTTCAATGAATTTGACAGAAAGATCAGAAAAGAAACGGTCGTCAGCTGTCTCATCATTCAAGACGGTTATCTCGTATACGAATATCATAAAAACAAGAAGCAAGCGCAAAAACTTCAAAAGATCAATTCTTGCACCAAAAGCTTTATCTCGGCGCTCATCGGGATTGCATTGGATCAAGAACTGATTGCTGGTTTAGATACACCTATCACTTCGTACTTTCCCTGTTTAGAGCAAAAGTCCATCGATCCCGTTAAACGTTCCATTACCTTGTTTCATTTGCTCACAATGACACCCGGCTTTGATTGGCCAGAGTTCGGCGAGTGGCAATCATTTCCCCGGATGCTCTATAGTCCGGATTGGGTGCGATTTGTGCTGGATCGGCCGCTGCTTGACCAACCGGGAGAGAAGATGAATTACAATTCTGGTTGTTCGCATTTATTGTCTGCCATCCTGCAAAAGGCAACAGGAATGAGCACCTATGATTTTGCCAAAAAGCATCTTTTTCAGCCTCTGAACATCGAAGATTCGTATTGGTATTCTGACGGACAGGGGATTTATAACGGGGGAGACGGATTACGCCTTACTTCGCGTGATATGGCAAAGCTAGGAATACTCTATCTGCAAGGCGGTCAATGGCAAGAAAAGCAGATTGTTTCAGCAGCATGGGTTCAAGAATCGATTCAGCCAAAATTTCGGACATACGAGAGGATTGGCTCTTACGGCTTGCATTGGTGGAGTGACAGAATCGATTTAAGCAAGGAGTGGACAGAGGATAACTGGTACTATTTTGCCCTTGGCTTTGGAGGGCAGAACATCATTGTCGTCCCATCTCGTGATCTAACCGTTGTTTTTAGCAGTGAGCTGTACGATCATTCATTGCGGCCGCTTGCATTATTCAGACAGTACATACTTGCAGCGGAATAGAATGAAAACCAGTTCAGGACACGAGGAGGTCCTTAGAACTGGTTTCTTTTTACATGAAACATTTTACTTGGATGCTTCGTCTGTATGGACAAGAGTTTTACTGGCATGGAATTGCAGGCGATACAGCATCCAAACTCCCATGATGAGAATGGCTAGCAGGAGGAAGATATTGCTGTACACAGATGCTGCCGGATTTGCCAGCGGATTGATCTTCATCGTTGCCGTTTGATTGTCTAGTGCTTTTCCAATCAGGCTCATAGCAACGGCACCTGAGATGAAGTTCAGCATCGAAAATAGTCCCATGCCGACACCTGTCTGTTCCTTCACGAGCGTTCTCGAAAGTGTATTGGACAAGGCAATTTGCATGAAGGTTTGACCTACATTGCTCAAAATGAGAATGACAGCAATGGTGATTGGCGAGATGCCGACGAAGGTCGAGAGCAGGCTGAAGCATACGAGCATTAAGAAAGCAGCTAGCGAGACAACAAAGAAGTTCCCGCGTTCATCTGCAAGCAAACCACCTTTGCGTCCTAAGAGTGCAGAGGCAATTGCGGCAGGGAAAAGTACAAAGCCGATGTTTCCGGCAGACAACTGATTGAGTGCGCTCAAAAATTGCGGGGTCATGAACATGACACTAAAGCTCAGGGCTGTCGATAGAAAAGCGATGAACAAGCCTACTGAAAAGCTTCGGTTGCGGAATAATGCAGGTTGAATAAAGGGATGTTCGGCAGTCCGAATTCGGACGATGAACATGGCCAACAGCACAATTCCCCCTACGAATAACAGTCCGCTACTCTCAGTAATCGACAGGAGAAACAAAGCAACCGTTGAAGCCAGTAGTCCTCCTCCGAGAAAGTCTATCGATCCAGGAGCTCCCTTTTCATCGTCCAAATATTTGCGAAAGAATGGGAGAGTAAAGAGCGGTAGCAAAGAAATAAGAAACAGCATGCGCCAGCTTCCAAAGCTAGCCATTAGGCCCGCCACCACCGGACCAAACGCATTTCCCAAGGCGAGTCCGACAGCAGACGTACCAAGTGCTCGTCCTCGTTGTTCAGGAGCGAAATAGCGAATCGGAATAATCATGGCGGTCGCTGGCAGAACCGATGCTCCAGAGGCTTGCAAGATACGTCCAAGAATGATCATCCAATATTCGCTGGCGAGCATCCCTGCAATGGAACCGACTGAGAAAATAAGGAGACCGTATGTCAGAAGGTCCTTGAGCCTATATTGGTCAGCGAGCTTGCCAAAAACAACCGAGCCGATGGCATAGACGGTCATGTATCCTGTCATAATCCAACTAACCTGCGAAGGCATCAGATTGAATTCCTGTGCAATTTCCGGTAAAGCTACATTAAACATCGTTCCATTCATGACCGAAAAAATCAAGGTGACGACAAGGACTCGAAGGAGCTTGTTGCTATTCTCCATGGCAAAATCGGAGTGATTCATGTGTATTCCTCCATTTCCAGGGTAGTTCTCAAAAGGCATTCAGACCGCTCGAATTTGCAAATAGCGTAAGATTCGCTACAATAATGAGAATACCGATGAAATTAGTGCACTTCCTCATAGTGAGCTTCCTCACTAATTAACTATAAAATAGTGAGTAACCTCTGTAGTAGAGGGTATTCGTTTTTTGCACAATTGTCAAGGAGGTCTACCATGTTTCCCAATCAAATGAGTCCACCAGCGATTGATATCATTCACATCCTGATTCGTGCCACCAATTCTATTCAGCGAGAATTCGAGACCAAATTGGCTGCGCTTGATATTCCATACCATATCTCTGGGCCAAGGCTACGTTTGCTTTCTATCGTTTCAGAAGCTGGAAAAATTCGCATGAACGAGCTCGCCGCAAAATTGGGTGTAAAGCCGCGCACCGTCACAGATTTTATTGATGCCTTGGAGCGTGACAAGCTGTTGGTGCGGATCCCTGATCCGACTGATCGCCGTGCCACCTTGATCCAGCTCACGGAATTAGCCCAATCCAGCATTGATCAAGTTTTGGCACTGCAAACGGATATTGCCGAAAATATACTCGAGGATTTGCCAATTGAGCAGCGGAAGCAATTCTACGCTCTGCTTTTACAGTTGATTGAAAACAAGGATTTGTCAATCCCGTCCAAGGATGCATTTAAGTAAAGCAACAAGCAGGATGAAAGTGGATAAGGAAGGTCTTGTGTACCCATAATACCTTACATCAAGAGGAAATCGACTACGGACATACAACAAAGAATTCGAGGTGTTTGGAATGAAAAAATGGAAACTGATATCACTTATGCTGATTACCGCAATGGGGTTAAGTGCATGTGGCGGTCCTGCTGCACCGGATGTACTGGAGCAAGTAGAGATTGTACCGAAACCTACGTTTACAGTAGGGAGTGAAGTCATCTTGAAAGCAAGTCACCAACCGGGGATGCAAGGGGCGAAAGCGAAAATTGTGGGGGCTTACGACACAACCGCCTATTCAGTGACCTATACGCCTACAACGGGTGAGCCCCCTGTGAAGGGTTATAAATGGATCATTCAAGAAGAAATCAAGAACCATATCAAGCAACCGTATAATCCGGGAACGGAAGTCGTCTTGAAGGCGGATCATGTGAAAGGGATGCTCGATGCATCAGCCAAGCTTGATACGGCAAATACAACGACTGTCTATATGATCGATTACACTCCCACGACAGGGGGAGGAGAAGTTAAGAACTATAAATGGGTGACGGAAAACGAGCTATCACCAGTCAAATGATCGATGCCATCTCTTATGAAAAAAGGCAGCAGTGGCTTTTTCAGTGCCAAAGCTGCCTTTCTACTTTTCCATTGATACGAGCTGTTTGATGTTACATGCGACGAGACTTCCACTCAGCGAGCATTTGGTTGAGAGATTCCCTGTATAGCTCAATTGCTTCCAGCGTCTCATGGAATCGCTGCATAACTAGCTCACTTTGCTTCAAACTATCAATTTGCATTCCTTTTTCTATGACATTCTTTAATGATAGGATTCGCTCTAACCCCTGTATAAGCTCTTCTTCGATTGCGTCTGGTGCCATGATGTAATAGCTCACACGGTCGCCTGTCACACTCTTTTTTTCCGCGAATCCAATTTTTAAAAGAATGCGCATATTGGTTGACACACTTCCTAGACTGACTTGCAATGTAGTGGCTATCTGTTCGGATGAAAGGGGTTCCTGAGAGACCATCAACAGTCCTATAATCCGGCCAGCAATTCTGGATAATCCTTGATTTTCGTGATGGAGAGCCATTTCTTCAATCAATTGCATCGTTTCCACCGTTAATTTGTCCAACTTCATGACTCCTTTTTCCTCGTTTTGCCCGATTTCCATGCTTTTGTCTATTATACTACCAATAGTCAGCGCTTTCTTCAGAAAATACCAAAAGAAAATGCGCCTGTTCTGCTGACAGGCGCTCATGTCATTCATGATTTTAGTGGCGTCGCAGTGCTATCATGGGTTTGTCGAAGGTGCTCCATTATCATCAAGGCAGAACCTAGCTGGACACCGCACAATTCGCGCAGCGGACGCATCGACCAGTTAAAAAAGGAGAGTAGCTCTTGTAAGCCTTGATCCAGCCATTTTTCTGAATCTGCTCGAATCTCTGAAAGGGTGATGTTGTCGGGCTGGGCGTCCAGCATACGGATCATCATGCTGCAGCAGCATAGAGAGCTCCATAAACTGCGTAGTTTCAAGTCAAACTTTTCAGCAACTGTTGCGAAGCGCGCTAAAGCTGCATCACTTTCCGCTAATTTTAAATGATGGGAGCGAGTTTTCTCCATACCGATCAGGAAATCCTCTACAGATCGCTGAAATCTGGTTGGTACCGTTATGAATGCCTGTGCGCTTTGGTACTGTTTGGATAAAAAAGCAATCTGTTCCCCTTCCAGTTTGGCTATGTCCAGCATAGCAACCTTGTAGCTATAAGTGGTTTCAGTTTTATCTCCCATTCTTGGATCCGTAAATAACGATAATTCCGAAACAAGGCAAAAGGTATGATAACGTGCCCCGGCATAATCGCGGGAGGAGCCTCCCATGAGGATTGCTTTCGCAGGGTCTTCTCCAGCAGGCAGGATACTTTCGTAGTAATCATACATAGTAGACAGCTCAGGCAGCTGATAAAAACCGTCTTGGATAGGGGGCATGAATGGCGCTTCCGGTTCGCCGATCATCAGCGGTAATTGATGATCATGCGTCAGTTTTATGATCTGTTGGCACAAAGCGTCGGGAAGAGGAGTCGATACATAATAAAACGTTCCAGTTTGATCGGAGCTGTGCAAGCTGTTGAGGAAATGCGGCTTGGCTTCATCAATCGCCCGCATAAATGCTACGGTTTCAGGAATGGGCTCGCTGAAGCTGAACGTTTTATACGCATATGGGAATGTCCATTCAACTTGTTCGAGCATACTAGGACGATAGTAGCTGCGGATGTAACGGTCTGGAGAAAAGGGGCCGCCGTACCATCCTTCATTCAATCGGCAGCCTTCTACATCGATTTCTTTGATGATATAAAAGGTATAATCCATTTGCTCTAATAGGGCAGTATCCTCACATAGCTTTTTGCTGAGATACTCTAGCGATAGAGCTCCAATCGGCTCATTTGGATGCGGACAACCGACGAACAACGCGCGGTGCTGGCCATTTCCAATTCGCAGCATGAGGATGGGGTGTCCTTCTGTTGAGTGACCGATGGTACTGAGGGTAACAAGATGTGGATAGGCGGCTGCTAATTCACGGGAAGAGGCGTCCAATTCATCAATGGTTAGAAAATGTGAGAAATTAGGCATTTCTTGCAGCAGTTTTTGTATGAAATCAGTCAAGCTCCTCACTCCTTTTGAGATGGATAAGAAAGGATGAAACAAAAGCGATTCCTGCACCTACTAGCTTATTTTAATTATTTTCAGTTATTTTAGTCAATACTGAAATTACTGAAATGACTGTCGTTTGAAAAAACTCCTTAGCCAACAGGGAAACCATGTTACAATATGAAAAGGGATTTGTTTCCACTATAAAAAATGTGATAGAAATGAAAACAGCCCCTAAATATATGTATGGAGTTGAAGGAAATGCCCCAGCTTAGGGATATCATTACTCCCGTACATGAGTGTCTTTCACCCGAACATACCTTGTCTGATGCTATTCAATTCGTACAGCGGACCAAATGGGATACGATTCCTGTTACTGATGAGCATCAAAAATTGCATGGAGTATTGACCAGAAGCAGCCTCAATCAAGCCATTCTGGATGGACAACCATTGACGAGCGCCATTCATTCCCTTATTAAAAAAGACGTCATTTGGACTCACATTGACAGTTCAGTAGGAGACATCCAAGAAATCATTCAAAAATCAGAAGTGGGGAACATCGTCATTTTGAATGATGACCACCAAGTAACCGGAATGCTTACCAAAACGGACATCATTTTCACATTGTTTCGAGCAACGAGTTCTTTGAAGGATCAACTGGAAGAAATTCTGGTTCGATCAGAGCTCGGCGCGATCATCACGGATGATTCCGAACGAATCACTTTCGCCAATCAGAAAATTTGCAATATGACAGGGCTGACCCAAGCAGAATTGCTTCAGCGTGAGGTAACTTCGCTTATTTCAGGTATTCAATTAGAGTCCATGGAGCCATCCGATCATTATCGGCTGCAACTGGGGAATAGTCACGCCGTTACCCGTATTTCTCGCTTTGGGAAAAAAGGGTGTATCCTTCTGTTTCAAGATGTATCGCAAGTGGAAAAAATGGCTCAGGAGCTACAGAGCGTAGTCAAATGGAAGAGTATTTTGCAGACGGTCATCGATAATGCTTATGAAGGTCTGATCATGATCAATGAATGGAAAGAAGTTAACTTCGTGAGTCCATCTTTACTTGAGCTTTTTGAGTTTGAAGAATCGCAAATTTTATATAAGCCAATCCAAGATGTTCTCCCTCAATTGGGACTCGACCGCGTCATGAAATCAGGTCTACCAGAATATAGCGAGATGATGCAGGTAAAAGGCATTCGATATACTGTGCATCGCGTCCCCATTATGCAAGAAAACGAAATCATTGGGGTTATCGGGAAAATCTCGTTCCGTGGCCTGCACGAAATGAAAGAAGTCGTACGTAAACTGGAAAAGAGTGAAAAAGAAGAGAAGCAAGCCCCACACGCGCAGCACGAGACCTCCCGATTCTCGTTTGAGCAGATTCTCACACAGGACCCTCAGATGGAGAAAATTATACGCAGCGCCATGAAGACGGCCAAAGGAAACTCGACTGTTCTGATCAGAGGCGAGAGTGGAACCGGAAAAGAGTTGTTCGCCCATGCGATTCACAGCATGAGCTGGCGTAGCAATGGCCCATTTGTAACAGTCAATTGTGCCGCGATCCCGGAGCATTTATTAGAATCAGAATTTTTTGGATATGAAGAAGGAGCCTTCTCGGGGGCAAGGCAAAAAGGGAAAAAAGGGAAGTTTGATTTGGCAAATGGGGGAACCCTGTTTCTAGATGAAGTGGGAGATATGTCGCTGCAGCTTCAGGCGAAAATGCTTCGTGTCCTCCAAGAAAAGGAATTTTACCGTGTAGGTGGAACAGAACGTATCCAGGTCGATGTGCGCATTATAGCAGCAACGCATCGTTCCCTGGAGGAAATGGTCCGAAATGGGGAATTCCGAAACGATTTGTTTTATCGATTAAACGTCATCTCTTTTGAAATTCCGCCACTGGCGAAAAGGAAAAAAGATATTTTGTTGTTTATTCCTTTCTTCATGGAAGAATTAAATCGCCTGAACGGGACAAGCATTATCGGAATTGACCCGCTGGCGGAAAAAGCCATGGTCGACTATGATTGGCCTGGCAACGTACGTGAACTTCGAAACGTAATGGAGCGCGCAATGCTGTTCAGTGAACACGGAAAAGTTGAGCTAGCGGATTTGCCCGAATACATGTTGGGTCATGGAAAAAATGAAATGACCGCATTCTCATTTGATTCAGAGAGCACCCTTATGGAAAAGGCAGAAAGAGCTGCTGTACAGCAAGCGTTGGAGCAATCGGGCGGCAACAAATCCAAGGCAGCTAAATTACTGGGAGTAAGCAGATCTGTGTTATATGATCGTCTGAAAAAATACCAATTAAGTGTACAAGAGTAAATGATGGATGACTTCTGGATGAAACGGAAGTCATTTTTTTATGGCTACGTGTCTGTATTTTTTACATCTGTCTGTAAAGGGTGTTTAGTCGCCATACATAACAACATCCATCCAAACGGTAAGGAAGAATAAGAAAAGACTCATGTGTGATTGGCATAACACTTGCTTTTTCTGAATTTTGTGTTTAATTATCATTCCTACGATGAAGGAGGGGAGTTTTGGGATGCGATGGATAGTTCTAGCACTCTTGTTTTTTGCCTACGTCATTAACTATGCGGATAAGGCGATCATTGGGTATGCAGCAGACCCTTTGATGAAGGAGCTTGGCTTAAATAGTGCCCAATGGGGGATGGTCGGAAGCAGTTTTTACTGGTTATTTGCCATCGCAGCTTTACTTGGAGGGACATGGTCAGATCGGATCGGGACTTCGAAAATAATCGTAATTCTATTGCTTGCCTGGACCGTTCTGCAGTTTGGCTCCTATGCCATCATGACCTTGCCGATGCTGATCTTGTATCGGTTATTGCTGGGGGCGTTTGAGGGACCATTTGGGCCGGTTGTGATGAGCCATGCTGCCAAATGGTTTCCTCCCGAAAAACGAGGGATAGCCTTTGCAGTCATCGTCTCTGGTGCCAGTGTCGGCGGAATTATTTCAGCGCCCATCCTTGTCGCGATGATAGAAAAGTATGGCTGGCGGTTGACCTTTGCACTCTTAGGTGTAGTGAGTCTGGTTTTGGCTTTCGTCTGGTTGTTTGTTGATCGAAAAAACAAGAATCACCCGAGTAATCAAATGGCTCTATCCAAGGTGAAAAAATTGAGATGGGCAGATATTTCTCCCGTTTTGCGCAATCCAGCATGTTTTCTCACCCTTGCATTGGCGTTCTCTGCTTTTTGGCTATCCACTTGGTTGCTTATTTGGCTTCCACTGTACTTGACAAAAGTGCTGCACTTAGAGCCGATGAACATGGCGTATGCCGTCGCCGGAAGCGGTGTTGCAGCTACAGTCATGGTATTGGTGCTATCATCCTTTTCCGATCATCTTTATAAGAAGTCCAAGAGCGATTTCAAATCGCGGGTTCTGGTTTCAGGGATCGTCACGCTTATTGGTGGACTATCTCTTGCCTTTATGCCGGTATTTGATTCTTTTATCTGGATATTTGTTGCTTTGTGTTTAGCAAAAACATCGAGTTACAGCATTGCCGCAGTTGGACCGCAAATACTGATTAAGCTCATGCCAGAACGAGCTGGTTTCATGACGAGTATCTATTCGTTTATTACCAATATAGCCTCCATCGTTGCTCCGGTCATAACAGGAATCTTAGTGCAAGCAGCGGGCAATAACTTTGTGCTCGGTTTTCATTACTCGCTTTACGTCATCGTGGGCCTCTTCGTTGTAACGGGGATTCTCTTTTTGGTGTTTGTCAGGCCGGATCAATCGTCCAAAGATATTCCGCTTCAAGTGGAGTCTGTGTAGGTGTCTGAAAACAAGATAATTGCGTTGAATTACCTGTTTGAAAATCAAACAATCCGACATTTTTCGTGTTGATTTTGTATAAGGAACTACTTTTTTTGTGTTGGCATGACATTTGCTTTTCTCTTTTTACAAAACAAAATCGACATGGAAGGAGAGACAGCGATGAGTCTGGTCAATGTTGAAAAACGGGGAAGAATCGCGATTGTCACCATCGACAATCCACCGATGAACGCATTAAGTGCTGGGGTCAAAGAAGAATTGCGAGTCATATTCGCTGAGCTCCATGCAAACGCCGACGTGCTGGCAATCATTTTGACAGGAGCTGGGCAAAAAGCATTTGTAGCGGGAGCCGACATCAAAGAGCTGCCAAAACGAATCGGAAATCCAAATTTGCTTCCTCAATTTATGGAGAATCACAACTTTTTTAACAGCATTGATTATTCTCCGAAACTGACGATTGCTGTTATAAATGGATACGCACTTGGAGGTGGCTGCGAGCTTGCCTTGACATGTGATCTACGCATTGCGGAACAGCACGCATTTATTGGGGTGCCAGAAGTGAAGCTTGGGCTGCTCCCCGGGGCAGGCGGTACACAGCGTTTACCGCGCCTGATTGGAGAGGCGAAAGCAAAAGAATTGTTGTTTACAGGTGAGCATATTACCGCAGATGAAGCCATGCGGATTGGCTTGGTCAATCGTGTCGTACCCACTGGCGAGGGACTGGGAGCAGCGCTGACTCTTGCGCAAAAAATTTGCCAAAACTCGCCTTCTGCTCTTCAGCATATTAAAAAAGCGGTGGATGAAGGAATGGAGCTCCCTTTTCAGCAGGCACTCAAGCTTGAGGCTGAATTATTCCAAGATTTGTTCTTGAAAGAAGACGTAAAAGAAGGCGTACAAGCGTTTTTAGAAAAAAGGAGCCCGCAATTTCAAGGGAACTAGACAATAAAGGAGAGAAGGGCAATGGATTTCAAAAACAGTGTGGTAGCAGTTACCGGCGGTGCTTCAGGTCTGGGAGAGGCTACTGTGAAAAATATCGTAGCGCATGGTGGAAAAGCACTCATGATGGATGTCAATGATGAGAAGGGAACCCAACTCTCCGAAGCACTAGGCGACCAGGTTCTTTATGTGAATACAAACGTCGTCGAAGAAGCGGATGTCAGGTCAGCATTAGACCAAGCGGTTGAAAAATTCGGTAAAATAACAGCGGCCGTTAACTGCGCAGGTATCGGCGGTTCGCAAAAAACGTATGGAAAAAACGGCCCGTTCGATCTCGCACTTTTTACAAAGATTATTCATGTCAACTTGATCGGAACCTTCAATGTCATTCGTTTAGCAGCAGAGAAAATGAGCGAGAACGAACCGAACGAGCTAGGGGAAAGAGGGGTTATCGTTAATACGGCATCTGCTGCTGCCTTTGAAGGGCAAATGGGTCAAGCTGCTTACAGTGCATCAAAGGGGGGAGTCGTTGGGATGACGCTTCCCATTGCAAGGGATCTATCCTCGCTTGGCATTCGTGTCGTTACGATCGCGCCAGGTCTTTTTGAGACGCCGATGCTAGGCAGGGCTCCCGAGCATGTTAAGCAAGCACTAAGCGCTATGGTCCCGTTTCCCCAGCGGTTGGGGCAGCCGAATGAATTTGCCCATCTCGTTCGAAGCATTATCGAAAACCCGATGTTAAACGGGGAAGTCATTCGTTTAGATGGTGCACTGCGTATGCAGCCAAAGTAATCGAAAATAAAACGAAGTCCGGAGGAGAATGCAGATGAACATTTTAGTCTTGTTGAAACAAACATTTGATACCGAAGAAAAAATCGTGATTCACAACGGTCAGATCAATGAAGAAGGCATCGAGTTTATCGTGAATCCTTATGACGAGTATGCTGTCGAGGAAGCAGTCAAGCTAAAGGAAGAAAACGGAGCAGAGGTCACCGTGATCACCGTTGGCCCAGAGCGTGCGGAGGGTGCTCTTCGAACCGCTCTTGCGATGGGAGCAGATAAAGCGATACTCGTCGATCCAGGTGAAAACGAAGCGGATGAATACACCATTGCTAGTTTGATTACGGCAGCGATTAAGGATCAATCATTCGATTTGATTCTCGGGGGCAATATGTCTGTAGATAGCGGGGGAGGACAGGTTGCGATTCGGGTTGCAGAGGCATTAGGTATCCCACACGTATCTACGATTACGAAGCTTACAATCGATGGCGACAAAGTAACAGTCGAAAGAGACGTAGAAGGCGATATGGAGATCATCGAAGTCGGTCTCCCACTCTTGGCGACAGCTCAGCAAGGGTTAAACGAGCCGCGCTACCCGTCTTTGCCAGGCATTATGAAAGCAAAGAAAAAGCCAATGGAGCGTTTGACTCTGGAAGATTTGGCTCTTGCAAACGATGAAAGGAAGGCCCGCACAACGATTGTCGAGCAGTATTTGCCTGCCAAGAAGCAAGCAGGTCGCCTATTGAGCGGAGAAATCAAGGAACAGGTAATCGAATTGGCACTACTGCTGCGTACAGAAGCGAAGGTCATCTAAAGTAAAAAGGAGAGGATTAACCGTGAGCAAAAAGGTTCTGGTACTTACCGAAGTAAAGGATGCAAAATTACGTAATGTATCTCTCGAGGCATTAACTGTCGCGAATCAGGTCGCGGCAGGGGGAGAAGTCATCGCGGCGTTGTTCTCGCCGAATGCGGAAGCGTATGTGCAGGATATCAGCAAATACGGAGCCAATACCTTGTATGTAACGAAAACCCAAGCGATATCTACTGGCACAACCGAGGCGTATAGCCAAGCATTTACGCAACTCATTCATGAAGTTCAGCCAGATGTTGTCTTGGTCGGCCATACTTCATTGGGAAAAGATATCTCACCAAGAGTAGCGGCCAAATGTGGAGCGGGACTCATTTCAGATTGTACGGCTGTAGAGACAAACGGAGAGCAAATCACGTTTGTTCGTCCGATCTATGCGGGGAAAGCGTTTCAAAAAAAGAACTTCCAAGAAGGAATGGTGTTCGCAACCCTGCGCCCCAATAATTTTGAAATCATAGCGACAGCTGTGCAAACCGTGATCGTAGATTTTCAGCCAGAAATCACTGATCTTCGTACCATCATCAAGGAAGTCGTGCGAAAAACAGCAAGTGGTATCGATCTCAGCGAAGCCAAGATCATCGTCGCTGGTGGACGCGGTGTGAAAAGCGCGGAAGGCTTTCAACCCCTGCAAGAATTGGCTCAGGCACTTGGCGGTGCAGTGGGAGCGTCCCGTGGAGCTTGCGACGCCGATTACTGCGATTACTCCTTGCAGATCGGACAAACAGGAAAAGTAGTGACACCCGATCTGTATATTGCGTGCGGCATCTCAGGGGCTATTCAACACTTGGCGGGAATGTCCAACTCAAAAATTATCGTGGCTATTAACAAAGACCCGGAAGCACCGATCTTTCAAATTGCCGACTACGGAATCGTTGGAGACCTGTTTGAAGTCGTTCCACTGCTGACAGAAGAATTGAAGAAAGTTCTCGTATCATAATCCCAGGAACTGTCTGGAAAATACACTCCGTGTGTCTGGTATCGTAGCAATTTCAAACAACTTCGCTCCATTCCATGACGATAAATCTAAGCAAGACAGTGATTTTCTTTTGGTATGATACTTGCTGGTTGATAGAAGTGTTTTCCAGATATCCTTTCCTCACCAAGATCGACATTCTGATGATGAAAATGCGTTAACGAATGATCGGAGGGCTTTCTTGATGGTTGATGTTACGGATCAAATTCAACAAGTATTCGAGTTACAAAAGAAACATCAGCATGTTGTCAAAAGAACCAGTGCCGCAGAACGTATACAAAAATTACAGAAACTAAAAACAATCATTCGTACGCAAACTCCTGCTATTTTACAAGCGCTTCAACAAGATTTGGAGAAGCCTTCTTTTGAAGCCGTCACAACAGAAGTGCTCGGTGTCATTCATGAGATTGATCGTTTTATCGCCAGCTTGGAACAATGGATGCAGCCTGTCGAAGTCGCTACACAAAGCGTGGGAGCAAGTGCGAGAATTATGTGGGAGCCAAAAGGACAGTGCCTGATTTTCTCGGCGTGGAATTTTCCATTTTACTTGCTGTTTCTTCCGTTAATTCCTGCGATTGGGGCAGGGAATGTATGTATCTTGAAGCCTTCTGAAATGGCGCCAGCAACCAGCCGACTTGCGACGAAAATCGTTCGCGAGGTGTTCGAGGAATCTGAGGTTGCCATCTTTGAAGGGGGAGTGGATGTTGCAGAAGCTTTGCTAGCACTTCCATTTCACCATATCTTCTTTACGGGGAGTACTTCGATTGGCAAGCATGTCATGCAGGCAGCTGCGAAACATCTGGCATCCGTTACATTGGAGCTGGGCGGCAAATGCCCGGTGGTTGTCGATGAGCATGTTGATTTGGAGAAAATGACTCCTCGCATCGCATTTGGCAAATTTGCGAATGCCGGACAAATTTGTCTTGCTCCAGACTATGTTTTTGTCAAAGAGCATCAACTCGAAGAATTTGTTCAGCATGTGGAAGCGTATGTCCAACGTAGCTATTTTGAAAATGGACAGCTTACCCAAACAGATATGGCCAAAATTATGAATGAACGTAATTTGCAGCGTTTGCAAGATTTGTTGGAGGATGCTGTCTCCAGAGGGGCGAAAGTACGATTTGGTGGTACGATTGAAGATGAAAGAATTCACCCGACACTCTTAACGGACGTCCCTCTGGAAGCGAAAATCATGCAAGAAGAAATATTTGGACCGATTATGCCAGTCCTGACGTATACCGATTTGGATGAAGTGATCGAGTATATTGATTCAAAGCCCAAGCCTTTAGCTTTGTACATCTTCAGTGATCATCAACGTATTGTGGACAATCTGCTTGCCAGAACAACTTCTGGAGGAGCAACCGTGAATGATGTCATGCGGCATATGGCGGAACCGAATCTGCCTTTTGGCGGAATCAATGAGAGCGGGATTGGACGATATACAGGAGTTTATGGATTCAAGGAGTTTTCGCACGAACGGGGTGTTCTCTTCCAAGCACCAGTGGGAAGCAATCCAATGGAGGAATTTGCACGTGCTCCCTATAAAGGAAAGCTAGAGACGTTGATGCAAAGATTGAAATAATCGGATCTGCATAATTACGTTCTTTTCGAGGGGTGAGTGGCTTGAATAAACCTTGGTTCGCATTTTATCCTCCAGAAGTTTCGCACGAAGTAGAGATTCCATCCATAACCATTTATGATGTGCTAGAACGAACGGCTCGTCTACATTCTTCCAATATCGCAATCTCTGACGGCGAGAGAGAAATCACTTATTCACAACTAAAGGAAGCGTGTGAACGGATTGCTTCTGCCCTTTATCGACGCGGTTATCGAAAGGGTGATCGCATCGGGATCATGGTTCCAAACAGCATGGAATATGGGCTATCCTTTTTTGCTATTCAGTGTTTAGGGGGAGTGGTTGTTCAGATCAACCCGAATTTTCAGCCTGCCGAGTTGGAACATCTGCTCAAAGATTCAGAAGCGACAGGGGTCATAGCCTTTCGAGAACAGAAAGAGAAGCTGAAGAAAACCGGATTAGCTGAGCAAGTGACATTCATCGCAGCAGATCGGGAAATTTTTGAGGAAGATAATCTGCATCATTGGATTCTTCATGAGAGTCTCGACTTGCCGGAAAAGGATGTACAACCTGAAGAGCTTGCTGTCCTAACGTATACAGGAGGAACCACCGGCAGATCAAAAGGCGTCATGATCACACACACAAATATGATAGCGAATCTCTATCAATCATACGAAACAAATAAGTCCGTTTTAAGTAAAGCTGGACACTGCCAGCTAGGAATTAGTCCACTCTACCACGGTATGGGGCTGTTCAGCTTCATACAATTTGTCAAAATGGGGGCGAAGTACGTCCCTGTCGCAAAGTTTGAGATGGATCGTATTCTGGAGTTGATCCGCAAGCATCGGCCTACCTATTTTACGGGTTCTCCAACGATGTATATTGCTATCTTAAATCACCCGGACTTACAGAAAGACGACCTTTCGTATTTTCAAATGTGTATAGGTGGTTCAGCTCCTTTGCCTATTGAAGTGATGAAAAATTTTGAACAAAAAACAGGTGTCCCGATTATCGAGGGTTATGGCCTTTCGGAAGCGACATGTGCAGTGATGCGCAATCCACTGATTGGTCAACGAAAAGTAGGGAGTATCGGTCTGCCGATTCCAAATACAGATGTAAAAATTGTAGACACAGCTACCGGAACAAAAGAGATGCCGGTAGGAGAATCAGGTGAACTGATTGTAAAAGGCCCACAAGTGATGAAAGGATACTGGAAGAATCAACAAGAGACAGAGCGTACGATACGCGACGGTTGGCTGTATACAGGTGATATCGGGACCATGGACAGTGAGGGGTATTTCTATATTGTAGGACGAAAGAAAGATATGATCATCACGGGTGGCTTTAATGTATACCCGGTAGAAGTAGAAGAGGTCATTTACCAGCATCCGGCAGTGTTGGAGGCGTGCGTCTACGGTGTTCCTGATCCATATCGTGGCGAGACGATCAAGGCCGTGATTGTTCTCGGCAGACAAGCAAACGTGACGGAAGAAGATATTCAGAGCTGGTGCAGAGAACGCCTGACCAGATATAAGGTTCCTCGCTTGATCGAATTTAGGGAAGCGCTTCCAAAAACGCATGTAGGTAAAATCCTGCGTAGCAAATTGGTAGAAGAAGAACGGAACAAACAAAATATCTGATCAATAGAAATGAGGCGTGCCTGCACATGAGAGCTGCCGTTTTAGAAGCGTTTAACGAGCCTTTGGTCGTACGAGAAATCGCAGATCCGACACTGACTTCGGATGGGGTCATCATCAGATTGGAAGCAACAGGCGTATGCCGGAGTGACTGGCATGGGTGGACAGGACATATGAGTATGATTCAATCCTTTCCGCATATTTTAGGGCACGAGATGAGTGGAGTGGTGGAAGAGGTCGGAAAAAACATACGCAATTTCAAAAAAGGTGATCGAGTGATTGTGCCATTTAATGTCGGCGATGGGGTATGTCCGCATTGCGTCGCAGGTCACCACAATGTATGCGATAACCTCAAATTGATAGGCTTCGACTTGAATGGCGGGTTTGCGCAGTATATTCATATCGGAGAGGCAGACCAAAACCTCATGCATTTACCTGAAAACATTGATTTTGTTGAAGCAAGTGCAATGGGATGTCGCTTCATGACTGCCTACCATGGAGTCATCACGCAAGGAAATGTGCGTCCTGGTGAATGGGTAGCCGTATATGGGGCTGGTGGTGTAGGGCTATCTGCTGTTCAAATTGCGGCTGCTGCAGGAGCGAATGTCATTGCGGTGGACATCGCGGATGATAAACTGGCCTTTGCGAAAGAGCTGGGGGCAGTGGCTATCGTAAATAGCAAGCAAGTGAACGCTCCAGAGGCTGTGCGGGAAATAACAAAGGGCGGTGCGAACGTCTCTATTGAAGCACTCGGTATCCAAGAAACGTTTTTGAACGCTCTCCTGAGTCTCACGAAGCGAGGAAGACATGTCCAGATTGGCATGAGTTCGAATCCGAATGGAGGTCTTACTTCCGTTCCTATTAACTTTTTACTCCGGCAAGAAGCGCAGATTATTGGATCGATCGGCATGCCCTTGCCTGAATTTTCAACGATGCTGCGCTTAGTAGAAAGCGGGCGCCTTTCACCCGGGAGATTGGTCACGAAAACAATCTCCTTGGAAGAGATCCATGCCTCTTTTGAAGAAATGAATACGTATGCCGGTGTAGGAGTTACGGTGATTAACAAGTTCTAGGATGAACTGCTGCGCTT
Source organism: Brevibacillus sp. DP1.3A (assembly GCF_013284245.2). Lineage (NCBI taxonomy): Bacteria > Bacillati > Bacillota > Bacilli > Caryophanales > Paenibacillaceae > Brevibacillus > Brevibacillus sp. DP1.3A. The sequence goes on along the minus strand of NZ_CP085876.1, from coordinate 3,718,227 downwards.
TACGGGCCATCGCTCTTGCCGTAGCGATGGCCTTGGTGCTTTTGCCAGATGCATACAAATAGGAGCCCATGGACAAAATATCCAATGAATATTCAAAAAAATAAACCTTTGGGGGTTTCGAAATGGCAGATTCGAAAATTAATCAGTCATTACCGGCGACGCCTTTTACCAAAAAAGCACAGGAGGCCGCTTATGTCTCTCTCCCTTTTGAAGACAAGCAAGATTTCGAGGATGCAAATAGAGGTTTCCTCGCCCCCATAGAAGCAAAAGTCATAAAAAATGAGGCTGGAAAAGTTGTTTGGGACATCGAAAAGCTCGGATTCCTTGATCAGCCTGCACCCGATACAGTCAATCCTAGCTTGTGGAGAAATTCGCAGTTACATGCAATTACAGGGTTGTTCAAGGTAGTAGAGGGCGTTTATCAAATACGTGGACAATCCATCGTCACGACCTTTTTCATCGAAGGAAAAGAGGGAGTTATTGTTGTTGATACATTAGCTGGTGTAGAATCCATGCAAGCCGCGATGGAGTTATATTATCAGCATCGACCTAAAAAACCGGTTACCGCGATTATTATCAGCCAAAGTCACGGTGACCATTTTGCAGGTACCGAAGCAGCACTTCAGTATGCGAAAAATCCCGAAATCCCGATTATCGCACCACAGCATTTTACAAAAGAAGCATTGAGCGAAAATGTACTGCTTGGTACGATCATGGCCCGTCGCGCAGGGTATCAATTCGGGAAAAATCTACCGGTTAACGCTACAGGAACGGTTTCTGTAGGGATTGGCCCCGTGACCAATTCGGGTAAGTTCAGCTTTGCGCTGCCTACGGTTGAGATCGTAAGCGAGACGCAGACTATGGAAATTGACGGAATGACCTTCGAATTTTTACTAACCCCCAATACAGAAGCACCTGCCGAAATGCACTTCTACATCCGCGATTACAAAGCTTTGTTTGTCTCGGAAAATGCCAACAAATCTATGCATCAAATCTACACCGTAAGAGGAGCAAAAACGCGAGATGCTTTGCTATGGGCAAACGCCCTGGATAAGACGATTGACTTGTTTGAGGCAGAAGAAGTGGATGCCCTGTTGATGATCCATGCTTGGCCAGTATGGGGCAAAGAAAACGCCATTGCCCATTTGAAAATGCAACGTGATCTGTATAAATATATGCACGATCAAACGGTGCGTTTAGCCAATCATGGATATACGATGGATGAAATAGCAGAAACGATTAAGCTTCCGGACACACTGGATAAATACTGGGGAAATCGAGGGTACTATGGAACGCTAAAGCATAACGTAAAAGGAATCTACAACTTTTATCTCGGCTATTACAGTGCGCATCCTTCTGATTTGGATCCGCTGCCACAGGTGGAAGCCGCCGAGAAATATGTTCAGTACATGGGTGGCGCAAGTAACATTTTGCAGCAGGCAAAGGCTGATTTTGAAAAAGGAGAGTATCGCTGGGTCGCTCAAGTAGTAAAGCATGTGGTCATGGCTGATCCCACTCATACAGAAGCGAAAAACTTGCTTGCCAATGCATTTGAACAATTGGGGTACCAAGCGGAATCCGCGAACTGGCGAAATGTGTATTTGGTCGGAGCTACTGAACTGCGTAATGGGGTAAATAAGGACAACTCTCCAACTGATGTATCAGGGATCATTACCTACATGCCCATTTCGGATTTCTTAAACCTGTTAGCCGTGAAAATTAACGGTCCCAAAGCAGAGGGCAAAAAGCTCACGATGAATGTAACAATCACAGATTCAGACCAATCGTTTGCTATGTACCTGGAAAATTCGGTTCTGGTGAACAAAGCAAATAAGCATGACGCTCATCCAGACGTTTCGCTTGTAACGGATCGAATGACTTTCTTTGCATTGATGCTTGGTCGTCTATCACTTGAGCAAGCCATGGCAACGGGAAAAATAGAAGTAATCGGTGACACGACGCCAATTAAAGTGTTTCTAGCATTATTGGACGAATTTGATCCATTTCCCGCTATTGTGACACCTGAATAAAGGCTCAGCGAGTTGACCCTTGAGGAAATCAAGGGTTTTTATTTTGGTCTTCCAGTGTCGATGTGTATAGATTTCATACAACTGTTCTAGATGTATACAATTTGCTTGCGCATAAAATTTATATCGCATGCATTTCATTCAATTAAGAACGAAAGGTTTCTTTGGCACGGCATTTGCATTTCAGATAAATCAACACAGATGGATTCACAGTGCAACTGCAAAGCGAGGTGAGAGTATGTCCATTACGGAACCCCCAAAACGGATACAAGCAGGATTTGAACGACATCTCGGCATTCAAATTACGCATAGGGAAGAAGGGCATGTGGTAGTTGAGCTGCTAATTACATCTGAATTGTTGAACGCCGGTAATTTGTTGCACGGAGGTGTCATAGCGAGCTTACTCGACCACGTAATGGGTTTGACTATTCGAACTCAGACGGAGTACAGCCTGGTAACGGTCAATTTAAACATTCATTATTTGGCCTCTGCCAAAGAGGGTGATCTCGTTGTTGGAACAGCAAAAATTCGCCATATAGGCAAAAGCCTTGCCACCGGTGAAGGAGAGGTACGAAACCGTGCAGGCAAACCTCTGGCGATAGCGACTGCTACCTTTAAGCTTTTATCTACCAATTTGAATGAGGTGAAACAATGAGCTTGTTGCGTGGCTATAAAGTTCTCGATTTCTCAACTTTACTGCCGGGGCCTTTTGCAACGACGATGCTAGCAGATCTGGGAGCAGAAGTGCTTCGCGTGGAATCGTTCACCCGACCGGACAGTATCAGGCAAGGTAAACAAGTAGATGGGGGTGTACCGGCAGCCCATGGCTACTTGAATCGCTCGAAATCATCCATCGCGCTTGACCTCAAAAAACAAGAAGCCGTAGATATCGTAAAAGAGCTCGTGAAAGAATACGACATTGTCCTTGAACAGTTCCGTCCGGGGGTCATGGAACGACTCGGCCTTGGATTTGAGGCACTGCGAGCGATTAATCCGCGACTGATCTACTGTTCCATCACCGGATATGGTCAAACTGGCCCGTATCGTAATCGACCTGGGCATGACAACAACTACTTGTCTATTGCAGGAATCAATGATTACTCCCGGAGAAAAGGATCGCCTCCGTCTCCGCATGGTTTTCATATCGCAGATATTGCGGGTGGTTCACTCCACTCCGTGATTGGAATGCTGGCTGCTTTGTTGCATCGCGAGCGGACGGGTGAAGGTCAATACATTGACATCAGCATGACGGATGCTGCATTCGTATTAAATACCATCCATGGCGCTGGTTATCTTGCGTGCGGGGTAGAGCCTCAGGCGGAGGCCATGCGGTTAAACGGCGGTATTTTTTACGACTACTATGAAACAAAAGATGGACGGTATTTTTCAGTAGGCAGCCTTGAACCTCAATTCCGTAAGCTGTTGTGCGAGGCAATTGGGGGATCGGATCTGTTGCCATTGTCTTTCAGTGAATCACCAGATGATGTCCAAGCTTTTAAAGATTACGTTCGTAACGCGTTTCGAGCGAAAACCTTCGCGGAATGGACAGCCATTTTTCAGGAGATGGAAGCGTGTGTTGAACCAGTGCTCACATTTGCTGAAGCGTGCGAGCATCCGCAATTGAAGGCGCGCGAGATGATTGTGGATGTTCGGAAGCCGGACGGAACCACACAGCGACAATTTGGTTTTCCGATCAAATTTTCCGCAGCTCAACCAGAATATAAGCATATTGGAAGCAAACTCGGTGAGCATTCGATTCTCGTACTGAAATCGCTGGGTTATACCGACGAGCAAATTGCAACGCTTAAAGAAAACGAGGTATTTGCGTATTGAAAGTGTATGGATTTTATACAGTTCTATCATTATTTTTGTATTCAGCACATACACAATGAACGAAGAGGCTTTGACAGAGTCGATCATTGGCGAAAAAACGTGTTGGCACGACATTTGCTACACCTACTAGATGTGAAAAGGTCAGTGATCGTCCAAAGGAGGAAGAAGCATGAGTCGAAAAACAAAAGTCATCGGTGTAAATATGGTACCGTTTACAAAGCCTGGCTCGCATGAACCGTATGAGGTGATGGCATCGAAAGCAGTCAAAGGCGCATTGGAAGATGCAGGCATTCACTATTCGGACATCCAACAAGCGTATGCGAGCTATGTATATGGAGACAGTACATGTGGTCAACGAGCCTTGTATATGGTCGGGATGACAGGGATTCCGATCATTAACGTCAACAATAACTGCTCTTCCGGTTCTACTGCACTATTTTTGGCGAGGCAAGCAGTCGAATCGGGTATGGTAGATTGCGCACTGGCAGTTGGTTTTGAAGAAATGAAACCAGGCGCATTAGCAAGTGTCTGGACAGATCGGACTCCTCCGTTAGGCTGGACACAAAATCGCTTGAAAGAGCTGTGGGCAGACGTGCCGGATTCCGCTTCGAATGCGATCAAGATTTTTGGTTCAGCAGGAAAGGAATACCTTGAAAAGTATGGAGCGAACCCAGACATTTTTGCCAAAGTATCTGTGAAAACGAGAAGTCACGCGATTCAAAACCCGTATTCTCTTTTTCATAAGCCGCTGAGCGTGGAAGAGGTATTGAACGCCCCAGCCTTAATGCCTCATTTGACACGTCTGATGGCTTGCCCCCCAACCTGCGGTGCAGCGGCAGTGATTGTATGCAGTGAAGCCTTCGCGATCAAGCACGGGATTACGAATGCCGTAGAAATTGTGGGTCAGGCGCTCACAACAGATACCGATGTTACACATGAATCTATCCTCAATCTAGTTGGTGCTGATATGACCCGACGTGCAGCGGAACAAGTCTATGAAATGGCTGGGATCGGTCCGGATGAGGTAAACGTGGTAGAGCTACACGATTGCTTCACTCCCAATGAGGTCATTACTTACGAAGGCTTGGGCTTGTGTGAAGAAGGCGGGGCCGAGAAGTTCATCCACGATGGCAATAACACATACGGCGGAACCTACGTTGTCAATCCATCTGGCGGTTTAATGTCAAAAGGTCATCCGTTGGGAGCAACCGGTCTCGCACAATGCACAGAGCTAGTTTGGCAGTTGCGAGGTCAGGCAGACAAACGGCAGGTAGAAGGGGCCCGCGTCGCTCTCCAACATAACTTGGGCCTTGGCGGAGCATGTGTGGTTACGATGTATCGTATCGGCTAATCCATACAAATCGGAGGGATTATTCATGTCTCAAACCATTCCAGCATCGAAACCAGCGACGTTCGATTTATTCAAAAGAAATCGACCTTTTCTCACGCAAGAGCATGAAATGTTTCGCACTTCTCTTCGCAAGTTTTTGGAAAAGGAAGCCGTACCGAACATTGAGAAATGGGAGGAAGAGCAATTCACTCCACGCGAGTTTTATCAAAAAATGGGCGAACAAGGATTCCTCTGCCCGCAAGTTGCTCCTGAGTACGGCGGACTTGGACTCGATTTTGGCTTTAACATGGTTCTGGCAGAAGAATTGAGTCGGGTTGGAGTAGGCGGCTTGGCAAGTATGAGCAGTTCGATCATCGTTCCCTATTTGGAACGCTACGGTACCGAGGAGCAGAAGAAAAAGTACTTGCCCAAATGCGTATCTGGTGAGATTACGACAGCGATCGGCATGACGGAACCAGGCATCGGCTCCGACTTGGCGGGAATGCGGACAACAGCAGTGCGAGACGGAGACCACTACATCATTAATGGGCAAAAAACGTTCATCTCCAATGGATTCAATGCAGGACTATTCTTCATTTGCGTCAAGACAGACCCAACAGCCACTCCTGCTCACAAAGGGATCAGCATCATCTTAGTGGAGGAGGGTACACCTGGTTTTTCTCGCGGTCGCAAATTGAAGAAATTGGGTCAGCATTCAACTGATACAGCAGAGCTGATCTTTGAGGATGCACGTGTCCCTGTGTCCAATCTGCTTGGTGAGGAAGGCAAGGGCTTCTACTACCTGATGGATAAGCTGCAACAAGAGCGGATTATGATCGCAATTGGAGCGTTGGTTGTGGCTGAAGAGATGATCAAGACGACCATGACATATGTTAAAGAGAGACACGCCTTCGGTAAGCCAATCAGTTCCTTTCAAAATACGCAATTCGAGATGGCGGAGATGGCTACGGAAATTTCCATGGCGCAGACCTTTATCGACGATCTGACAAACCGACATATGAAGGGCGAAAATGTAACGACGCAAGTCTCCATGGCAAAGTGGTCGATCACCGAAATGGCACGGCGTATGTCAGTCCGATGCCTACAGCTTCATGGCGGATACGGCTTCATGGAAGAGTACGCCATTGCCCGGCGTTACCGTGATGTCGCTGTCATGCCGATCTACGGTGGTACGACAGAAATTATGAAAAACATCATCGCGAAAAATCTCGGGTTGTAGGCAAAACACTGTTAGACTTAACCACCTGAAAATCGTTTTAGGAGGAGAAGTTAGCATGAAGGAAGCGCAGATTCGACCCTGGCATGCGTTTTATCCAGACGGAGTTTCCCCCCTCGTGGAAATCCCGTCCATCTCCTTGTATGAATTTTTCAAGCGGACGGCAAGTCAATATCCCGATGAAAAAGCAGTAATAGACGGAGAAAAAACGTTTACCTACTCCCAATTGAAAGAGGTCGTGGATCGGCTGGCAGCAGCCCTCCAGTACCGGGGTTTTCAAAAGGGAGATCGACTAGCCATCGTGCTACCCAACAGCGTCGAGTATGTGATTTCCTTATTCGCTACACTCCGATTGGGCGGAATCGTGGTACAGGTAAATCCGATGTATACGACTCACGAACTGAAGCACATCATGGAAGATTCCGGTTCGATTTGGTTCGTGAGCGAGGGCGTGCAAGGAGCCAAACTGGAGCAAACCGGAATGGCTGAATCGATCACCTTCCTTCAAGTTGACACTCTGTCCGATGAGAGCGGAACCTTCTACCAATGGATTTCGGAAAACCACGCAGACGCTACAAATGTGGAGATTACGCCAAGTGAAGATGTAGCGCTCCTGCAATATACAGGTGGAACGACTGGCCGCTCCAAGGGTGTCATGCTCACTCACTCCAATCTGATCAGCAATGTTTTTCAAAACTTTCCTGTTATTTCAAAGCAATTGCAAATTCCCGGTGAAAGATTGTTAGGTATTGCACCATTGTTTCATATATTTGGCATCGTGACCTTGAACAGAATCATGATGTTAGCGGGCACGTATATCATCGTACGTCGTTTCAAAGTCGATCAAGCATTAGAAGTCATCCGTCAGTACCGCCCGACCATTTTTCCGGGCATGCCTACCCTCTATGTTGCGTTGCTCCAACATCCAGATTTGAAAAAAGATGACCTGTCCAGCTTCAAACTGTGCCAATCAGGAACAGCGCCATTGCCGATCGAGGTGGCGCAACAATTCAAGAGAAAGACCGGACTAAACATCATTGAAGGGTATGGACTGTCAGAGGGGCTGGTCACGCATGGCACACCGACTGTAGGCGCCATACGAGTAGGGACGATTGGCATTCCGCTCCCAGAGTGTGATGCAAAGATCGTGGATGTAGCAACAGGCAGGCACGAATTGCCCCCAGGCGAAACCGGGGAATTGATTGTCAAAGCTCCTAGCATCATGAAGGGATATTGGCGAAATCCACAGGAAACAGCGGCTGTATTGAAGGACGGGTGGCTCTTCACGGGTGACTTGGCAACAATGGGGGAAGATGGCTTCTTTTCGATTGTCGGACGAAAAAAAGAGATGATCATCGCAAGTGGTTACAACGTATATCCCTCGGAAATTGAAGAAGTGCTTTACCAGCATGAGGCAGTCAGCGAGGCTTGCGTTTTCGGCATACCAGACGAATACCGAGGAGAAACGGTAAAAGCAGTCATCGTACGGAAGTATCCAGGTGTCACGGAAGAGGAGATTCTCGAGTGGTGTAATCAAAGGCTGGCTCGTTATAAAGTACCGCGGGTCATCCAATTTCGAGAAGAGTTACCAAAATCGGCTGTCGGGAAGATTCTCCGCAGAGTTTTGGTGGACGAAGAAGTCAGAACGGGAGGAGACTCATGAACAAACAAAAAGACGATCGAGTTGGGATCAAGCTAGAACCCTTTACTTATAAAGTGGAGCGATGCAAAGTCAGGGAGCTATTGTGCGCACTCGATAATAATCCGTCCGTTGACGTTGAGGACGGGTTCATTCCCCCAACTTTTCCTACTGTCATCGAATTTTGGGGTTCTCAAACGTCTATTTCGAAGATTTTGGGTCTGAAAATTGAAAAAGTTCTCCACGGAGGACAGGAATATGAGTACCGAGGCAATATCAGAATCGGGGATGACATAACCGTTTATGGAGAAGTGGAGGACGTATACACAAAAGCGGCCATGATCTTCGTCGTCATCAAAAAAGAGTTCGTCAATCAACATGGTGAAACCGTCGTCGTTGGACGCTCGACCATCATTGAAAGGCACTAGGGGGTGAATGAACATGATCGGTAAACCATTCGAACCGCTATATAAAGAAGAAATCACGCATAGCCAACTGGTACGATATGCCGGAGCCTCAGGTGATTTCAATCCTATTCATACGGTAGTGCCCGTTGCCGAAACAGCGGGGCTTGGTGGCGTCATCGCACATGGCATGATGATCATGGGTTTTGTCGGGCAAGCCATCCATACGTGGTTTCAAGCAGACGATCTCCTGAAGTTCTCCGTTCGGTTTCGAGGCATGACGCGACCGGGAGAAAAAATCATCGTAAATGGCTCCGTAGTAGCCGAAAAGGAAGATCGCTGGCTATGTGAAGCAGAAGCCGTCAATGAAGTAGGAGAAGTAAAGGTCAGTGCCCAGTTCGAAGTTAGAAAAGGGTAACAAAGGAGGATAGCACTCATGATCAGTTTTCAGGTTTCGGAGGAAATCAAAGAGGTAATCTCTGCGATTTATCGATTCGTTGAAGTAGAAATTGACCCGCTTCGTAAGAAATATCAAAAAGAGCTGGAAAATGAAAGATATTTTTACGACGAAAACGGCTTGTATTCACCGGGGATACAAGAAGCGTTAAAACAAGTTCGCTTAAAATCAGCCGAAGCCGGATTTTACACGATGTTTGGTGATCCTGAGCTTGGTGGAACGGGAGATGAATTTGGACCGATCGCTGTTGCTTTGATTCATGAAGCCATCTTGAAAAAATACGGGCTAGATCCATTAGTCATGGAGATTTTCCCTGCTGGTCTGTTTACAGGCGGACTGACACCTGTGCTGTTGGGGATGCACCCTGATACCAAGGCAGAGCTATTGCCCAGTATCGCAAAAGGTGAGGCTACCTTATGCTTTGGTCTGAGTGAACCAGACGCAGGCTCAGATGTATGGGCCATCAAAACGAAAGCGGTGAAGGATGGTGACTACTGGGTTCTGAATGGTACGAAGCAGTGGATTACGAATGCACATTACGCCAAATACGCGATTATTTTCGCTGTGACTGATCCGGATTTGGTGGAAAAAAGAAAGGGCGGAATTACCTGCTTCCTTGTCCCGTTTGATGGCAAAACATGCGTAGCTACCTCATCTATTCCGTATATGGGACACTTAGGATCGCGCATCGGCATCATCTCCATGGAAAATGCGAGAGTACATGAAAAGTTTATTATCGGGGACTTGCATCAAGGGTTCGGCAAAGCCTTGCACGGCGTTGATCTCGGAAGGATCGTCATGGCAGCGTTATGTGTGGGTGCAGCACAATGGGCGTTGGACAAAGCGATCCAATACGCCAATGAACGAAAGACGTTTGGCGTCACGATCGGGAACCATCAGGCGATCCAAATCATGCTTGCAGATTGCGCAATGGAGATCTATGCAGCTCGAAATATGCTGCTTCACTGCGCGTGGAAAATGGAAAATCAAGAAAAGCTCCCGCTTAAGGAAATCTCGATGATCAAAGCCTATTGCACAGAAATGGTGCAAAACGTTGTGGACAGATGCATGCAAATCCACGGCGGCATGGGCTTAACGAATGAAATGAAGCTGGAAAAAGTATGGAGATGGGCAAGAACCTTGCGAATTCCAGACGGTACGACGGAAATCCAAAAGCGTACGATTGCCAGACGCTTGCTCCAAGGCGATCAAAGCTTTCAGTAGAACGGGAGGAACGAAATGAGATTTCAAGGGAAAGTAGCTATCGTCACTGGCGCAGGAAAAGGAATTGGCAAAGCGATCATCCAAAAATTCGCCCAAGAGGGAGCACTGGTTACTGTAGCTGATATTCATAACCAACTTTGTGAAGAGACTGCTTTCGAAATCAACCGGGCTGGGGGACGTGCCATCGCTTCGGTAGTGGATGTAACCAAAGCCGAGGATACCGAAAAGTTAATCGAAAAGACCGTACAGGCGTATGGCAGAGTGGACATACTCATCAACAACGCAGGAATCGTACGGGATATGAAAATCACAGACATGCATGAGGATGATTGGGATCAAGTACTGGATGTATGTCTGAAAGGTGCCTTCCTTTGCGCGAAATATGCTGCTCCATATATGATCGAGCAGCAATATGGGAAGATTGTCAATATTTCATCCCGTGCCTACTTGGGAAATCCAGGCCAAGCAAACTACTCCTCCGCAAAGGCAGGAATCATTGGCTTAACCCGATCACTTGCCAAGGAGCTAGGAAAGCACAACATAAATGTGAATGCGATTGCACCTGGTCTTATTGAAACAGACGCGCTAAAAAGCCATGCCAAATACGAAAAGATCAAGGAATTACAAAAAAGAGACACGCCGATTCCACGAGTTGGCTTACCTGAGGATGTAGCGAACGCCGTCCTGTTTTTCGCTTCTGACGAGTCTTCCTATATTTCAGGTGATATTCTGCATGTGTCCGGAGGACGATTCGGTTGAATATGTCAGAACAAATCTTATATTTCGAAGACTTTGAGGTGGGAACATGCTTTACATCCCCTGCTCGAACCATTACGGAAGCCGATGTGGTCAATTTTGCTGGTTTGTCAGGGGACTATCATGCACTCCATGTGGACGCGGAATACGCCAAGAGCACGATTTATGGTGAACGTATTGCTCATGGTCTGTTAGGATTGGCAGTTTCCTCCGGATTGTTTACGAGGACGGAGCTGAATAGAAGGATGGCCCCGTCCCTGCTTGCTTTATTAGGTATTCAAACCTGGAGATTTCTCGGACCGCTCAAAATAGGGGACACCATCCATTTGGAAGTCGAAATTGTAGAAAAAGAACAAACGAGCAAGCCTGATCGTGGGATTGTGTATTTCAAACGCAAGATGCTCAAACAGCGAGGAGAGGTTGTCCAAGAAGGAACCACGCCGATGTTGATTCGAAGAAAGTAGACCAACTTGATGCAAAGAGGTGAATATAATGTCTCTCGCATTAACCGATGAGCAAACGATGATTCGAGATACGGTGCGCAAATTTTTGGAAAAAGAAATACTTCCTATGGTTGACAGCTATGAGAAATCAGGTAAGGCGGTATCCAAAGAAATTGTCCAAAGACTCGTCCCATTTGGGTATCTCGGGGGGCAACTTCCTGAGGAAGCAGGTGGGCACGGGCTTACTTACACGACGTACTTCACGATGATCGAGGAGCTATCCAGAGTCTGGCCATCGTTGCGCGCAACAGTGGGACTCTCCAACTCGGTGTTGACGCACATTTACGAATACGGAACAGAAGAACAGCGTAAGAAGTTTTTAGGACCATTACTGAAGGGTGAAAAATTTGGGTTCTTTGCCTTGACTGAGCCGAATGTCGGTTCCGATACATCCAGCATTCAAACCCGGGCAGAGCGACGAGGAGACAAATGGGTCCTGAATGGCTCCAAAATGTTTATCACGAACGGCGTAGAAGGGGAAATCGGCATCGTCATTGCTCAAACGGACAAAACCAAAGGGAATAAAGGGATTGCCGCTTTCATCATTGAAAAAGAAATCTCTCCTTATCAAGCCAAGCCGATTGAAAAAATGGGAACAACGAGCTGCCCGTTTGCTGAGCTCATTTTCGAGGATTGTGAGATTCCGGCAGAAAACCTGCTGGGTACCGTCGGAGATGGTTTGAGACAGGGGCTGAAATTCCTCAATGGAGCACGGGCGATGGTTGCCTTTATCTCCACTGGAATTGCTCAAGCATGTGTAGACGCTTCCGTGAAGTATGCCAAGGAACGCGTTCAATTCGGAAAACCGATCGGTAGCTTTCAACTGATTCAAGCCAAAATCAGTGAAATGGTGACACTGACGAGTGCTATGCGTCTGCTCGGCCTCCAAGCGAGTCATTTACTCGATGAAGGAAAACCGTGCAAAGTAGAATGCTCGATGGCCAAATACTTCGCGACAGAAAAGGTATTGAAAGTCGCTGAAGAAGCGATGCAAATTCACGGTGGCTACGGCTATACAAAAGAATTTCCGGTTGAACGCTACTACCGTGATATCCGTTATTTCACGATCGCGGAAGGAACGAATGAGATTCAAAAACTGATCATGGGAAGAGAGATCCTAGGGATATCGGCATTTTCATAAAGGGTAGTTCATTTTACATACCAAAAGGAGGTCTCTATGAAGAATATGCTAGAAAATCAAGTGGCGATCGTTACAGGGTCGGGACGCGGTGTCGGACGAGAAACTGCCTTGATGCTTGCAGAACAGGGAGCTCGCGTTGTCGTTAGCGATAAAGACGAAGCGCCAGCGGCCGAAGTCGTCTCAGAAATCAAGCAAAAAGGCGGAGAAGCGGTCTTGTTTTGCGGGGATGTAACGGAAGCAGATTTCGCGAAAAAGATAACCGAAACAACCATCTCTGCATTTGGAAGACTAGACATTTTAGTCAACAATGCCGGACTTACCTTAGACAACATGATCCATAACATGACGGATGAACAATTTTATACCATTCTGGATATCCATCTCGTAGCGCCTTTCCGTCTGATCCGCGAAGCGGCCCCCTATATGCGGGATGCAGCCAAAGAAGAGATCGAACAGGGCATTGTTCATCACAGGAAAATTATCAACGTCTCGTCCGTTGCAGGAATCCGGGGGAATGTGGGACAAGCCAATTATGCATCTGCCAAGGCTGGCGTTATCGGTTTAACAAAAGTCGTTGCCCTTGAGTGGGGAAAATTCAACATCAATGCTAACGCAGTTGCCTTTGGTTTTATTGATACACGCCTGACAAAACCGAAGGAAGAGGCTGAGGTCATTGACGGTGTACAGCTAGGTATTCCGGAGAAAGTCCGAAATATGTTTATCGATAAAATTCCGCAAAAGCGTCCTGGAGATGCGAAGGAAGCTGCCGCCGGCATTTTGTATCTGGCTTCTCCGCTTTCCAATTATGTCAACGGTCAAGTCCTGCAAATCAACGGCGGTTCTTATACGTAAGGAGAGAATAGGCTTCCCAAGCAAATAATCGGTGCATGAAAAGAGGCTCCGATTATTTGCCCGTCCTACTTGAGGAGGTTCATCGATGTTATCCTTCCTAAACTTTGTAGCATTTCTCGCCATAACAGGGTATGCCACATACTTATTCGTACAAATCGTGTACAGCCGAATCGTCTTTATCAAGCTCGGCAAAAAAGCAATCCTGAAAAAGGATGCTGCGATACGGGTCAATGAATTTCTCACGCAAGTATTCGGCCAAACCACGCTGCTGAAAGATCCGAAAAGCGGTGTCATGCATATCATCATGTTTTATGGCTTTATCATTCTTCAGTTTGGGGCGATTGAACTCATTATCAAAGGGTTCGTTAAGGGCTTTGAATACCCGATAGGCGAGGCTCACAAGTTTTTCAGTCTCAGTCAGGAGATTACGACTTTTCTCGTGCTACTCGCCGTTGGTTATGCCTACTATCGTCGCTATATCGAAAAACTAAAGCGTCTGAAACGAGGGTTTAAATCAGGGCTCGTGATTATCTTTTTAACAACACTGATGCTTTCGATTTTCTTTACCTTGGCATTTGAGCATCTATGGTTGGAAGGATCAGGTGGGTCGTATGCTCCCATCTCATCGTTGATCGCTAGCTTGTTCGCTGGCATGCATCCTGAAATAGCTGGTGCACTGTTCTATCTGTTTTGGTGGGTTCATCTACTTACGCTACTTGCGTTTATGGTCTATGTCCCGCAATCCAAGCACGCGCATGTACTATTCGCGCCTGTAAATATAATGTTGCGCGATACCAAACCTGTCGGGAAGCTTACATCCATTGATTTTGAGGATGAAAAGCAAGAGACTTATGGCGTCGGAAAGATCGAGGATTTCCGGCAAAATCAGTTGATCGACCTGTACGCTTGTGTGGAATGCGGGAGATGCACCAATATGTGCCCTGCTTCCGGTACAGGCAAAACGCTATCGCCGATGGATCTGATTGTGAAAATGCGCGATCATTTGACGGAAAAAGGCTCAGCAATTACATCACGTACAGCATGGATGCCATCCTTTGTGTTTGCGCAGGCAAGAGGGAGCTTTCCCATGCACGATGAAGTGGCTGTTACCGCAGAACAAGCGCCCGAGTTGATCGGGGACGTCATTACAGAAGAAGTGCTATGGGCTTGTACGACATGCAGAAATTGTGAGGACCAATGTCCGGTAGCGAATGAACATGTGGAAAAAATTATTGATATGCGCCGTTATCTCGTGTTAACGGAAGGTAGTATGCCGCATGAAGCATCTCGCTATTTCCAAAATATCGAACGACAAAGCAATCCGTGGGGGATTAACCGTAAAGAACGGTTGAAGTGGCGAGAGGGGCGGGAAGACATCCATGTGCCTACCGTGAGTGAGGTAGAGGAGTTCGAATATTTATTCTTTGTCGGCTCCATGGGATCGTTTGATCTTCGCAGCCAAAAGATCGCACAGGCTTTCGTTAAAATTATGAATACGGCAGGTATTTCCTTTGCTGTTCTGGGCAATGAGGAACGCAATTCCGGGGATACAGCCCGCCGGATGGGGAACGAGTTTTTATTCCAGCAGCTCTGCCAGGAAAACATCGCGAACTTCCAAGTATATGGCGTAAAGAAGATCGTCACGATTTGCCCACATACGTACAACACGTTTAAGCATGAGTATCCTGAATTCGGCTTGGAGGCAGAAGTCTATCATCATACAGAATTGATCTGGAAGTGGATGCAGGAAGGACGGATCAAGCCGACGAAGGAAGTCGAAGAATCCATTGCTTATCACGACTCCTGTTACATTGGACGCTATAACGATATTTACGATATCCCGCGGCAAATCCTTACCCACATTCCGGGCGTTCAAGTGCTGGAGATGGCGCGCAACAAACAAGATGCGATGTGCTGCGGGGCAGGTGGCGGGATGATGTGGATGGAAGAAACACAAGGAAAACGGGTAAATATTGAGCGTGCAGAGCAGGCACTCCGTCTGAATCCAACGACAATCGGCAGTAACTGTCCATACTGTCTCACGATGATGAGTGACGGGACAAAGGCAAAAGAAATGGAGCACCTCGTCAAAACGCTGGACATTGCAGAAATCGTAGAGAAAGCGATCTAAAAGATAAAAGAACGTCAAAGAAAAGAGCGAGAGACCGCTCTTTTTTTGTTTGGGGAGGATTTTTCGTGACAATTGGCATCAGATGTATTATGGTAACTTTATTACTAATAGTAAGTTACGGCGCAACTCCATCACTGAATAGATACAGTCGTTTATGGTCAGCTTGACAGTAGTACGAAGAACGCTCATGTATATAAACGAGGAGGAACACGCTTATGAATTTTCATCAAAGTCCCCATACGTTTGTCCGACAAGTCAATCTCAAGGTGCAAAACCTGGATCGCTCCCTGGCTTATTATCAGGAAGTGATCGGATTCAAAATCTTGAACCAATCTGCCACAAAGGCGGAACTGACAACGGACGGCAAAACCGCGTTGCTTTCTATCGAGCAACTCCATGATGCATTACCGAAACAAAATCATACGACAGGTTTGTATCATTTTGCGCTATTGTTGCCAAAACGCTCTGATTTGGCAAATGTAGTGAGACACTTCTCTGCGTTGAATATGCGTATCGGGTCTTCGGATCATCTCGTTAGTGAAGCGCTATACTTATCAGACCCGGATGGAAATGGGATTGAAATTTATGCCGATCGTGATTCTGATCAATGGAGCTGGCATGAGGGCACCGTAGACATGGCAACGGAACCATTGAATTTTACAGATTTGTTGTCCAGTGGGGAAGAAAGCGCGTGGAAGGGTCTGCCTGCTGGTACCATCATGGGACATATTCATCTGCATGTATCGAAGTTGAATGAAGCGGAACAGTTTTATACCAAAGGACTTGGCTTTGAGGTAGTAAACCGATATGGAGCACAAGCACTGTTCATTTCCACTGGAAAGTACCATCATCATATCGGGTTGAACACGTGGGCGGGTGTCGGTGCTCCACCGCCACATCCTAAGAGTCCAGGACTCGAATCGTTTGTCATGGTGCTCCCGAATGAGGAAGCGAGAAATCGTGTAATCACTCAGTTAAGAGAAATCGGCGCATCTGTTCAGGAGGAGAGCGGCCATTTTGTTACGGAGGATCCTTCTGGCAATCGGATTCAACTGCACATTTGATTGGAAGCCGCAGGAGAGTTTTCCTTTTGAATAACGAAAACGACCTGTGGGTTGCACGAATGATTTTCCATCGTGCTACCTACAGGTCGTTTCATTATCTCATTTCGTAACAGATTGTATCCGTTATGATTAGTACTTTCTTGTGAGAATTCGAGAATGCTCTCCATCTACAGTGATTTCCCAGCCTCTTGGGATTTCATAAGCAAAGGCTGGCGAAGGATGCTTGACCGCTTCAATGCTGGATTCAGTAGGGATACTGGTGATATTTACGATATGTTTTTCATAGAGACTAACATTTACCACGACCCAGCCATATGGTACAGGCTGACCGGTACCGACCCATTTATTCTCCAGCTCTTGAGGTTGGTAGCGTTTTTTATTCTCATTTCTGATATCTATATAAGCCTGTCTCTTGCTGTTATAACCTCGACCGATTTCTACCCAACCAGAAGGGATGTTAAAGCTTAAGCTTCTTTCCACTTGCCCATAATTAGCGCCAACAATATATTTTGCTATTTCATATCCACGCTGTGTTCCACGATGTGGCTCTTTTTCAATCGAAATCCATCCATTCGGAAAGAAAGTATCGTATGCCACTACTAACGTATCACCGTACCGCCAGTTTCCTTCAAAGATATTTTTTTGTGGACGGACGATAGAGTCTTTTCCTTTTCCTACTGCATCTGCTGCTTGAGTCGGGACGATCAGGAATGATGATGCCAAGACGAGAATACCCAAACTTCTTACCACTTTTTTCATAGCTGTACTCCTCCGTATGAATGCAATAAGTGAAAAATGAATTTCAATAAGTATGAGAATTCAAAACAAAAATGAAAATTCCTTCTTTTTATGGAAAAAAATTCTTGATCCTAAGTGGTCGAGGGAGTCTTGTCGTCAGAATTATAAAAAGTGAAACCTGTTGAAACTAAAATTTGGATATGATACAATGCTGTTAAATTAATGACGGGAGCTGAAAGGTATAATGGATTCTTTTCTTGCCTAAAAAATAAAACAAAAAAGCGAAATCCTTCGCATGTTTTATTCTTTATACGCAAGAAAGTTACATTATCTTTTCACTCAATCAATATATCCATATCTAACTCTTGTTTGAGTTGGATTTGCTGTATTTATTTGAGCTACAAGAGAGGGTAACTTTCTTGTAGCTTTTCTATTTTTATACAGGAGGATGATTGTATGTCATTAATCAATGTAAATAACTTGACGTTTGCCTATGAAGGCAGTTTCGATAACATTTTTGAAAACGTGAGCTTCCAAATCGATACGGATTGGAAATTGGGGTTTACGGGAAGAAACGGGAGAGGGAAGACGACCTTTCTCAATCTGTTGCTTGGTAAATATGAATACAGTGGAAAGATTAATGCTCATGTCAGCTTTGAATACTTTCCTTTCCAAGTCGAGAACAAAGAATATCTGACCATTGATATCGTTCAAGACATTGTCCCTGACTATCAGTTATGGGAATTAATGCGCGAGTTCTCCCTCTTAAAGGTTTCTGAGGATGTTCTCTATCGTCCCTTTGAATCTTTGTCTAACGGAGAGCAAACGAAAGTGATGTTAGCCGCCTTATTTCTAAAGGAAAACAGTTTTTTGTTAATTGATGAGCCAACCAATCACCTCGACATGCATGCAAGGGAGCTCGTCAGTGATTATCTTCATTCCAAAAGCGGTTATATTTTGGTGTCTCACGACCGGGCATTTCTAGACAACTGTGTCGATCACATCCTGTCCATCAACAAGACGAACATCGAGGTGCAAAAAGGGAATTTCTCTGATTGGTGGGAAAATAAACAGAGACAGGATAACTATGAACTCGCTGAGAATGAGAAGCTCAAAAAAGACATTAAACGCTTGTCGGACGCAGCCAAACGTACAAGCAACTGGTCGGACGCTGTGGAAAAGACGAAAAACGGGACATTAAATTCTGGTTCCAAAGTAGACAAAGGGTATATTGGACACAAGGCTGCGAAAATGATGCAACGCTCCAAGTCGATTGAGAAACGACAGCAATCCGCGATTGATGACAAATCGAAGCTACTCAAAAACATTGAAAACCAGGATAGCTTAAAAATTGCACAGCTTGCTTATCATAAAAATCAACTAGCCGAACTGGAGAAGGTCTCGATTTATTACGGAGAGAGGCTCGTCTGCGCAGATGTCAACTTTACGATTGAGCAAGGAGAGCGCATTGCGCTGGCGGGAAAGAACGGTTCAGGAAAATCCAGCATACTCAAGCTCATTTGCGGAGAGAACATCCAACAAACGGGGACCTTCAGAAAGGGGAGTCAATTGAAAATCTCGTATGTTTCTCAAGACACTTCCCATCTAAAGGGCAATCTCACTGACTTTGCGCGAGACAACGAGATCGAAGAGAGCTTGTTTAAATCAATTTTGCGCAAGCTGGATTTTTCCCGGGTGCAATTCGAGAAGGATATCTCCGCTTTTAGTGGCGGGCAGAAGAAGAAAGTACTCATTGCGAAAAGTCTATGCGAGAAAGCACATCTTCATATTTGGGATGAGCCGCTAAACTTTATTGACGTCATTTCTCGCATGCAAATCGAGGAGCTGCTCCTCGAACATTCGCCAACGATTCTTTTTGTAGAGCATGACAGGGAATTCTGCAATAACATCGCTACAAAGATTGTTGAACTGTAATAGGACGAAAAGTGTCTAAAAGAAAGAAGGTGGGGAGAACCGTTTCGTTTTCCTCACCTTCTTTTTTTGTCGGAAGGGAAATTTGAGCAATCGAGAAGAAATACTAAGTAGTGAAATGTGTTAATTTTTAGATAATACTATATGAAAGAATGGCGGAGATCCGATGGGGAAAATAATTGCAAACGTAAGCAGCACATTGAATGGTATCTATACGGGGCCGACAGGAGAAGAAGACAATATGGTTAGCTGGGCGTTGCCTGGAATCATGGACGCCACTGAGGATGGTCTTGCGTTCTTCCAGAAGGTCGACGCAATCTTGATGGGGCGAGTCACCTATGAAGGTTTTGCAAGCTATTGGCCGTTCCAAGAGGGAGATTGGGCTGATGCTATGAATAAGACACAAAAGTTTGTCGTAACCAATAATAGTGAGCTTACGGAAGTTCATTGGGGGGACTACGCCGATACGGTTACACTCCTTCATTCTGATGTCATGACGAAAATAAAGGAGCTAAAAAAACAAATCAAGGGTGATATCATTGTTCCTGCAAGTGCGGGTCTTGTTCAAAGTTTGATAAATGCTGGTTTGCTGGATGAACTCCGAATCATTATTCATCCGGTCTTAATGGGCAGCGGCAAATATTATTTTGACAACATCCATACACGTCACGACATGAAGCTGATAGAAACAAAGCTTTACGGAAAAAGTGGTTCCATTCAACTGCGATATGAGATCGGAGAGGCACAAGGAGAATAAAACAAAAAAAGTCCAAGTTCTCATTTCATGGATGAAGAATTGGACTTTTTGTTTTTTGCTCTAATTCGTTCGTAAAGCAGGGTACACGAAAGCCTTTAACGTAACACCCGTAAAGGAACATCCAGAAGCCTTTGGATGACCACCACCACCGTAATGCTGGGCGATCACAGACAGATTCACGTCTTCGCGAATGGTTCGAAAGCTGATTCTGCCTTTCCCAGGATCGAGCATCGCGACGAAATCAATCATTTCCGCATTCTTACATAAGAAATTGCCTGTTGTGGAGTGATATTGTTCGAGGAAAACTACGCCCACTTGATACGTTTTTGGCTCATCTAAATCGATTTCTACCGGAATCAGCTTCATTTGCTTCAGCTTTTTTTGCTCAAATTCATCAATTCGTTTTTCTTCTGTATAGATGAGGATCGATTCTACTTCGTCAAATACAAATTGGTCCGTATCAGCACCCTCACCACGCAAGCGTCCCAGCACATTTTGAACAAACGTGTCTCGCTCGACCATATAGAATAAAATGTTCAGCTGATTGGCTTGAACAGTACCGGTAGCATCCCAGTCCCACGTATCAAAGGCACGAACCAGCTCCACATAGTCAGAGAGAACGTCAGTAGGAGTCAAATATCCCTGGGCTACCAGATAATCATAATAAAGGCTCGTTGCCGAGGTCTTTTTCCCCGCTTCTTCCGTGATAACGTTTGCCCATTCGTACTTAGAAGCCAGTGGCAGGGCGGTTGGGTGATGATCGATCAAAACAAACGCATGTCCCTGATCGCCCTTTTTCTGAATGAGTGTGGCGACCTCGTCATTGACACTCACATCGGTAATTACAACAAACATATCGGAGGTAAGTTCTTCTTCGATAAACTTCTGTACTTCTTGATTGACCGTGTAAGGAGTTACCCCACGCGAATCGACTTCTTGACTGGAAAAAGCAATCTGGCTCAGGATCGCACAGGATACGCCATCCAAGTCCTTGTCACTGAAATGAATGATTTTTTGATGATTCATCAGGCATCTCCTTACTAAATGGGTCCGTATTTCGTATTTCACTACCATGAATCATTTTTCCCATGACTGCAATAGATAGACCCTCTTTATTTCAATACCCTTAATCCAGCTTCGGTTAACCTCGTCCCAAAAGGCCCTCGGCTTTTCACAATATATCCTCTCGATTCCAGCACATCCAATCGGCTGCGAATCTGCTGCTCGCTCAGTGGCTTTGCCCAATCTGTGCTCATTTCAGTTATTTTCCGTCGATTTGGCCTTTCGCCACGTTCAGCGATGGTTTGAATACTCCGTAAGATAAGCAGCAGCTCGTCTTCTTCATCAGGAATGACCGGCGCTTCGGTATGTGAATGATCGCTTTTTAAAAAGCTATTTTCCCACGGCATGTCCTCAATTTGGATGATATCCTCGTCACAGACAGCCAGCATGTAATCGATGGTGTTCTTTAACTCCCGCACATTTCCAAACCACGGTAGGGTAGTGAGCCTCTCGATGACTTCCGGCTTGATAGTCACTTGTGGGTGTACGCTTTGTCGGATAAAATGCCGAACGAGCAGCGGGATGTCATCGGTTCGAGTTCGCAGGGAGGGGAGATCGACAAAGAGAACACGTAGCCGATGATACAAATCTTCCCGAAAAGTCCCTTGTTCGATCATATGCAGCAAATTTTTGTTAGTGGCAGCAATGATCCGAACATCGATTGGAATGATTTGGCTTCCCCCGATGCGCATAATCTCTTTTTCCTGCAGGACCCGCAGAAGTCGTGCCTGTAGCTTCAGGCTACTGTCACCGATTTCGTCCAAAAAGATCGTGCCGCCGTTTGCTTGCTCGAACAAGCCAACTTTTCCACCTTTTTTAGCCCCTGTGAATGCACCGTCATCATAGCCGAACAGCTCGCTTTCCATCAAATCCTCAGAAATGGCGCTGAAATTGACAGCGAGAAAAGGCCTCTTATCCCGCAGCGATGCGTTGTGGATGGCACTCGCAAAAAGTTCCTTGCCCGTGCCGCTCTCTCCTTGGATCAGGAGGGTGAGGTCTGTTTTTGCCAGTTTTTTTGCCTTTTCCTTTGTGCGCGTGAGGATTGAGCTTTCCCCAATCATATCGTCAAATGTGTATTTGGCCACAAAGCCTTTCTTTTTCAATTCGGAGCGCAGCGATCTTTCCAACTCGATTGTCTTTCTCGCATTCTTGAACGTAGCGACGAGTGATTGGTCATTGTTTAAAGGGAAGCGGTGAACAATGACTTCAACCTCACCGAACGTAAACCAGCGATCCTCTTCCTGTGAGAGGGCAAATAAAAAGTCGATGAGCTCAGGATGATCCATGACATCACGAATATGTCTGCCAATAACACGCTTGGCAGAGACACCGAGCAGAAGGCCGAGCTCCTCATTGAAGACCGTGATCTTGCCATCTTGCGTAATTGTCAAGATCCCGTCGTTTACGCCATCCAGCACCTCATTCAAATGCTTATTCAAATCTGTGGCGATCTGGTTGGCATCAGCCAGCCGCTTGCTCAATTGAATGATTTTACGCAAATAGCGCTGAGAGATCACATCTCCTGGCCCGTTCAGTTGGAAATGGTCGAGTATTTGATGAATCGTCGAGATGTCCATCAGGCGGGGACCGATACTCACTACATCTTGAACATGGTCAGGGATTAGCTCGAACGCCCCTGGTGTCACTGCGAGATCAATTTTTTCTACGTGCGGAATGCCGGGATAATACGGTATGTAATGAATGTGGTCAATCCCCAGCTTTTTCAGTGATTCAATGGACTCCAAACATGTTTCTAAGGAGTCATTGACGTAATAAGCTTTGGTTCCAGCTGGTAAGTATAAGAGCCTGTCGATGTTTTCGTAATTGATGATCCTATTGGCGATGATGAGCTTGCAATTTGTTCCAAGGCATGCTCTTATTTTTGGCTCTTCTAATACGAGCGGGTGGGAGAGGACGACCAATTGATTATGAAGGGATGTTGGAAGCTCCTCCTCGACGGAATAACTACTCATCCGCACATACCCGTCCATAACCTCCTGAAGTTGATTGACAAGCGCGATTCGGGTGTCTTTGCTGCCAGCTAGTAAAATGAATTCGTTCATCATGCCTTCCTCGCTTTTGGTTATTTGGGTGTGTTTGGTTGAATTAATTGCAAGAAATAACCGAATATTCTATATCGTAAACCAAATAGTATTTCATTGCACGATTAATTGATGGAGAAAACCAGCAAATATCAACGGTTCAGGACGAGGAAGCAGCATAGACTGCTGCCTATTTTTTTGGCATAGATCATGCTAATTAATTCAGTAGTTTCACTTCATTGATAGAAAGGGGAGAGATTTACGTGCAGATGAGAAGAAGAGTGAGCTTACTCACAGTCAGCTTTTTGATGGCAACAGCCATGCTATCTGCCTGTACGAGCAATTCTGGTCAACCCCCGCCAACAAGCGGACCAGCGCCTGGAAATGCTCAACAACAAGAAGTACCAGCAAAGGCAGTACGAAATGCGGAATTAATAGTGGCTCTTGAAGCGGAGGCCACCTCACTTGATCCTTGGAATTCCACGGATAGCAACACGCTACACATTTTGTCCACGATGTTCGAAGGACTGCTTACGCTGGATGAAAATGGGGAGGTTGTCCCTATACTTGCAACCGATTACAAATTAAGCGCTGATGCAACTTCTCTGACTTTTCATTTACGCAAAGGAATCTTTTTTCATGACGGTTCACCCTTTGATGCAGAAGTAGTGAAAAAGAATCTGGATTACGTACGCAACAAGGAGAATGGCATGGCAAGAGCGAGCTTCTTTGGATTTATCAAGGAGGTTACCGTCGTAGACCCGTACACGATAACGGTTACGGCGAACGAACCCAACTCAGCGATGGTAGCCTATATGGCACATCCTTCAGCCAGCTTTAAATCGCTGAAAGAATTGCAAAAAAAGATCGATGATCCGAAATACAATTTGGACCGGAATCCAGTGGGTACTGGGCCGTATCAATTCCTCGAATGGAAGAACGGGCAGTTTGTGAAGGTAGTTGCTTTTGATGGTTACTGGGATAAAGAGAAACCGGCAAAGCTAGCAGCGATTCTGTTTAAGCCTGTGACGGAGGCGAGTACGAGGGTCAATATGCTAAAAGTTGGAGAAGTAGACATCGTGACAAGTTTGCCGACACTGGATGCACGAACGATAGGGAAAGACGCGAATCTGGATGTTTACTCTGGTCCATCGCTCAATATGATTTATGTCGGTATGAATACAAAGCTGGATAAGTACAAGGACAAGCGTGTGCGTCAGGCGATGAACTACGCGATAAACAAAGAACAGTTGATTAGTCAGGTTGCTGACGGATATGGCACAGCTGCCGACTCACCGCTTTCGCCATTGGTGAAAGGCTACGCGAAACAGCAAGGCTATCCGTACAACGTTGACAAAGCGAAACAACTATTGACGGAAGCGGGTTATCCAGATGGTTTCGCAGCTACGTTGTGGACGCGCAATTCAACGGAATTCGTCGCGATTGCTGAAAATATCAAGATGCAGCTACAAGCTGTAGGGATCAAAGTAGAGGTGCAAGCTTACGAGAGCGGCACGATATTTGAAAGGCTGGATGCCGGAGAGGGAACGGATCTCTATATCGGGCGATGGGGTACGGGTACAGCGGAAGCGGATTGGGGAATGAGACCAAACTTTGCCTCTGACAGAATTCCACCGAACTATAATAACTCTGGCTATTATCAGAACCAACAAGTCGATCAGCTGCTAAATGAAGCATTAAAAGCAACGGACAACAGCATGGCACAGAAAAAATACATCGAAGCACAAAAAGTTATCATGGATGAGGCTCCATGGATATTCCTGTACGTCCCGGATGTGGTGATCGCAAAACGGAAAAATGTCTTGGATGTTGGGGTTACTCTTGATACAGTTCGTCTCCAGGCTGCATACAAACAATAAGTTAGTTTTCTAAAGAGAAGGTGTAGGAAATGTCTAGATATATTTTTGGTCGCATATTGGGCATGATTCCCATTTTAGTGATCATCTCGATCCTTTCTTTTTTGTTCGTACATCTTACCCCTGGCGACCCGATCCGCATCATGTACGGTGCGGAAATGGATATGGCCACCTATGAGAAAGTAAAAGCGAATCTAGGCTTTCATGATCCACTCTATGTGCAGTACGGTCGTTATCTTCAGCAAATTTTGTCCGGCGATTTCGGTGTTTCCTATAAAACAAAGACCAATGTGTCTGACGAGATCGGTAAGCGGTTCTTATACACGCTTGGATTAACGTTTGCCGCCATGTTCTGGGCGCTGATTATAGGCCTGGTTGTCGGAATTTATTCAGCGGCTCGGCGCAAGTCGATTTGGGATCGCATCGGGATTATCTCAACCACGACGATCATTAGCATTCCGGAGTTTTGGTTCGGACTCATGCTCATGCAAATGTTTGCCGTGCAGTTGGGGTGGTTCCCAACCAGTGGCAGCGGAACCTTTGCGCACCTTCTGCTTCCGTCGATAACACTAGGATTCGGAGTGTCTGCGATCATTGCCCGCTTTACACGCTCCAGTGTCCTTGAAGTATTACAGGAAGATTTTGTACGCACAGCCAAGGCAAAAGGGCAGCGAGAGTCAGTCATCATTTGGACGCATGTATTGCGTAATGCGCTGATTCCCGTGATCACGATGACTGGGTTGCAATTTGGCTTTTTGCTTGGAGGAGCAGTCGTAGTTGAGCAAGTTTTTGCCTGGCCAGGGCTGGGATCGTATTTGATTGATTCCGTTCTCGCTCGCGATTATCCGGCCATGCAAGCGCTCATTCTGCTCTTTTCCGTCCAGTTTCTCATCGTCAATCTTCTTGTAGATATCAGCTACAGTCTTGTGAATCCGCAAATACGTTATGAATAACAAAGAGGAGCAGACGAATGAAAAGTCAGAATACTCACTCTCCCTTTCAGCTATTTTTGAAAAAGTTCAAGAAACAGACGATGGCGGTAGTAGCCTTCTGGATATTAATCGGCATCTTTCTGCTAGGTCTGGCAGGGCCATGGATCACACCATATGATCCGAATCGGCCGGTAATAGAGCAGTATGAGGAAAAGGGAATCGACAGAACGAATGATATGACCGGAATGATTCAAATAACCGGGATCATGAGTGATGGAGCAGAACGACCTGTGACTGAGGTTATGCTGCAAAGTTCGAACCGACAGATTTCCTCGGTCAGTGAATCGAGTGGCACGATCACCATAACGCCAGTCGGCCAAGGAAGCACAACCGTGCTGATAGCCAAAGGAGATGTCGCTACTCAGATCCAGGTCGACGTTTCTGTAGAGGACACCCCACCTATTCTCACGCAGCTGCTACTTCATGGTCCGACAGGCAAGGTAAAGAAGGGGGACATCTTACAGCTTGAGCTGGAGGCCACCCTTTCAAACGGTGATAAGCTGGTCGGTTTGGAACAAATACGTAGCAATCTGAAACAATTAATGGGGGCGAGTAAGACTGACTCTCATGAAAATAACGGGTTCTTAACAGCTAAGAAAAAGCAATCGGAAGAAGACGGGCAAATTCATTACCAATCGACAGATGAAAAAGTAATACGTGTAAGTCCAGATGGGGTGGTGACCGCGCTAGGCCAAGGCATCGGACAAGTAAAAGTATCCATCGGGCCCGTATCTACCATTGTTCCGATTGCTGTTGAAACACCGATGCAAAAGCCTGTACTCGTTCAAATCCAACCTAATCAAACGGATATCGCGATTATGGATAACAGGAAACATCAACAGCCATCCCTACTGCACTGGTTCGGAACCGATCATCAAAATCGGGATATCTTCAGTCGTGTCTTGGCTGGGACTCGTGAAACACTGTTCATTGGTTTCGTATCTGTCGGGATCGGTGCTGTTATTGGGACGCTGCTTGGCCTATTAGCTGGATATTACGGAAGGTGGATTGACTCGATCATTACGCGTCTAACCGATATTTTGTTGGCGTTTCCGGGGATATTGCTCGCGATCGCAGTGATTGCCGTGCTAGGGGCTGGGATGGTTAACATTATTTTTGCAGTAGCAGTTTTTACGGTTCCCATCTTCATCCGCATCGTCAGAGGGAGTGCTTTAGCGTTAAAGCAAATGACGTATGTGGAAGCGGCTAAATCAATCGGTGTGCAGGATTTTGTGATTATCATACGGCATATTTTGCCCGGTATGCTTCCTGTGGTCATGGTTTATTTGACGATGAGAATTGGTACAGCGATTCTGCTTGGTGCTGCTCTTAGCTTTCTCGGTCTGGGTGGTGACATAACAGCTCCGGAATGGGGGGCGATGTTGAGCGCAGCCAAAGACAACAGCCGGAATTTTTTCTACCCAACATTTTTTCCTGGGATCGCCATTGTACTGACTGTCGTCTGCTTCAATTTGTTTGGCGATGGTCTGCGAGACACGCTCGATCCCAAGCTAAAGGAGTAGAAGTAAACGAATGAATACGCCTATTTTAGAGGTCAACCAGTTACAGGTTTCTTTTAAGAAAGAAATGGAAGAGATAACTGTCGTTAACGGTATTTCCTTTATTGTTCATGCGGGTGAAACCTTGGGGATCGTTGGAGAATCCGGTTGCGGTAAAAGCATCACGTCCCTATCGATCATGCGCCTGATCAGCCCACCCGGCCGCATTACGAATGGACAAATCGTTTATAACAACAGGGATTTGACCCAACTCTCCGAGGAAGAAATGCGTGTGGTCCGAGGAAACGAGATCTCGATGATTTTCCAGGAGCCGATGACCTCCTTAAACCCTGTTTTTACGATCGGCCGACAAATCGATGAGATTATTCTACTGCATACGTGCGCATCCAAACAGGAAGCAAAAGAACAATCCATCGAGATGCTAAAGCGCGTCGGTATATCCCGTGCTGAGCAAATCTACCGGAGCTATCCATTTGAATTGTCGGGTGGAATGCGGCAACGGGTAATGATTGCGATTGGGATGGCATGCCAGCCAAAGCTGTTGATTGCGGATGAACCAACAACGGCGCTGGACGTAACGATTCAATTGCAAATCTTAGGCCTGATGAAAAAATTGCAAGAAAAAGAAAACACAGCCATCATGCTAATCACTCATGACCTGGGGGTGGTCGCTGAGATGTGTGATCGCGTTCTGGTGATGTATGCAGGAGAAGTCGTGGAAGAAGCTGACGTCGATGATTTATTCCATAATCCTAAGCATCCTTATACCATTGGTCTGCTGCAATCCATGCCCTCTTCAGTAGAAAAGAGAAGCCGCTTATATACGATCAAAGGGCAAGTCCCGCCAGCAGGGTCGATCACCAAGGGTTGTCGCTTTGCAGAACGGTGCGATCGTGTTATTGACCGTTGCTGGGGGGAAGACCCCGCGATCGTTTCGGTCGGCAATAAGCATACTTGCCGCTGCTGGTTACATGCCTAGGAGAACGGGAGGTGTTGGGATGGACCCTTTAGTAGAAGTACAACAGTTACAGGTGTTTTATCCAGGGAAGAGCAAGCTGCTGCAAAAAACGAAGAGTGTAGTGAAGGCCGTCGATCATGTTTCTTTGACCATTAAACAAGGAGAGACGCTCGGGCTAGTAGGAGAATCCGGATGTGGAAAATCGACGATGGGCAGGGCGATTTTGCAACTGATAAAACCAACTTCAGGGGATATCAGCTTTGCAGGCAGGAGTCTGTCCTCCTTATCAGCGAGTGAACTGAGGCAACAGCGCAAGCATTTTCAAATGGTGTTCCAAGATCCATTCTCGTCGCTTAATCCACGATTGACGGTAAAGGAAATTCTGGATGAGCCGCTAAAAGCCCATAGATTGGGTGATGAACATCAGCGTTTGGAAAAAGTACATCATATGATGGAGGTTTGCGGGTTAAATCGCACGTATGCTGAGCGGTATGCTCATGAATTTTCGGGAGGGCAGCGGCAACGAATTGGCATTGCTCGTGCACTGATTCTTCAACCACAGCTAGTAGTGGCTGATGAACCCGTCTCTGCACTAGATGTATCGATCCAGTCGCAAATCTTAAATCTCATGCAGGATTTACAAGAAGAATTTCAACTGACTTACTTGTTCATTTCCCATGATCTCGGGGTAGTTCGGCATATATGCAATCGTGTCGGAGTCATGTATTTAGGGAGAATGGCGGAGCTTGCGACAACGGAACAATTGTACGCCAATCCTTTACACCCTTATACCAAGACGTTGTTATCCGCCATCCCAGTGGCAGATCCCCGATTGAGGAAGGAACGAATCATTTTGCAAGGGGACGTGCCTTCACCAGCCAACTCTCCACTGGGCTGCGCTTTTGCCAGTAGATGTCCGAATGTGATGGAGATATGCAAAGTAATCAGACCAGATATGCAACAAGTGACCGATTCACATAGTGTGGCTTGTCATCTCTATGTCTGATCAAAAAGGAAACCATAGATAGGAGAGAATATAGCATGAGCTTGGCTACTGTTCAGCGTCTAATAGAGGAGCGTAAAGAACATTATTTACAGCAACTGTTTGCCTTGTTGAAACAGAAAAGCATAAGTACAACCAATGTAGGCGTACGAGAATGTGCGGAGCTGTTGAATGAGATGATGCAGGCATGTGGGATACAGAGTCGCCTAATGGAAACAGCGGGACATCCTGTTGTATATGGAGAATGGATAAAGGCTGAGAATGCATTCACAGTATTGATCTATGGTCATTATGATGTCCAGCCCCCTGAGCCGCTCGAGGAATGGCTGTCGCCACCCTTTGAACCGACCATACGAGACGGAAGGATTTATTGTCGAGGAGTAGGAGACAACAAAGGTCAGTTAATGGCTCAGGTACTTGCGATTCAAACGTATTTGGACAGCTTTGGTGAGTTGCCAGTCAATGTGAAGCTGGTACTTGAAGGGGAGGAGGAAAACAGTAGTCCTCATCTCGCTACTTTCGTTGAAGAGAATAAAGAGCTATTGGCATGTGACCTTGTTTACACATCAGATGGGCCCATGCATGGAAGCGGTATTCCTTCTGTTGAGTTAGGTGTCAGGGGTATTCTTGGTGTCGAACTGGTAGCACACGGAGCAAAATGGGATCATCATTCGGGAAATATGGGAAACATCGCACCCAATCCGGCATGGATGCTAATTGACTTGTTAAAAACGATGCGTGATGAGCAGGGGAGGGTGCTAATCGAAGGATTTTACGATAACATCCGCCAACCGACTCCCTATGAGCTGGATTTGCTTCGCAAGCTTCCTTTTGAACGGGAGGTGTTAATCGAGCAGATCGGATATCCAGATATCGAAGCGGACGCCGAAACCTTTTATCGCTTGGTATCCTTGGAACCGACTTTCAATATTTGCGGCTTTCACAGTGGATACGGGGGAGACGGATCCAAGACGATTATTCCTGCTACTGCGCGTGTGAAAATGGATATACGGCTAGTCATCGATCAAGACCCAGACGATATTTTTCAAAAGCTTTGCGAACATGTGAAAAAACACAATCCATCCATAGAGGTTTTGCATCAAGGAGATATGAAACCTTCTCGTACTTCTGCTGAACTGGAGATCGTGAAAGTGGTTACACAGGCAGTCAGAGATGCGTACAGAGTAGATCCTCTTCTTGTACCTGGAGTCGGCGGGAGCCTCCCCGATTATGTCTGGACCCAGATTCTCGGAGTCCCATCCGTGATGGTCCCGTATGCGAATGCAGATGAGGCGAATCATGCACCGAATGAAAATATGAAAGTGGCCCTTTTTTATCAGGGCATTTCATGTACATGCCATGTGATTCATCGATTAGGGGAGCTTTCAAAGTAAGAATCAATAAGTGGTAATTTGCTATTCATATCCATATGTAATATAATGCTTGGGTTAATAGCACTCCACGTATCAGTAACGGCACGGGCGTGTTCGTGATTATTCGCGATCGCCCTTATTTCTATTACACGAGTAAAATAGTGGAGAGAGAATATGGAAAAGGTGGTCCTCAACCATGAAAAAGTCTACATTGATCCCAGCTGCACTTCTGTTAGCAGTCCTGACTGCTTGCGGCAACACGCAAACGGCAGAGCAACCAGCAAATCAAAATCAAGCGGCAACAGGTACCCAACAACCAGCGGGTGAAGCAACTACGCAAAAACCTGAAGAAGCGAAAAAAGAAGAGCAACAGGTGATCGTTGCTCCACAAGAAATCGTTGTATACAAGCAAGGGGAAAAAACATCCCTGAAGCCGGAAGATGATAAGTTCAAGGAAATTTTTGCGCTCATGAATAAACGTTTTGAAACACCTGCGGACCTCATGCGTTTTGATGACAGCACCCAAGCGGTGGAGAAGGACAAGAAAGAGGCTTTGGCAGTTGAATTCAACTACGCTGAAGTAACGACAAACACTTTGCCAGCGACTGTTGGTACAGATAACAAAGCAGAAGTAAAGGCGAAGACACTGTTCTTCGTATTGAGCGGAGACAACAAAAACCATATGTTTGATTCAGAAGATGGCAAAGCTTATGGAACGGCACCGTTGCACATGACCGAATCCACTGAACTGACTGAGCTGTTGAATAAGTAAGCCAACTACCCAGACTGTCGAGCAATCGGCAGTCTTTTTGCATAAGAAATGCCTGATTAAAGAAAACCCTCTTGATCTTGGGTCAATCGAGCAAGAGGGAAGGTCATGATAAGCTATTTTCTTTTTTGATCCGGTTCCGATTGCACGACAGTTAATGCCGTATCGCCATCGGTTTCCACCAGATGCTTCAACATAGATAGCTTATTGTTCCAAAACTGCTCGTAAAAGGATAGCCACTGCTTTACTTCTGTCAGGGGACCGGGATGCAACCGATAGATTTTCTCGCGACCTACCTTATGTCCCGTAACCAAATCTGCGTCAGCAAGTATATGAAGATGCTTAACCACAGCAGTTCGGCTTATGGGGAAATGAGAGGTAATGGCAGAGATAGGCAATTCTTTTTCAGCTAGCAAGCGAAGTACTTCTCGACGAGTAGGGTCAGCGATCGCTTGAAATACATCCACCTTTTCTGCTGAAGCAGACATTTAACCCTCCACAACCTTTTTCAGACGCTCGTGGACAATTCCAACCCAACCTTGATTCATCTTCTCACGAATCATTGCGCTCTTCGCGTTTGCTTTTCCGATGATCTCATCTGCCGCTTTCCATCCACCATGAATGAGGGTAAACTCCGTTTTATCTCCCAGGTCTTTTAAAAGAAAAGAGACTACCCAACCGTCTGTATCCCAAGCAAAAGAAAGGCGATGAGGTGCTTCTACTTCCAACACTTTGCATGGGGACGGTCCAAAAGGGGATTGGATATGAAACTCGTGACCTACCACTGGTTGAAAATCATTCGGCATAAACCAAGCAGAAATGGCTTCCGCAGTGGATACTTTTTCCCATACCTTTTGAATAGGGGCTTCGAAAACAATGGTTTGTTTAATATCTTCTACGGTTTGTTGATTGTTCTGTTCCACGGTAAATCTCTCCGTTTCGTAGTGAAAATATAACACCTTTTAGTTTTACTTCATGATGATATAACACCTTTTGGTTATATGTAAATGGTATTTTTCCTCCAATGATCAAAGACTATACAAAAAAGGAGATCAGATTTACTGAACCTCCTTTGTAACATTCATGTATCGACTCATTGTCTACTTATTTCTTTATATTGATTCGCTTGGGCTTGCAGTTCCTTTAAAAATTCCTTACCGGGTACTGAAACGTATTGGTTTTTTAATTTGATGCAATAATAGGAGACCACGGGTTCTTTTGCAATGAGGGGCTTGCAAATAATATCTTCCCTTTGAAAAAAGGGATCGGTTTTCGTTGTTAGGCGAGTTTCAAACCCCAATGCCATTCCTTGCGAGATGAAATGTTTTTTTGTTTCATAGTTTTGCGATTGAACGGAGAAGTTAATTTTGTGAAATTCCCCAAATAGATAGGAATAGAATTTTTTTGTATCACTCAAATTGGTGGATGCCACAATCGGATAGTTATATAAATCCTCCATGTAAATGATCTCTTTGCTAGCCAATTCCGAGTCCTTTCGAAAACAGACCATCATGGAGCTATCTGTGATATGGGTAGTAGTAAGCAACTTGTTTTCTTCATGGGAGGAGGGAAAAGAGTAGATGACGCCAATGTCAACATCCCCATTCAAAACATCTTTTCGAACTTGCATAAGATGTGCTTCTTTCACATGAAGATGGACCTTTGGGAATTTTGTAGTAATCGCAGCCAAGGTTTTCGGAATGAGTGTTCGACAGATGCCTGGGACTATGGAGATGGATAACTGTCCTTCAAACTCGGAAGAATCACATTTCGCCTCATTTTTAAATTCTTCGATCTGGTTTACTATTTCCTGCGCGCGTAAGATCAACTTTTTTCCTACTTCAGTGGGCTCTAATCCAGTACGTGAGCGTTCAAAAATTTTTACGCCGAGCTCTTCTTCCAAACTGCTAATTGCAAGGCTTATACCTGGAGAAGACACAAAAAGTCGTTCGGCTGTGTTCGCAATCGATCCTGTTTTTGCTATTTCGGTTATGTAGATAAGTTGCTCGATACGCATAGTTTCACCCCAGTAACATTGATTTTCATGGAAAATGTGTTTAGGAATGCTTACCAATATGAGCCATTAATATTTACATAACGTACCTTTTCATTTCTAAACTTTAAAAATAGATAATAACAGAATATCATGAATATAAGATTCCGAACAATCTGAATTATTGTTTTAATGATATCTGACCATACTCGGTCCGAGTACGAAAAGAGGTGAGTCGTATGAAGGGAAAAAACATCGTGACCACGATTGAAAACAAAATCTGCATCATCAAATTGAACAGGCCAGAAATCAGAAATCCTTTAACGGAAGCGGCATGGGAACTACTCGATACCTTTAGGGAAATTCAATATGACGACCAAGTCAAAGCGGTTATCATCACGGGTACAGAACGTGCGTTTAGTGCTGGTGGCAATTTGAATAACGTTCAGGGCGATACTTCGAATGCCTTTTCTACCCGTAAAAGAATGAAACAGTATTATGAGCTACTCCACATGATGAGAAAAGTGGAAAAGCCCATGATAGCAGCGGTGAATGGCGCCGCAGCAGGAGCAGGAGTCAGTCTTGCATTAGCCTGCGTCTTGGTGATTGCAGCCCGTTCCGCTTTCTTCATTCAAAGTTTCGTGAAAGTGGGGGCTCTTCCCGATTTCGGTGGGATTCATTTTTTGACACAATCATTGGGGCCTCACCGTGCCAAAGAACTGATGATGTTGGGAGAGCGCATCTCGGCAGAACAAGCATACCAACTCGGGATGGTGAATGAAGTAGTCGATGATAGCAGCTTGCTGGAGCGGGCATGTTCCATAGCGCAAAAGATTGCAGAAGGGCCAAGCTTGTCAATTGGACTGATCAAACAACTCGTTCACTATAGCGCAAATGTCAGTTTAGAAGAATTTTTAGAGTTGGAAGCCTTTGGTCAAGGAGTATGTTTTCAGACGGAAGATTTGAAAGAAGGAGTTACTGCATTTTTTGAAAAACGGGCTCCACAATTTAAAGGGAAATAATGTGAGATTTCCTTGTTGGTGAGGTGCGTCATCGTGAATATTGGGAGTTCACTTGTCAGAAACGCGAATATGATGCCGGATAGAGTTGCGATTATCTATCAGGATCAGACATACACGTATGAACAGCTAAATCGAATCGTAAATCGATTAGCACATGGCTTGCTTT
The DNA here is from genome assembly GCF_013284245.2 of Brevibacillus sp. DP1.3A. Taxonomy (NCBI): domain Bacteria; kingdom Bacillati; phylum Bacillota; class Bacilli; order Caryophanales; family Paenibacillaceae; genus Brevibacillus; species Brevibacillus sp. DP1.3A. The sequence goes on along the minus strand of NZ_CP085876.1, from coordinate 3,683,425 downwards.
CACTTGGGATCACGAAAGGTGAAAAAATATGCTTCATGATGAAAAACTCCAATATCTTCCCGATCGCTTTGTTTGCGGCCGCCAAGATCGGTGCTGTCACAGTTCCGATCAACGTTCGCCTGACGAAATCAGAAGCAGCATACCTCATCGATCATTCGGATGCCAAGCTAGTCATTTATGATGAAGAGTTTGGATCGTTGATTGAACAGGCTCGATCTGCCAAGGTCGCTCATTGTATTGCTGTTCATCATGCGCAAGTAGAAGGACATTTGTCTTTGCAACAGGTTCTGACTGAAAATGTAAATGATCCTGATGTAGTGGTTGAACAGCATGATGATTCTCACATCCTGTATACATCCGGAACGACAGGAAGACCCAAAGGAGCCGTATTCGATCATCATCGAGCAATTTTGTTCATTTTTCATTCGCTTGGGTTGAGTGGGGAAACAATGAACAGCCGAATCTTGCATTTCATGCCTTTCTTTCACGGTGCAGGATTCAGTATCCTCTTCAAGGATTTATTTTTGGGACAAACACTTGTCATTCAACAAAAATTTGATCCTGTTGAAGTTCTAAAAGCAATTGATCATTACAAAATTCAATCATTTATTGCCGTTCCAACGATGTATAACATGATGCTGCAAGTCCCAGATGCCGCCCAATACGATTTATCCTCGATTGAAAGTCTAAGGTATGGTGGAGCTCCGATGTCTCCCGAACTCATCAAGAAAAGTATGGAACTGTTTAAGACGGATCAGTTTAACAACCGTTGTGGATTGACAGAAGGCGGACCTTCCGGGATTTACTTATATCCGGAGGAACACAAGGAAAAGCTGGGGACAAGCGGAAAGGCAAGATTCTTGACGGAAGCCAAAGTCGTTGACAAGGATGGAAAAGAAATTGCCCCAGGAGAAATTGGGGAATTGCTTCTTCGGAGTGACATGATCATGAAGGGGTATTATAAAAATCCAGAGGCTACTGCTGAGGCAATTCGTGACGGGTGGCTGTATACGGGAGACTTGTGTTCCGTTGATGTAGATGGCTTCATAACACTTGTTGATCGCAAAAAAGATATGATTATTTCGGGTGGCAGCAACATCTATTCCGTTGAAGTAGAGAACATTCTGTACGCTTTTGATGGTGTATTGGAAGCAGCAGTGATAGGAGTTCCCGATGAGAAGTGGGGAGAAATAGTGGCAGCGGTAATCGTCGCAAAACCTGGTTATATCATCGATAGAACAGAGTTAATAGAATTCTGTCGGAAGCATCTCGCTGGTTACAAGATTCCTCGCGCAGTAATCTTCACGGACGTTTTGCCAAGAAATCCTTCTGGGAAAATACTGAAATATGAATTGCGGAGCCGTTACATAAAACATCAATCCGAATCCACTTCTTCAAATGAAAGGAGTCGGTAGTTTGAAAAAGCCATGGCACGCCTTTTATCCGAAAACGATCCCTGTTGAAATGGAAATTCCTCTGTGCTCCATCTACCATTTCCTTGAGCGAGCTGCACAAGATTTTCCTCATCATCCAGCTATTATCGAAGCGGATCTGGCGTTTACTTATACCGAATTGAAGCACGCAGTGGATCGTTTTGCCGGTGCCTTGCATCGACGTGGATGCAAGAAGGGAGATCGCTTGGGAATCATGCTGTACAATTGCAAAGAATATATCATCGCCTATTTCGCAGTTCAGCGAATAGGGGGGATTGTCGTCCAACTGAATCCCATGTTTCAGCAGCGAGAATTGCTTATCATGCTGGATGACTCGGAGCCGAGCTGGTTGATTTGTGATAGCAGTCAGATTGAGAAACTAGAAAGTACCAACTATCACAAAAAGCTGATGATCGTAACCACAGATCACAATCCAAATGGATATGCCTACTTCTATCAGTGGATCGAAGAACAAAACGATACACTCCCTCCTTTGCAAATCAATAGCAAGGAAGATATTGCCGTCCTACAGTACACAGGGGGGACGACAGGAACACCTAAAGGGGTAATGATTACGCATTACAACACGGTAGCGACCACGTACCATACCTCGATCACAGACGAAGGGGCACTTCAGCGTCCTAGCGAACGGTTTCTTGGTGTTTTCCCATTGTTCCATGGTGCAGGCCTGATGGTCATGATGGCCTCTATCTTCCATGCAGGTGTCTACATTCCCATCATGCATTTTCGCATCCACGACGCTCTTCCCATCATCCGCAAGTATCGTCCCTCTCATCTCTCAGCCTCACCGACTGTCTTTGTAGCATTAGTGAATCATCCTGACTTTCGGGACGATGATCTGCGTTCGTTGAAAATATGCAGATCAGGTGCTGCTCCGATCCCGTTAGAAGTATTGCGAGCCTTTGAACATAAGTCGGGCGTCCGTATTTCTGAAGCGTATGGACTTACAGAATCCAACGCTGTTATCGTTCGGGTATTTGGAAAAGGTATTCGAAAAACAGGAAGCGTAGGGATACCAGTCCCAAATGCCGATGTAAAAATCGTGGATATTGAAACAGGTTTGGAAGAAATGCCACCGGGAGCAACGGGTGAAATTGTTTTGAAAAGTCCGCAAATCATGAAAGGATATTGGAAAAAACCAGAAGAGACAGCGCAAACGATACGTGATGGATGGCTCTATACGGGTGACACCGGGATGATGGATGAGGATGGCTTCTTGTATGTTGTCGGAAGAAAGAAGGAAATGATCATCGCAGGAGGATACAATATTTATCCCAACGAGATTGATGAGGTCCTGTACATGCATCCAGCCGTTGCAGAAGCGTGTACATTCGGTGTCCCGGATGCCTACCGTGGAGAAACCGTCAAAGCAGCCATTGTTGTGAAGAAAGACCATTCGCTGACAGAAGAAGAAATTGTGGAATGGTGCAAAGAACGGTTGGCGAAATACAAAGTCCCCAGATTGATCGAATTCAGGGAGCAATTGCCGAAATCGGCAGTGGGCAAAATATTGCGTCGTACATTGGTTGAGGAAAATCGTACCCATTAATATTTACTTAATGTACCTTTTGCGTTCTAAACTTTATTAAATACGAGCATAATTTTATTATTAATTTAAAGATTCAAATTATTCATAAATATCTCGAGCGACTTCACCATTCTACAAAGGAGGCGAGACTATTGGGTAAAAAAGTAAAAGTAATCGGCGTCAATATGATACCGTTTACAAAACCGGGGGCACACGAGCCCTATGAAGTCATGGCAGCGAAAGCGGTAAAAGGTGCACTGGAAGATGCGGGAATTGACTATTCCGAAATCCAGCAAGCATATGCAAGTTACGTTTACGGTGACAGCACGTGTGGTCAAAGAGCGTTATATCAGGTGGGGATGACCGGGATTCCGATTTTTAATATCAATAACAACTGCTCCTCTGGTTCCAATGCGCTGTTCCTGGCACGACAAGCAGTTGAGTCTGGCGCTGTAGAGTGCGCACTGGCAGTTGGCTTTGAAGAAATGAAGCCGGGCGCATTGAAATCTCATTGGGATGATCGAACACCAGCAACAGGCTGGTTGCAGGATCGATTGAGGGAATTGTGGCCGGAAGTTCCGCAAGCACCAAATGCCATTCGTTTGTTTGGTTCAGCAGGTAAGGAGTATCTGGAGAAGTATGGAGCAAATCCAGACATTTTTGCAAAAGTGTCCGTGAAAACAAGGAATCATGCCGTTCAAAATCCGTACTCGCTATTCACACAAACACTGAAAGTAGAAGAGGTGATGAGTGCGCCGGAATTGATGCCTAAATTGACTCGTCTCATGGCGTGCCCTCCTACGTGTGGTGCAGCCGCCGCTATTGTTTGCAGTGAGGAATTCGCCAAAAAGCACGGGATTTCCAACGCAGTCGAGATTGTGGGGCAAGCGCTGACAACGGATATGAATGTCAGTCACGACAATATCCTCAATCTGGTGGGAGCCGATATGACTCGTCGTGCCGCCAAACAGGTCTATGAGGCGGCAGGCATCGGCCCAGAAGAAGTAGATGTCTTGGAACTCCATGACTGCTTCACCCCAAATGAGGTCATTACCTATGAGAGCCTGGGGATATGTGAGGAAGGTGGAGCAGAGAAATTGATCAATGATGGCGATAACACATACGGTGGCAAAGTGGTTGTCAATCCTTCTGGTGGCTTGATGTCAAAAGGACATCCAATCGGAGCAACGGGTCTTGCCCAGTGCACGGAGCTTGTCTGGCAGCTTCGCGGGCAGGCACAGAAACGGCAAGTGGAAAATGCAAGAGTTGCCTTGCATCACAACTTGGGTCTTGGTGGTGCTTGCGTCGTAACTATGTATCGAGTTGGATAAAAACGAAATGGAAGGAAGAGTGGAAATGGCGAAAATGTTGGAAAACCAAGTAGCGATTGTTACAGGGGCTGGACGTGGAATCGGCCGTGAAACGGCATTGGTATTAGCTGAAAATGGCGCGCGAGTCGTTGTGGCAGATCGAGATGAAGAACCGGCAGCAGAAGTAGTTTCTACGATCAAGGATCTCGGAAGCGATGCGATCGCATTTTGCGGAAACGTAACAGATCCAGTCTATCCGAAGAAATTGGTAGATGCGACGATTTCTGCCTTTGGCCGACTGGATATTTTGGTGAACAATGCTGGCTATTGTATTGACGGCCTTCTTCATAAAATGACGGACGAAGCATTCCAGGCAATGCTAGACATCCATCTGATCGCTCCCTTCCGATTGATTCGTGAAGCATCCCCATACATGCGCGATGTCGCCAAAAAAGAGATCGAACAAGGCATCGTTCATCACCGCAAGATTATCAATGTTTCCTCCGGGTCCGGGGTAAGAGGAAACATGGGCCAAGCTAACTATTCGTCTGCGAAAGCAGGAGTCATGGGATTAACCAAGGTGGTAGCGAAAGAGTGGGGGCAATTCAACATCAACAGCAATGCAGTAGCATTCGGGTTCATTGATACACGGCTTACACGACCGAAAGAAGAAGGATTGATTGTCAATGGGGAAGCAGCGGGCATTCCAGAAAAAGTACGGAACCTGTTAATCAACAATATCCCTCAAAAACGCGTTGGCAGTGCAAGGGAAGCAGCCGAAAGTATCCTATTCCTGGCTTCCCCATTGTCTAACTACATTAATGGACAAGTGCTTGGGGTAAACGGCGGTTCCTTGACGTAATCATTCCGTCCAATTTATGCAGATGAGGTGAATGAACGTGTCAAATGTGAAAGATTTGATCGGGCTGGAGTTTAAACCTTACACCATGCCCGTAGAAAAAGGAAAAATAAAAGAATTGGCCCTCGCCATTGGTGATGACAACCCGATCTATTACGATCTGGAGGCTGCCAAAAAAGAAGGCTACGATGGAATCCCGATCCCGCCAACCTTTTTGCAGGTTATTGACTTGTGGGGCGGCATGGGTTCCGTTGAAAAAATGGAGAAGTTGGGATTAAAACTGGCGAGAGTTTTGCATGGACAGCAATCCTATGAATACTTGGGTGACATTGTCGCGGGAGATGTGCTGTCAGTCACGAGCAAGGTTGTCGATGCCGAAACGAAGACAGGAAGCAGCGGGTCGATGGACTTGGTCACATCTGAAAATCAGTATCGAAATCAGCGAGGCGAACTGGTAGGCATTACGAGAAACACGATCGTGCATCGTCATTAACGGGGGATGAGAAGAATGGAGAACGCCATGATATTTTATGAGGATGTAAGCGAAGGATACGAGTTCCCTGTTCTGGAAAAAGAACCGATCACCCGCGTGCAGCTCGTTCGGTTTGCAGGTGCTTCCGGCGATTTTCACCCGCTGCATCTGGTGGAAGAGTTCGCAGAGAAAGCAGGCATGAAGATCATCGCTCACGGAATGCTGGTCATGGGGATGCTGTCCCAAGGAGTTACTTCCTGGGTTTCTCGAAAAAACATTCAGAAAATTCAAGTTCGTTTTTGCAAAATGACACTGCCTGGCGAATCGATCCAGATTGTCGGAAAAGTATTGGAGAAAAAGTTGGATAACACTGTAGTAGGAGAAGTGCTGGCAAAGAACAGCGAAGGAGAAGTCAAAGTTTCAGGCATCTTTGAGGCGAAATTGCCATCAAGGTAATAGATTTGTCTGCGTTACCTAACTGACCGGCTTGAGTACCGTGGAATTGGTTGCCACTATAGCCCTCCCGGTTCTCATAGACGGTCTTTCCTATATGTATGAACAATCCAAAAAAGAGGAGGGGTGCATGGTGTCAAATTCGACGACTTCATCAAAACCAAATACATTTGATTTATTTAGAAGAGAGAGATGTTTTCTCACCCATGAACATGATATGTTCCGAACTTCTTTGCAAAAATTTCTCGAAAAAGAAGCTGTCCCTTCCATCGAGAAATGGGAAGAAGAAAAATACACGCCACGAGAATTTTATGAGAAGCTGGGTGCGCAAGGGTTTCTTTGTCCGCAGGTGCAGCCTGAATATGGCGGTCTTGGCCTCGACTTCGGCTTTAATCTCGTCTTGGCGGAAGAGTTACATCGTGTTGGGGTAGGTACGTTGGCAAGCACGAGCTCTTCGATTATCGTCCCTTACCTCGAAAGATTTGGAAACGAAGAGCAAAAGAAAAGGTATTTGCCCAAATGTGTGAGTGGAGAGGTAACGACGTCAGTGGCGATGACAGAGCCTGGGATCGGATCGGACTTGGCGAGTATGAGTACAACGGCTATTCGTGATGGCGATCACTATATCGTAAACGGGCAGAAAACCTTTATCTCCAATGGTATCAATGCACCGCTGTTTTTTGTTGCAGTCAAAACCGATCCAAAAGCAACTCCAGCTCGGAAAGGTGTCAGCATCCTCTTGGTGGATGCGGATACACCCGGATTTTCCCGCGGACGCAAATTGAAAAAGCTGGGCCAGCATTCTACAGATACCGTTGAGTTGATTTTTGAGGATGCGCGTGTTCCCGTTGGTAATCTGCTAGGTGAAGAAGGCCAGGGCTTCTACTACTTGATGGAAAAATTGCAGCAGGAACGGTTGTTGATTGCTTTGGGTGCAATGGTCATAGCAGAAGAGATGCTCAAGACAACTATGAGCTATGTAAAAGAAAGGCATGCTTTCGGGAAACCGATCAGTTCCTTTCAGAACACGCAATTTGAGATTGCAGAAATGGCAACCGAATTAAAAATGGCCCAGACCTTCCTTGATGATTTAACCAAAAAACATATGCAAGGAGAAAATATCGTTACCCAAATTTCCATGGCAAAATGGTTCATTACAGAAATGGCAAGGAAGATGTCAGCCCGCTGCTTGCAGCTTCATGGCGGATACGGATTTATGGAAGAATATCCGATTGCCCGTCGTTATCGGGATGTTGCCGTGATGCCTATCTATGGTGGTACAACGGAAATTATGAAAACTATTATTGCCAAAAACCTTGGTCTATAGGGGAAAGAATTATTACGCAGAACAGACTGCCGACAGAAACCTCTGTCGGCTTTTATGTATCCTTCCACTAATTCGATTAAATAATTCCTTGGCGGTAGAGCTCTCCAACAGCATGGGAACGATTGTTGGCGCCCAGCTTTTGAATCGCAGATTTTACGTATTGTTTGACGGTTAATTCACTGATATTCAGGGAATCTGCCATTTCCTTCGTACTCTCACCCCACGCGATTTTTTTCATCACTTCCAGTTCTCGTTTGCTTAGTTGCAAAGAGTTTTCTACCCGCTGATAGTCTTCAATGAACTTTCCAACGAGCTTGCCATACAGAGTGACAGACGCAAGGATATTGTCATCAATGATTGCTCCCGTATGGAATTCTTTGGAGGATATAAAGCCAATGACGACCGAACCGTAGCAAATGGGGGAAACTAAAACGGCATGCGCATTTGAGGAATGAGGGTAATTGCTGCTGGTTTGTTTGAAGAACTCAATGCCAGAACAGTACTTGGCCTTTCTTTCACGGATGACATCCTGCAAAAAGCTATATCCTCGAATATCATCACGTTTTTCCCGTATATGACTTAATCCTCTTGCTGAGAGAGAGATAATTCCTTCTCCAAAATAGCCAATAGGCGAATAGCGATATAAAGAAGCGTCCTGAGTTGGAAATAGCTCCAGGTATAATTCAAGAATTTTATATAATTTTTCTTCATGATTCGTTATGGCATCCAGCTTTCGAACTTGTTCTTCAATGGTATAGATTGAAGTCACTTTGTCATCTCCTTTTGGGGGAATCGATATACGACAAAATGGGAATATTCCAATTATACAGAAAAAAGTAGGCTTAAGATAAGGATTATAGCTCTTCTCTGAATCTACTACCTTCAAGTATACATCATATCAAGGGAAGGATGGATGTTTCGTGGCAAATTTAGATCCAAGAGCAAAAGTTTATTTGGAAAGGATTAACCAATTACCGCCCCTCCATAAATTGGAGCCGCAAGCAGTAAGAGACATATTTGCACAGATCCCTGCTATCGAGGTAGAGCTTGCACCTCTAGCAAAAGTGGAGGACAAGCTGATTCCTGCTGGGGCAGATGCCGAAACAAACATCAGGATGTACACACCGGAGGGGCAAGGTCCGTTTCCGCTTTTTGTCTATTATCACGGTGGCGGTTGGGTAATCGGTGATCTTGAAACCGTAGATGCTAGCTGTCGGATGCTGGCTCATCTATCAGGAAGAATCGTCGTATCCGTCGATTATCGATTGGCGCCGGAGCATAAGTTTCCTGTTCCCGTCGCTGATTCCTATGCAGCGTTAAAGTGGGTGAGTGAAAATGCTTCCTCTATTAATGGAAGCGCTTCCGACTTGGTAGTTGGCGGTGATAGTGCAGGAGGAAATCTTTCCGCCGTTCTCTCGCTTCTTGCAAAAGACCAAAACGGCCCGGCAATAAAGGCACAGGTCCTTATTTACCCAGTGACGGATATGCGCTTTGACTCTCCATCTTACATGGAATTTCAAGAAGGGTTCGGTCTGAATCGGGACCTGATGTTGTGGTTTTCCAACCATTATATCAATCATGAGTATGATAAAGGCAATCCGTATGTAGCTCCATTATCAGCGAGAGATTTGAGCAATCTCCCTCCTGCTATCGTGATCACTGCCGAATGTGATGTATTGCGCGATGAGGGAATGGCATATGCCGAACGCTTGAAGAATGCAGGAGTAAAGGTCGAAGCGGTATGCGAGAAGGGGTTAGTACACGGATATTTTACGAATATGGCCGTATTTCCGGAGCAGATAAAAGCAACAGTTTCTCGCATAACGGAATTTTTGCATACAATCGATCAGATTGTAACCAAGTAGGGTAGGGGGCTTGGAACGATGTTGAAAGGAAAACGATTGATTTTATCACTGGCTACTGTTCTGACAACGCTATCCTTTTCTGCTAGTATCCCTGCTGTAACAGCTCATGCACAGGCTAACGCTATGGCATCGCAGGGAACGGTATCAACGAAACAGTCACGTGAGAATCTTGCGTACAGCCTGGGTATCCAAGCCTACATTTACGGCTATCCTCTTGTGACATTGGAAAAAAAGAAGAGGAGTGCTTTACAAGACAAAAGGCCCTTGAATCAGTTTTTTCATCTTCAAGCGCTGCCTGCTGCTGATTATAGAGGCGTGGTCTCCCCGAATCACGATACGTTGTACTCGGCTGCCTATCTTGATCTTGCGCAAGGTCCACTGGTTCTGCACGTACCTGATTTCGGAAAAAGATATTATACCATCCAATTGATGGACGCTTGGACAAATTCTTTTGACTATATCGGGACGAGAACCACTGGCACAAAAGAAGGCAAATTCGTCATCGTCGGACCAAACTGGAAAGGCGAACTGCCAGCAAATATGAAAGGCATCAAGTCCCCGACTAATACAGTGCTTGCTGGTGGGCGTATTTTAATAGATGGAGAAACAGATATTCCGAATGTAACCGCCCTTCAAAAACAGATGACGATTACACCCCTTGTCCAATCAACGAAGATCAGCTCTTCCTCGAATGCATCTGAAGCGATATTGGACGAAAAGAACCCGCTGTCGTTCTTTGGCCTCCTGACCAGCTCCATGAAATCCAATCAGCCGGCTTCAGCGGATGAAGCTCACGTCAAGCAGTTCGAACAAATTGGAATTTCCCCTTTCCATGATTTTGATGAAACTGCGTTGGATGAAGCCACTCTGGCAGGATTAAGACGCGCTGTAAAAGATGGGGAAGAAATCATTGCAATGGCAAGTGCTGTCAAAGGACAAGGACAAAATTCATGGAGTCTAAACCTCGATTACGGAACATATGGGGTGGATTACCTAAAGCGAGCAGTTGTCGCTCGTACGGCCTTCGGTGCCAACATCCCGAGTGAGAGCGTATACCAAAGGACGGATGTGGATCGCGATGGAAACCCACTATCCGGAGAGAATCGTTATGTCATTCGCTTTTCAAAAGATAACCTTCCTCCTGTTGATGCTTTTTGGTCATTAACCCTGTATGGAGCAGATTATTACTTCGTACCAAACCGTCTCAACCGTTATGCCATTGGCGATCGCACGAGGGAACTGAAATACAATGCAGACGGCTCTCTCGATATTTACCTCCAGAAAGATCCGCCTGCAGGAAAAGAATCGAACTGGCTACCGACTCCAGCAGAAGATTTTAACTTGATGCTCAGACTGTATTTACCCAAGCCGATTGTTCTGGAAGGCAATTACGAAATTCCCAATGTGCAAAAAGTAAACTGACAAAAAACAATGGAGGAAGTGCTTGTGAAAAAGGCAGGACTGTTCATTACAGCATTGAGTGTACTGACATCAATGGCAACGGGTAGTGCATATGCAAACGAAAACAAGCAATATCATGCAGGAAGTGTTCAGCCACAAGCTTCGGCCACACCAAATTCCGCGCCACTCGTGCAAGCTCCGTACCGAACCAATTTGGCGTACAGTGTAGGGGTTGATGCATATATTTACGGTTATACCCTAGTGGAAATGGCAAGAACGATGCAGCAGTTCACAGAGAAAACCCCTTTAAACACATTCCATCACGACAAGGTGTTGGCAGATGCAAGTTTCAAAGATTTTGTCAAACCGAACAATGACACGTTGTACTCGACAGCATGGCTGGATTTATCAAAAGGTCCGCAAGTGTTGAGCTATCCCAAAATTGATCGATACTTCACCTTGCAAATGATGGATGCCTACAGCAACTCATTCAAGTATATTGGTGGGTCCAAACTGGATGAATATAAAGGTGGAAAAGTAGTAATTGTGGGACCGAAGTGGGAAGGAAAGCTGCCAAGTAACGTAGAGGTCGTTCGGGCACCTACGGACATGCTTTGGATTCTTGGTAGAACATTTGTGAATGGCGAAAAAGACTTGCTCAACGTTTATAAAATTCAAGAAGGGTATAGGCTAGCGTCCTTGGATGCTAACCAGAAACCGGGGGCGATCGATCTGCCCAAAATAGAATCGGCGGATTTCGATGATCCGTCAAAATTTTACCCATTACTCGCCGAATTGATGAAGCTTAACCCGCCACCACAAAGGGACGAAGCTTTCCTAAGCAAGCTTGAGTTCATCCGCTTGGATTATCAGGCAGGGACATTTCACGCAAACAATGATCCTGTTGTATGGGAAGGGTTGACGAAAGCAGTAAAAGATGCAAAAGAGATCATAAAAAATTCCATCGGTATTCTGCAAAGACCCAACAATGGAAATTGGCGAGTAAACAATGAGCGAGTGGGTATTTATGATACCTATTATTTAAATAGAGCCATGGTTGCCATGCATGGAATTGGTGCCAATACACCGGAAGAAGCTGTTTATGCATCAACTCGTGTGGATGATGGCGGGACTCCGTTGGTCGGACAGAAAAAATACGTGATTCATTTTGAAAAAGAGCAGATCCCTCCGACAAAATCGTTCTGGTCGCTTAGTCTATACAATTTTGAAAATCACTTTATCGATAATGAGTTGGACCGCTATTCCATTGGCGATCGCACGGAAGGGCTGAAATACAATGAGGATGGTTCGCTGGATATCTACATTCAAAGCACACCACCGAAGGGCAAAGAGACTAACTGGCTGCCATCGCCTACCTCAACGACAGCTCCAAATTTTAGTTTGGTAGTAAGAATCTACACCCCGGATGAGTCTTTACAGGAGAATACCTTTGTCATACCGGCTATCAAAGTAGTGAATGAGTAAAGCTTTGAACCTCTCCTTTTGAGGGAATGTTCACGTGTGGAATTGGGAATATTCAGATAACTAACAAAACCATAAACTTTAAGTAGTCGCTTCAACTATTCTACTAAATGATTTCATTGGGAGGTTGGAACAGGAATGACGAATGCGAATAGCGACTTCGACGCGGTGATTATCGGAGCAGGATTCTCAGGGCTATATATGCTCTATCGCTTGCGTGAAGCAGGATTTTCTGTACGAGTCTACGAGGTCGCTCCAGATGTTGGAGGCGTATGGTATGCCAATCGTTATCCGGGAGCGAAATGCGACTCGGAAAGCATCATTTACAATTACATGTTTTCTGAGGAGCTCTATCAGGAATGGACTTGGTCCTCCAGATATCCAGAGCAGGCAGAAATACTGAGTTACCTCAACTATGTAGCGGACAAATTCGATTTGCGACGTGACATCCAGTTCAAAACGCGCATGACGGCGGCCTATTACGATGAGGTACATAACAGGTGGAGACTCCAAATGGAAGACGGCACACATGTAACGGCGACGTATTTTATTACGGGGGTCGGTAATCTCTCCTCCTCCAATATCCCCAAGTTCAAGGGCTTTGATAGCTTCGAAGGCGAGTGGTACCACACCGGACATTGGCCACACGAAAAAGTAGAATTCAAGGGGAAGCGAGTTGGAGTGATCGGTACAGGTTCAAGCGGCATCCAGTCGATCCCCGTCATTGCCGAGGAGGCAGAGCATCTGTTTGTCTTTCAGCGGACACCAGGGTATTGCACGCCAGCGAGAAACCATCCCTATGATCCGGAATTTATACGCCAGACGAAATCTAACTATAGTGAGATAAAACGGCAAACACGTGAATCTGCAACTGGCTATCTTCACAAAGTGCAAAATGATCGATCTGCGTTGGAAGATACACCGGAAGAACGCCAGCGGGAATATCAAAAGGTCTGGGATCGGGGAGGCTTTGGGTTAGGTAGCACTTACAATGACTTGATACTAAACGCAGAAGCCAACGAAACAGCAGCCGATTTTATTCGCTCTAAAATAAGTGAAGTTGTAAAAGACACCAAGGTGGCCGAGCTTTTGAAACCAACTTATTATTTCGCTGCGAAACGGCCTGTTCTGGACACCAATTATTATGAGACATACAACCGCCATAATGTCACGCTAGTCGATGTGAAGAGTGCGCCGATTACCGAGATAACACCCAAGGGACTCAAAACGACGGAAGAAGAGTATGAACTGGATATCCTCGTTTTTGCAACTGGTTACGATGCGATGACCGGGCCGTTGTTTAAGATCGATATTCGTGGAAAAGACGGAATCTCACTCAAAGAAAAATGGGCGGGAGGTCCGCAAACTAGAACGTACCTTGGCATCGCAAACGCTGGTTTCCCGAACATGTTTATGATTACTGGTCCTGAGAGTCCTTCCTCCTTGTCCAACGTTCCTGTTTCCATTGAGCAGCATGTGGAATGGATTGGCGATTGCATAGAATATTTGCGCGAACATGGGATTGCATCTATTGAGGCGAAAGTGGAGGCAGAGGAGGCTTGGAGCAAGCATTGTAGTGAAGTGGCGGATTCGACACTCTACACGAAAACAGATTCCTGGTACACAGGTGCAAATATAGAGGGCAAACCACGTGGATTCCTCATCTATGTAGGCGGTGTTGGAGCTTATCGCAAAATTTGCGACGAGGTCGCAGCCAAGGGCTATAAGGGCTTCTCCTTAACACCGTCGTCCACTAGAGAAACCATATCCTAGAAGTAGATGCAAATGAAGAAAAGCAAATTGACAGGAGATGAAAAGCATGTCCAAAGTTTTGGGTGTACCGCAAGAAAGCGTAGCACAGTTCCTTTCCGACAAAAAACAAATGCTGATCAATGGCGAATGGGTTCCTTCTCTCTCCGGCAAAATCTATGAATCTATCAATCCAGCAAATGGGGAGGTCATTGCGAAAATTTATGAAGGAGACGAGGCAGACGTAGATCAGGCAGTTCGTGCAGCAAGAGCAGCATTTAACGGGTCTTGGTCCAAAACTTCTCCTGCAGAACGAACAAAATTCCTCAATAAGCTCGCCGATTTGCTGGAACAACGCGTCGAAGAATTTGCTTATCTCGAGACGCTGGATGGCGGAAATACGATTACGCTAACACGCCACGGCTTCGTCCCAAGTGCAGTCGCTCACTTGCGCTATTATGCAGGATGGGCGACAAAATTAACAGGACAAACGATACCGCTTACATCAGGTGGCAATTTTCATGCCTATACACGAAGAGAGCCTTTAGGGGTTTGCGGACAAATCACACCATGGAACTATCCTTTGCTGGGGACAGTCTGGAAGTTAGCTGCTCCGCTCGCCGCAGGGAATACCGTGATTTTGAAGCCTTCCCAGCAAACCACCCTAACAACTTTGTTACTTGGTGAACTGATCATGGAAGCGGGTTTCCCCGCAGGAGTGGTGAACATTGTAACAGGCTCCGGTCGTAAAATTGGGGAAGCGATCACGAGTCACCCTGATATCGACAAAATCGGTTTCACAGGGTCAACGGAAGTGGGCAAAGGCATCATGAGAAAATCCGCTGACACTCTGAAAAAAATCACACTGGAATTAGGCGGAAAATCACCAAACATTATTTTTGCGGATGCCGACCTGGACAAAGCGATTCAAGGCGCGTTTATGGGAATGTTTACAAACCAGGGCCAGATATGTGTGGCAGGGACTCGACTCTATGTGGAAAAGTCAGTCTTTCAACAGGTCACAGAAAAATTGGTTGAAATGGCACAAAAAATGAAAGTGGGGAACCCACTAGACCCAGCTACACAGATGGGACCGCTGATTTCCAAAGAGCACTTGCAATCGGTGAAAAATTATATTGAAATCGCCCAAAAAGAAGGAGCTACCGTTTTAACAGGTGGGAACGTTATACAAGAGGGCGAGCTGGCAGGCGGTAATTATTTGGAGCCTACCATTCTTACTGATCTCGAAGAAAATTGCACTGCCGTAAAAGAGGAGATATTCGGCCCGGTCTTGTGCGTCATGCCGTTTGAACAGATAGAGGAAGTCATTGAAAGAGCGAACGAAACCGAATATGGATTGGCTGCCGGTGTATGGACCCAAAACTTGACAACTGCGCATAAAGTCATCGATGCATTAAAAGCAGGAACTGTCTGGGTAAATACGTACCTCAAATCGGATAATGGTCTTCCCTTTGGTGGGCATAAGCAAAGCGGAATCGGCGTGGAAATGGGCAATCAAGGTATTGAAGCATACACAAAAACGAAAAGTGTCTTAATCAGCCTCAATTAAATCAATCAAAACCATATCAGGGGGTAAACAGAATGAAGGCACTGGTACTCGTAGATAAACAGAAATGTGAAGTGAAAAATGTTCAAGATCCCACACCTGATAAAGACGGGATTCTTATTAAAGTAATGGCAAATGGAGTATGCCGGAGTGACTTGCATTTTTGGCTGCATGGACAACCGGCAAACCGTATTTTGGGTCATGAATTCTGCGGCGTCGTAGAAGAAGTGGGTAGGGAAGTGACCCATTTTAAAAAGGGAGATCGGGTAGTTGTCCCATTTATCGGAAGTGATGGAACTTGCCCTTTTTGTCTCAGTGGGAAGTCAAACCTGTGTGACTCCAGGTCATTCCCCGGGATGTCCTATGATGGCGGCTACGCAGAATACGTCGCCGTTCCAAAAGGAGACCGGAATGTCATCCACTTGCCAGAGGAAATTGACTTCCTCGATGCTTCGGCCTTGGGCTGCCGCTTCATGACCGCGTTCCATGGTCTGGTCGATCGGGCACAAGTTATGCCTGGGGAGTGGGTGGCCATTTATGGATGTGGTGGACTCGGACTTTCTGCGATCAACATTGCCTCAGCAATGGGGGCAAATGTAATCGGTGTGGACATTCAAGATACGAATTTGGCGTTAGCCAAGCAGATGGGAGCAGCTTATATCATTAACAGTCGTAAAACGAACCCCGTCGAAGCCATCATGGAACTCACGAAGGGTGGAGCGGACGTGTCTGTTGATGCACTGGGCCATTCTGAAACATGTGTAAACTCGATTCTCAGCCTCAAAAAGGACGGACGTCACTTGCAAGGGGGGCTTATTACACACGATGGTGGAAATGTTACGATCCCTGTGACTGATATGGTCAAGAAAGAAATTCGCTTCCTTTCTACCTTTGGTATGCCGGTTCATGGTTACTCGTCTTTGCTCTCTTTTGTGTTGCAAGGAAAACTTTCTCCTAGCAAAATGGTGAATCGCGAGGTTTCTCTTTCTGAAGTGAACGACATTTTTGAAGGGATGACCCAAAATACGCTGACCGGAACATTTGTTGTCACAAAATTCGAATAAGAAAAGCTAGTCATTGCGAACATTGGGAAGAGTCTGCTGGTCATCACAGCAGACTCTTTTTAACTGCCAGCAATGGGCAGAGTGCTGATAGAAAACGAACACAAGTTACCATGGTTCTCATGGTTTTAGTGAGCATCATATTGTTAACACAGAACGAAAACGTCGAGGGGAAAACCGGCGTTTTTTTGTTTTTTCACCTGACCAATGTGCTCCAATCTTGGTGAAAAGGGTATAATAAACTGGCAAAATGTATCAAGTGTACAGTTACTTCCATTCAAATACACCAATCGATAAAAGGAGATACAATGACAGACAAAAAAACAACGATCGAACCGGGATGGAACTTCGACAACAGCTATACAACGCTGCCGAAATCCTTTTATTCCCGACTGAGCCCACCTCCTGTGCATTTACCGAAGCTCGCCATTCTAAACGAGTCATTGGCAAAGTCGCTCGGGCTGAACGCCGAAGCCCTTCAAAGCGCCGATACTGTAGCCATGCTCGCGGGAAATGAGGCACCAGAAGGCGCAATGCCTCTCGCGCAAGCATATGCGGGACACCAATTTGGTCATTTTACCATGCTAGGCGACGGCAGGGCTCTTCTGCTTGGTGAGCAGATTTCACCCTCCGGCGAGCGCTTTGATATCCAACTGAAAGGTTCCGGCAGAACACCTTATTCACGCGGCGGCGATGGTAGAGCAGCGCTTGGCCCGATGCTACGCGAATACATCATTAGCGAGGCCATGCATGGACTCGGAATTCCTACCACTCGGAGCCTTGCAGTAGTGACAACTGGCGAGTCTATCTATCGCGAAGCCGAGCTGCCTGGTGCCATTTTGACGCGTGTTGCAGCCAGTCATATCAGAGTAGGCACGTTTCAATTCGCGGCAAGATGGTGCTCCATAGAAGATCTCCGCGCGTTAGCTGATTACACGTTGCAAAGACATTTTCCAGAGATCGAAGCAGAAGAAAACCGCTACCTCCTCCTACTGAAGGGAGTCATCCAGCGTCAGGCTGCGTTGATTGCCAAGTGGCAACTCGCGGGCTTTATTCACGGGGTCATGAACACCGACAACATGGCGATCAGCGGCGAAACTATTGATTACGGTCCTTGTGCTTACATGGACACGTATGATCCCGCAACGGTATTTAGCTCCATTGATGTTCAGGGTCGCTATGCTTACGGAAATCAGCCGTACATTGCTGTGTGGAATCTTTCTCGTTTTGCGGAAACCTTATTGCCGTTGCTGCATGACAACGAAGCGCAGGCTGTGAAAATGGCCGAAGATGCTCTCGCCGAATTTAGCAAGCTGTATCATAGCCATTGGCTTGCAGGAATGCGGGCAAAGCTCGGATTGTCTAACGAAGAGGAACAAGACGAAGCATTGATCGAAGGTCTGCTCAACATGATGAAGGAGCACCGTGCCGACTACACGAATACATTCCGTGCGCTCACGATCAATCAACCAGAAGATACCGTGCTGTTTGGCACGAGCGAATTCACGGATTGGCATGAGCAGTGGAAAGCACGACTAACAAGACAGCCAGAAGACACCGAAGCGGTACAACAGTTTATGAAAAAGAGTAATCCGGCAGTCATCCCACGGAACCATCGTGTAGAAGAAGCATTGGAAGCAGCATGGAAAAAGGGCGACTACACGGTGATGGAACGGCTTTTGGCAGTCCTTTCTGATCCATATGCGTACACGCCTGAACAGGTAGAATACACGACTTTACCAGCGGAATCGGCACGTCCTTACCAAACGTTTTGCGGTACGTAATAGCACGCAACCAGGGTCCAACGATCTTTCACATGTTGGACTCTTTTTTCATACGTCCGCTCTGCGCTAAAATATGGAAAGCAAAGAAAAAAGGAGCAATTGTTTTATGGATAAAAAAGCAAAGCAAATCTTGATGAAAACATTTTGGAGCAGCAACGGGTGGAAGAGCCGCCCATACGATTTTACGGGAGCAGATTTTGAATACGCCAAAAGCAAAGGCCTCATGTTTGACCTACTGACGATCAGTCACGAGGAGTGCATAGAGAAAATCATTGCTCTGCATGAAAAAGTGACGAAAGAACAAGTCGCCACAGCATTTTTGCACAGTCTCTCAACGCGAAAGGTGTACCTGCGTAGCGCCTTGTCTAGTTGGGCTTTGACAGAGCCTTTGAAAGTACATGCATTCGAAAGTAACGCCGGGAAGTATACGAATCCAGAAAACGGCACGTACTTCGCCATGTACGGAGACTGCCATAAATGCGACCGTTACTATATCGCTGGACGAGAGCTATATACGGATGAAGATTTGAATGTCCTGAATTTTGAAAGAATCAAGTGGGGGGGTATCCGTCTGAACTATCTACCGTACCTCATGCTTGATCTGGAGCTATTACGTACAGAAGAAAATCTTACGGTACAGGAAGAAGATGTAGCCATCCTCCGTCAAGTGCTAGCCATCATCGCGAGCAGTGAACCAACTGATGCCGCCCGGCAATTGGAGAAGCGCCTCCATGGTGTCTTTCCATCTAGCAAGAACGAACGGGATGTCTTCATGGAAATCCTTGCATCCGCTGGGATCTTGGCTCCAAGCAAGGACAGACCAGGGCGTGGCGGGAAGAACGACTTTTTCGCCGTCGTGAATTGGCGGGGGGAAGATAGCTATTCCGAGCAAGTTGTCCAGAGCTTCTTTGGTCCGTGGCTGTAAAGAAGGGGAAATCTAGGAACAAAGAAGGGTGCCATCTATACGCGAAGTGTGTATAATATTGGAAAAGTAAGTCGAAAAGTTAGTTTCTATTGAAAGGAGGTGAGATATAAGTGAAAAAGAAATTAATCGTCCTGTCAGGCATTGCGGGCAGTGGCAAAAGCAAGTGGGCACAAGAAATTGCCAAAAAGGAACGGGCAACCATCGTGTCTACGGATGAAATTCGCCAGAACTTATTTGGTGATGAGCGAAAACAAAAAAAGTCAGCGCAAGTATTTTTTGCGGTTTATTCGAAAATCGCAACGGAGCTGGCGAATGGAAAGAATGTCATCTTAGATGCAACCAATATTGACAGAGAGAAAAGAATGAAGGTCCTTGCCAAATTTCCTGATGTCCAAAAAGAATGCTATTACGTCGATGTTCCCTATTCTGTTTGCCTGGAGCGCAATCGATCCCGAAAGAGAACCGTAGACGAATACATCGTGGCAAAGATGCGGAAGAACTTCCATTTTCCCATTAAGAATGAAGGCTGGGATCACATTCATCTCTTGCACGAACCAGTTCCTTATGCCATTGAAAAAGAAGAGTTCGTTCAATTGCTTCAAAATGAACCCTCCTATGAAGAGTTATTCGCCAGATTGAATGCTATTCCGATCTTTAAAGAGATGTATCAGTTTAATCAGGAAAACCCTTATCATCAGTACCCTTTGTGCAAGCATACCTATCATGTTTTCGATTATGTAAACGCCTTTTACACGGAAGAAGACAAATTTCTCATGCAAGTGGTCGCCTTGTTTCACGATACAGGAAAACCATTTTGCAAAACCTACAAACCGATGAAAGGCCATTACTCCTACTACGGACATGAGCATGTTTCTGCGCAAATTGCTTGCCATTTCTTAAAAGAATTAGGATTCGAAGATGATTTTATCTTCGAAGTCGTCAATCTGATTCAAATGCACATGAAGATTAACTACGGAACGCAGCAAGATATTTCCGAGATTTATCATTTGTTGGGCGATGAGTACCTATGGAAGCTGTACTTCTTTAAGGAAGGTGATGCCTATGCCAAATAAGGAGGTGAATAACGATGTTGAAAAAATACCCGAGAACCTTTCATTTACCCTGGTCAAGAAGTAGAACCGACGATGATAAAATCTTGCGAACGGTTAGTCATTTCGAGGGAAAAGAAGTAGTCGTGACAGAGAAGCTGGATGGTGAAAATACCACGCTGTACCGAAATCATATCCACGCAAGGTCACTGGATAGCAAAGATCATGCATCTAGACATTGGGTAAAGATGCTGCACGGGACGATTTCGTTTCATATTCCGGAAGGCTGGAGAATTTGTGGGGAAAATGTATATGCGCTGCATTCCATCTATTACGAACACCTAACGAGCTATTTCTACGTGTTCTCGATCTGGAATGAAAACAATGAATGCTTGTCGTGGGATGAAACGGTAGAATGGGCCGAATTACTTGGCTTTAAAACAGCACCTGTCTTATACAGAGGGATTTGGAAGGAAGAGACCGTAAAAAGTTGCTACACCAAACAATCTGTCTTCGGCGGAGAACAAGAGGGGTATGTGGTACGAATAACGGAGAGGTTTCCGTACGAAGATTTTAAACAATCTGCCGCCAAGTTTGTGCGCAAAAATCATGTGCAAACCGACCAGCACTGGTTATCGAAGCCAGTCGTTCCGAATGGGATAGCACAAACCGATTAAAGACTTTTGAATAGAAGGGAATGAGAACGATGTAATTTGCTAAGTGGTATTGACCGTCTAATAGAGTATCCAAATTTTATTTTGGCTATTGTTAAGACAGTCATTACATAGGAGGCGAGAGAGATGAACGAAGAAATGGATGAAGAAATGATGTCAGTGGGCTGGGATGCCATTGATCAGGAGATGAGAAAGATTTATGGAGAGCAGGAGCCTAAGCATTACGGGACGCTCATCTCGTATGCGCTGGGTGGTCACGATCCATTGGATGGAATAAGCGCCTACAAATCAGACGAGCCATACCCGCATTGGCATTTTGTGACCTATGGATTTACCGAGTTGTATGAAAAAGAGTCCGAGAATGAAGAGGAAAGCGGTTTTGGCTTTGAATTGACGTTTCGATTGGCGCGAAAGGACGACGAGGAAGAACCGCCTGCCTGGGCGCTGAATCTGCTTCAAAATATGGGACGTTACGTATTCAACACCGGGAATGTTTTTCAGGCAGGGGATCATTTGGATGCAAACGGTCCGATATGCTTGGACGCCGATACCCAACTGACTGCGCTCGCTTTTGTCACAGACCCACAGCTTGCCGAAATCGATACGCCGAATGGTCGGGTGCAATTCTTGCAAATGGTCGGGGTTACAGGTGATGAACTCGATGCGATGATGGCTTGGAATACACGTGGCGTACTCCAATCTGGATTGCCGTACATGCCTTCCTACATAACCGATCTCGAGCGGGATTCTCTCCTTCGCAACTCTACAGTTACAGATGCTGTTCAAAAAGGAATGGAACAAGAAGGCTCCAACACTGCCTATTTGTTTGTCAGCCAGCTTGGCTGGGAGCCAGGTAAAAATGGCTTTTTGAAAAAAACGCCTTCGACCCTGAGGCTGGGAGCTAAGCAAGCGGAAGTCATCGGGAAAATTCTCCGAGGACGTATGCGCAAAGGGGAAAGCCTGAGTTTGGTGGGACCTGATGTTCGAGTTGTATTTGAGGCAGGAGAAAATCCTGAATGTATTCCAGGAGATGACGTTATTCGCTTTGTTCTCGATGATGCGACAACGATTGCGCTTACCAAGCAGTTACTTCCAAAGGAATGCAGCTTTGAGATCCCATCTCTGAAAGGAATTGCCATCAACATTGTGAAAACCAATATTACCGATAGCGAGGGCAATGTCGTCAAGGTCATCGGTTAAGAAGGTAGCGCTGTTTTGGCGAGGAGGAGTCAGTCAATGAATCAGGCAGCAGAAGCATTTCTAAACGAAGTATGGACTTCCATCCAAGAAATTTACAAGAAAGAGAACCAGCGGATCAACGAGATCAAAGACTGGAGTCAACTGCAGGCGGGGATCAAAGACTACCTGAGAGTGGCATGGAGAAAAGGAAAACTCAATTGGGCCAATGGCAAAATCCACGTGGATGTCCATGAACCTTTCAAATGGAGTGACGACTCGTACAAATACGACGCGGGTCCTTACATGGAGGAGCTTACAGAGGAAATTCTCATGCAAGAGTTTTTCCCCGCACTGTGTGATCGAATGGAATCCCTTTTCCATTCCACTGACTATGATTCTCACTTTTTTGATTACCGCTTCGAGCTCGTCTTTGAATTCGAGTGGAAACAATCGGTGCAATGCCATTCTCACCATTTCGTAAACGAACGAAAACTCGAGAGTCTAAAACAAGCACTGGATCAATTTATCGAGACAAAAATCAAGCCGGAGCTTCCTATACGTCCGCATGAAAAAGACGATTTTTTCTTCGCTCATTGTCTCGTCAATCCCGATCTGATGGAACAAAAGCAGGAGGTTATCGAACCGCTCATCCAGCATCTTAGCGAAAAGCTGCGCTCCAATAAAGAACGCAGTGATTCATGGACATACCACTTTACTTTGGCTTTAAAAGGCTGGGCGGAGGAACGTTTTTTAGTCAACTATTTTGATCGTACTGGGCATTATGGACTGGATTGGGTTTTGAAACCTGAGCAGGAGCGTCAGGAACTAAAAACAGAGGAGCTGGATTTTTTCCTGTACGTAGCTCTCGCAATTGGGAACAAGGAACCGGACACCCGCAAGAAGTTCTTGGACCTCGCTGTTCAGCTTGGCTCCAAGCAGGCTGCGGACTATGTAAAACGAGGCAGCGGTCGCTTTGAAAACGAGTATAAAAGCAGTCTGATTCAAGCGACCGCCAATGACGTTTTGCAAGAGATCGACATCCGGATCGTATCTGAGGAAGAAGCCACCTACGGTGAGGCCATCAATTTTATCAACGGCCTTTTGCGTGAAGGTTTTCCCAAAGGGTACAAGCTCAAGCTGAAGAGCAGCGCAAAGCACTACCTGCCAGTAAAAAAACTGGCGAAGTCAGGTCTCCACCAGTTTTTTGCGAATGCGTCCCGTTACCCTGCCTTATACCCGAAAATCGCAGAATATGCCGAGCTAGCGATGGAGGAGTTCGCGTGGTACGGAGATGTAGAGCCTAGTGAGAAATCAGTCATGCCTGGCACTTATGCGGTATTGGCTCTCGGCTTGTCTAGCAACGATTATTTTCCACTTGTTCGTCGTTATATGGAGCTGGTCGACACGGAGCATCAGTCTGCCCAAGACGATTTTGCCATGGCTTTTATGGAGGCGCATGGTGTAACTGTAGAGAATATGCCAGTACTCGTCTCTCTGGTGCTTGGCAGTAGCGACTCGGCGAAGCCTTTGAAAAATATCACCATCGATCGTGCAGAACTGGTGGATGCCCTCATAGGAGAGCTTGCAACGATGGAAGATTACCAGCGGGGAACCGTTATTTATCGTCTTTTCGGCGGGAATAAGAAGCTCGCACAGGCTGTAAAAAAGGAATCTTCCCCCATCAAAGACAAGCTTGCACAAGTGCTAGCCTTGATCGAATAGCTTGATTGACATTATTTAGAAGGCCATGCTATATTGAAGTCAACTAATTGGAACGGAGGGTGAATCATTTGCGCAATTGTTTATTTATTGGAAAAGCCAATCCTATAATAAATAAACAAGAAGCCAAATTCACCCGCAAATGTATATCTTGAATCCCTGTATGGTCTATTTTTCATATAGCGATTTCAAGAACGAGAGCAAGATGCTTCTGTTTATTGGACAGAAGCATCTTTTTTGTTGTCAAAAAAGGGGGTGATACAGATGAACAAAGAGTAAATGACGAGAAACGTAAAAACGAAATGGGGAATCCAAATGGTAGAACTGCACAATATCACGATTACCACCAAAAAAGACGACAGGACGCTCATTCACAATTTGCATCTCACCCTGCAACTCAGCGACAAGATTGCTATCATCGGGGAAGAAGGAAATGGCAAAAGCAGCTTATTAAAATTGATATACGCGGAACAAATGATTGCCGAGTACTGCACATTTGAAGGTAACGTGTTGAGAAACGAATGTTCCATGGGTTATCTTGCACAGGAGCTATCGGACGAAGAGAAACAAATGACCATTGCCGACTTTTTTGCCGAAAATCAATGGAGCAAAGAACTGGTGAGAGCGATGGATGACCTCGGCATTCATGCATTGGATTCAGATAAAAAGATGGGTGTTCTGTCCGGTGGTGAGCGTTTCAAATACCGCTTTTTAAGTCTGCTGGCACAGAAGCCGGATGTTCTATTGCTGGATGAACCCACGAATGATTTGGATATTCAAACGATGGAGTGGCTGGAAGAATTTATTCAACAGACGGCTATTCCTGTTATCTATGTATCGCATGACGAAACATTTATTGCGAATACAGCAAACGGTATCCTTCATATGGAACTGACGAAGCGCAAACAAGTACCCAAATATACGTTTTCAAGAGAACCATATGAGAATTACCTCGCGAATCGCGAGAGCCACTTGAGCAAACAAGAAACGATAGCCAGGAAGCAAGCTTCTGATCATAGAAAGCAAATGGAGAAATGGCATGACGTTTGGAATAAGGCAGAACATCAACATCGGAATGTATCCCGGTCAGACCCGCGACTGCAAAAGAAAATCAAGTCTCTGAAAAATCAAAGAGAGCGTATGGAGAAAGCATCGCAAACGTTTGTAGAGGCACCAAGTGTAGAAGAAGCAAGCGAATTCCGGTTTGATTCTGCAGTGCATGTGCCCGGCAGTAGGCAAATCCTCGACTTTTCATTGGATGTACTGCAAATAGCGAACAAACAGCTATCGAAACAGATTCACTTATCGATCAAGGGGCCAGAAAAAGTCGCGATTATTGGGGAAAATGGGGTGGGAAAAACGACGTTGTTGAAAAAGATCATGGATGAGCTAATCCAGTACTCCTCATTAAAGATCGGGTACATGCCCCAAAACTATGAAGACCGGCTGGATTCGACCAGAACACCGATTGAATACTTGGAAACAACGGGTGTTAAAGATGCGATTACAAAAGCGTATACGCATTTAGGTAGTATGAAATTTACAAAAGATGAGATGCATCAACCCATTATAAACTTGTCTGGGGGACAGAAAGCGAAATTGCTCCTGGTAAAAATGATTTTGGATCAGTGCGAAATATTGATACTGGATGAACCGACCCGAAACTTCAGTCCTTTGACGACTCCTGTTCTGTGCCGCGCTTTAACGGCTTTTGACGGTGTGATTATCAGTATTTCGCATGATCGACGGTATTTACATGAAGTCGCAACAACTGTTTATGAACTAACTTCTGAAGGGCTCACGAAAATAAACTAAGGGATAGTAGCGGAATCATTGCTACATGGTTGACATTGCTATTTGAATTCAATATACTGACTTTAATTTCATATGAAACATACGTTGAAAGAGCCCAGTAGCAGCTTATTCCCTGTTCTAGAAAGCCGGGGGTTGATGAAACCCGGTACACAATAAGCGAGCGAATTACACTCTGGAGTATCTCGGGTAATGCCGAGCGGAATCGCGAACGATAACTCGCTATGAGTGGCATGAATGGCCTGCGCAAGCGCTTGGGTCCATTAGTGCAAGATGGGTGGTAACACGGTTATTCAATCGTCCCTATGTCTACAATAGACAAGGGGCGATTTTTTGTTTTTTACCATAGGAGATTGAAGGAGTGTATGGCAGTGAATATTATCGACGAACTCGAATGGCGCGAAGCCATCAATCAGCAAACAGATGCAGAAGGACTGCGAGAATTAACGAATGAAAAAGCAGTCTCGTTATATTGTGGTGTCGATCCAACAGGTGACAGCATGCATATCGGTCACTTGATTCCTTTCATGGTACTGAAACGCTTCCAGCTCGCTGGTCATCGTCCGGTCATTTTGATCGGTGGTGCAACAGGTACGATTGGCGATCCGAGCGGCCGTCAATCCGAGCGCTCTTTGCAAACACTGGAACAAATTCAGGAGAACGTAGATGCGCTCACAGCACAAATGAAGAAGCTGTTCGTAACAGAAGGCGACAACCAAATCCGTTTGGTGAACAACTACGACTGGACGCACAAAATCAATGTCATTGAATTTTTGCGGGATTACGGGAAAAACTTCAGCATTAATACGATGCTTGCCAAGGATGTTGTATCGAGCAGACTGGAAAGCGGCATTTCGTTTACGGAGTTTTCCTATCAAATTCTGCAATCGCTGGATTACCTACATCTGTACAAACATGAAGATGTTCAGCTGCAAATCGGCGGTTCCGACCAATGGGGCAACATTACTAGCGGCCTCGATCTGATCCGCAAAAAAGAAGGACCAGAAGCAAAAGCATTCGGACTCACTATTCCTCTCATGCTGAAGGCAGATGGTACGAAATTCGGGAAGACAGCAGGAGGAGCCATCTGGCTCGATCCAAACAAAACAACACCATTCGAATTCTACCAATTCTGGGCGAATACCGATGACCGCGATGTTGTGAAATACTTGAAATACTTTACATTCCTCTCGAAAGAGCAGATTGAAGAGCTGGCTGAAAAAGTACAGTCTGAGCCACATAAACGCGAGGCGCAAAAAGCGCTGGCTGAGGAAATGACGAGATTTGTGCACGGCGAGGAATTGCTGGAGCAGGCGAAGCGCATTACAGCTGCTTTGTTTACTGGTGATATTAAATCGCTATCGGCAGATGAGATCGAGCAAGGCTTCAAAGAAATGCCGACGTTCGAATCTACCCTCGAAACGAAGAACATTGTCGACTGGCTCGTTGAGATCGGCATTGAGCCATCCAAGCGTCAAGCACGTGAGGATATTACAAAAGGCGCTATCTCCATGAATGGCGAGCGCGTTACCGATCTGGAACTGGAAGTTACGCCAAGTCTCGCTATCGGCGGCCGCTTCATCATTATCCGCAAAGGCAAGAAAAACTACAGCTTGGTAAAATTGTCTCAATAGATGAAGGAATAAGAAGCTTCCCTGGAAACATGAAGGGAAGCTTCTTCTTTTATTTGTATGATTTTCGTGTTTGACAGTCCTCCAACGTATGAGTGGGGAAGGACATCGCCTTGCGATCTAAACTGTAGCTGATAAAAGTCAACAACGATGCAACGATCGCGACAATCGCACCGACCCAGGAAACATCAATGAGTTCTCGGTTTGTCGTGATAAATCCACCCAATGCTGATCCGAGGGCGATCCCGACATTGACTGACACGGGAGTTAATGAGGACGCCAAATCTCTGGCAGCCGGGAAATGTTTATCGGCCAAATCAATAAAATACAATTGCATCGTGGAATTCATGATATAAACGACCAAGGCCATCAATGATAAGCTGATGAATCCACCGAGATGGGAATGGGACGAAACATAAAGAGATGCGAGAATAACAGCTTGCATCAGATACACATACCGGAGCTTTCCTATCCCGTTGTGAGCTGCTAGTTTTCCACCAATCAACGTGCTAAAGATCGAAATGACCCCGTACAATAAAAATACGAGACTAATATATTCGTTCGGTACGAAGAGCACTTCTTGCAGCAAAGGAGTTAAATACGTGTATACCGTGTAGGTTGCCGCGATACTTAATGCCGGGATAAAGAACGCGATGATGATACGTTTATTGGTCAGTAACCCGATTTGTTTTTGCAAGGAGCTGTTCGACCCCTTCAATCCTTTTGGGATGGTCGCTGCACTTGCTAGGAGAGATAGGACGCCTAGTAGAGCCGCAAACCAAAAGGCCATTTGCCAACCGCCCCATTGCCCAATAAAAGTACCAAGTGGCACCCCGACAACGCTGGCAATCGTGAAGCCCGCAAAAATGATAGAAATAGCAGCCCCTCTCTTCTCAGCAGGCATCGTTTCACTGGCAACCGCCATGGCAAGTGCAATCAAAACCCCGGTAACAACGGCAGTCAAGATTCTGGAAACAAGAAGCAACACATACGTCTCGGATAGGGCAGTAAGAATATTCCCTATAATAAAGATGCCTATCAATGTAAGCATGAGTGGATACTTGGCAAATCGGCTGAATATCGCCGTTAAGATTGGTGTACCGATGGCAAACGAAATGGCAAAGGCTGATACGAGCGATCCTACTGTTGAAATCGATATGCCCAACTCAGTTGCCACATCACTGAGCAGCGAGATGATCACAAATTCACTCGTACCCAGAACGAAGGTCAATAAAAATAAGGCGAAAGTTAGGAACTTTTGCTGTCTGTTCAATAGCTGAATCTCCTCTCCACATGTTCGAACGTTACGCTTTTTCTACGGCAATCTGGAGCTCGGCGACATAAGAGTCCGGGTCTTCGGGATTTTCACGACGAACACAAATTTCACGACGCGGTTCATTCTCTTTGATCCGATATCCATTTCGTTCAATCCACATCGCCAATTCGACACTCGCAGTGCAACGGCACGTCGTCCGGCAATGATGGATGAGCGTAGCCATCAACGGAATTTCCGGCAATTGCTTAACGGTGAAAGGGGGTTCGGTCTGCAAATCGTGAGAAAGCAGACGTGCCACTTCCACATCCATGCTGTCATCGCATTCCTCACAACCATGCCAAAGAACCAATCTGGAAAGAGAAGATTGACCTAAACGCCCCAAGGAATCGTCCAACATTTGAAATAGCTCCGGAATTTTATTGAACGGAGTTCTTTGACGATAGGATAGGACAAGCTGAGATTCTACTTTTTTGAGAATAACATCATGCGAAGGCAGGCTTTTCTCTTCATTTTCGATGGCGTACAGACGATCTTTGATGAGATTCAGTCTTGCTTGCTCCTTATCCAAAATGGATTGAATCTCGCTTTGCTTGATTCGAAACATCCCCCTGATTTGTTCGAGTGGGATTTGCTCGCTCATCATCTGACGAATTTGATCCAAGGAGAAACCCAATTCTTTATAAGCCATAATCCGATTAAGCTGAAACATTTGGTCAGCCGAATAATACCGATAGCCTGAAAATTTGTCGGTATGAGCTGGCTTGAGCAAATGAACTTGGTCATAGTAGCGAAGTGTTTTGACGGAGACTTGACTAATCTTCGCAAATTCACTGATTTTAAACATGGGGCAACCTCCTTACTGACGTTTTTTCTGTACCGAGTATAACTTTCCAGTTAAGGGGAGAGTCAAGCGGCAAGCGAAGGGGAATGGGCAATGAAAAAAACGGTGGGTTTCGATACCAACGGATGTGACTGATTTTTATTTTATTTCGGGAGTGTAATACTCTCCACTTTGTTCGCAGCAATAACAGCAACTGCATTCGGCTCCAGATCGAACCAAAAGATAAGATCGCCATCCGCTTTCTTTTGCGATGGCTTCATCCCGTTTATGTAGACTTCCGAAGCTTTTGTCGCCATGGAAAGAAGGACATTGCCTGCCTCATCCCAGCTAAACACATAGTACGCATTTTGAAAGGAGGATTCCTTCGCAAGCGTAGGTATTGGAAAATAAAATACCAAGAAAAGCAATAATAAGAAGGGAATGGCGGAAAACCTTTTTGCCAGCATGATTTTCTCCTTTTGTATGATGATATAGGTTAGACGAATGTGCACCGAAAAAGCCACAAGGTAACCCATCATGATTTAGACCTTCTCAAACAGCAAGAAAAGATATATAATTAATTAAATTAATTAACTAATACAAAGGAGCTAACATGTACCCGTTCTTTTCAAAAGTCGCATTCACACATCGTATATACAATAACCAATTGCAAGAGGAGTTACTTCCATTCGGTATATCCGTCACGCAATGGGCGCTAATTCGTTATCTGAAAAATAACGGTTCTGCTACTTTTAGCGACGTCGCCGATTATTGGCAAGTAGAGAAGCCAGCCATTACACCGATTGCGCAAAAATTAGCTGCGCGTGAAATCATTTCGATTTCATCAGGATCAGACAAACGGCAAAAAATTATGTATTTGTCAGAGAAAGGTGAAGCGCTACATGAGACGATTATGGAAGCGACTGATCCGTTCTTGGAAGAAATATTGGAGGGCATCTCACCAGAAGAAAGAGACGCAGCTGCCGCAGCTCTAGAAAAAATAATCATGAATCTAAAGAGAAGAGGGTAAGCAGTGGAAAAGGATAGGCTTTGGACGAAAGAGTTCGTTATTGTTTCTTTCATCAATTTTCTTTTGACACTTATGTTTTTCTTACTAATGGTTACGATTGCTTCGTATGCCAAAACAGAATTTCACGCTTCAACCAGTTTAGCCGGATTGGTCTCTAGTATCTTTATCATTGGCGCATTGATTGGCCGACTACTCACGGGTAGAGCCATTAGTCATATTGGTACGAAAAAAACGCTTTGGATTGGGTTAGCATTTTTTGCTGTCACGTCGTTGCTTTACTTTTTTGCTGTCCATATCAGTTTGCTACTGGTAAATCGATTGCTGCAAGGGATTGCTGTTGGTATTGCGAGTACAGCTACAGGAACGATTATTGCTCAAATCTTACCAGCGTCTCGCAAGGGAGAGGGGATTGGCTATTACAGTTTAAGTGCGATTTTAGCCACTGCGATTGGGCCTTTTCTCGGCATAATCTTATTGCGGCTTGAAAATGGTTTCACCTGGATCTTTACGATGAATGTTGTGTTTTCCCTGATTTGTTTGATGTTTTATGCCATGGCAAAAATCAATGTTCCGCTTCCTTCCGTAAGTGTGAAAGAGGAAGCAAAAGGTTCTCTGCTTTCGAAATTCATCGAACCGAAAGCCTTGCCGATTTCATTCATTGCTTTATTAATCGGCTTCAGCTATTCGGGTGTCTTGTCATTTCTATCGTTTTATGCGGAAGAAATTAATCTATCCTCAGCTTCCAGTTATTTCTTCTTGGTGTATGCCATTGTTATTATCCTCTCGCGACCATTCTCAGGAAAGCTAATGGACGCAAGAGGGGCGAACATCGTGACATACCCCAGCTTGGTGATATTTGCGCTTGGGATGCTTCTATTCAGTCAAGCCTCAACTTCCTGGATGCTGCTGCTATCTGCTGCATTAATTGGAGTAGGCTTCGGAAACTTTAACTCCATTGCCCAAACGGTAGCTGTGAAGGTGACAGCTCCGCATCGCTTTGGATTAGCAACCTCTACTTACTACATTTTGTATGATCTAGGATTAGGAATCGGACCCTATCTGCTCGGATTTATCGTACCGCATACAGGATACCGTGCGATTTTCGTCGGGATGGTTGCCTTCATCCTTTTCAGTATCCCGCTTTATCACTGGCTACACGGCAAACGAGATCGGGAATTGATACGTGCTACCTAACTCATGCAAGTAAAAAAGGGGGAGTTTGGCCCCTATAGTAGAAATGCAGGCTGCCCTTAGTCGGTAGCCTGTTATCTTTTCCAGCAGTGTTTTTGTTACCATGATTGTGGAAAGTTATAGGGAAGTTTTAGTGAAAGTAGAAAAATGATAACGAACGGTTGAAAAACATAGTATACTTTTGAGTGGACATATTAATGGAAAAGTTTATGAACAAACAGGTCAACTTAGAACTCACAAAGGTTAGGAGTCAGCTAGAAAATGATGGAGAAAGTACACTGGCGAGATATAAAGAAATACATAATGATCGCGACTTACACCGTATTGCTGTTTGCTGTGGTCTGGAATTTTCCTTCTGTAAAGTCATTTATCTATGAAATATTTGACTTATTAGATCCTGTGATTTATGGGATTGCCATTGCTTACATCTTGAACATTTTAATGAGATTTTATGAAGAAAGACTCTTCTCACCCTTTAACCGCGGTAACAATCGAATTTGGTTAAAAGTAAGGCGTCCTTTTTCAATCCTGTTAACTCTGGCGACTGTCCTGGTCTTTTTTACATTTCTCATGTGGTTTATTGTCCCACAGCTTCTCACGAGTGTTTCCATGCTCGCGGCAAGTATTCCGAATGACATGCAATCATTAAAGGCTTTCGTCGATGGTTTTGCAGAGAGGTTTAACTTGTCCGGTGATTTATGGAATACACTTATGGAGAAGTGGAATGAAATTGTAAATAAGTTAGGCCATTTTTTCCTGACTTCCATCCCTGTATTACTGACGTACACGAAAATGTTTACCGTTAGCTTTATCGATGTCATCATGGGGCTGATGTTGTCCGTCTATTTGCTTCTCTATAAGGAAAAGTTGACGCTCATTGCGAAAAAACTCGTTTATGCCTATTCGTCAAAAGCAAAGGCGGATCGGGCTGTAGAAATTGGACAAATCACCAATCGCGCATTTAGTGGCTTTATCTCAGGCCAGCTAACAGAGGCTCTCATTCTTGGCGGGCTTTGTTTTGTAGGTATGTGGGCGTTTAACATGCCGTATGCACTGCTTGTGAGTGTGATCATTGGCGTAACGAGCATCATTCCGATTTTTGGTGCTTATATCGGGACGATTCCGAGTGCCTTTATTATTTTAATGATCGATCCCGTGAAGGCTATTTGGTTCATTGTCTTTATTCTTGTCTTGCAGCAAATTGAAGGTAATTTTATCTATCCAAGAGTGGTAGGTAATTCAATTGGATTGGATGGCTTATGGGTGATAGTAGCCTTATTGGTTGGGGGAGCATTGTTCGGTTTGATGGGAATGCTGCTTGGAATCCCTGCTTTTGCCGTCGTATATACCCTCGTCAGAAGCACGACGAACAAGCGACTGAAGGACAAGAATATTATCCTGAAAGAATAGGTGTCCACCGTTTCGATTCCTCAATGAAATCGTAAATCAAAAGGCTCACACTTTCGAATGAACCTAGAAAGTGTGAGCTTTTTTTGTAAGGATTGAAGAACGTTTTAGGTAAAAAGTAGTGTTATTAACAAAAATTTCCTATTTTTTAACTGATTTCCAAAACACTCTCTGTTATAATGAATAACAGTTTCTCAAACAGGTGCATATGAATACGTTATTCTGCTGGATTGTAAGGAGGTGTGCAGGCCAGCACAATTGTTTTCAGGTAACGTATTTACATTGTTCGAAATGGTCAGTAATCATGTCCTGAATCCATTAGGCTAGAGGGCTAGAGTACACGTTTTAATTAAAAAATGGAAGGTGACTTTTGTCCTGAAAACTGCATGGAGCAAACAGGGAATTATCCCCATTGTGAAAAAATGTAAAATCGAGGAGAATTTGTAGGTGAAAATTGGTTCATGACCATAGTAATATGAATATGGGTAATACTTACAGAAAAGATACAAAAACCCACATATTTTGTTACATTGGGCCATTATATTAAATGGTGTTGATGAGGGAGTTTCCAATGTGAGCCATTCGTCACTGAGGCTTCATCTTCAGATTTAGCGGACCATTTCCTTGTAGTGTCGTTCACTTGTTTGGCCATCACATTGTATTGTCACACTTCATGATAGACAAAAGTTTGCCAATTATCGGAGGGGACATATGTTAGCAAATCAGGCCAATCTCATCGACTTGGAGTGGGAAAAAGAACAGGTAGCCTTGTTTAATGATACAAAGGTTGAATATCCACAGGATAAGTCGATTCATCAGTTGTTCGAGGAGCAGGCAGAAGCTGTGCCACACCGAGTTGCTATCGTTTATGAAAATGAGCGCTTAACTTACCAGGAGCTCAACAGGAAGGCCAACCAATTAGCAAGAGCACTGGTCGAAAAAGGGATTACAACAGACAGCATCATCGGTGTGATGATGGAGAAATCCATTGAAAATGTTACAGCTATTCTGGCCATCCTCAAGGCTGGCGGAGCGTATGTTCCTATCGATATCGAATATCCCCGAGATCGGATTCAATATATCCTGCAAGACAGTCAAACCAAAATCGTCATCACCCAGAAAAACGTCAGCCAACTTGTTTATGATGTCGGATACCGTGGTCCTGTAGTCGTACTCGAGGAAGAACAGCTGGATTCTCGCTCGGATTCCAACCTTCACTTGCCAAGTAAACCTACTGACATGGCGTATGTCATCTATACTTCAGGCACAACCGGCAAGCCGAAAGGAACCATGCTGGAGCATAAAGGGATCGCTAATTTGCAATCATTCTTTCAAAATACGTTCGACGTAACACCTGCAGACAGGATTGGACAGTTTGCCAGCATGTCTTTTGACGCATCGGTATGGGAAATGTTCATGGCTTTACTAACCGGTGCCAGCCTCTACATCCTTTCCAAACAGACGATTCATGATTTCATCAGTTTTGAAAATTATTTGAATGAAAATGAATTGACCATCATCACGTTGCCACCCACTTATTTGACCCACCTCACCCCAGATCAGTTTACTACACTTCGCATCATGATTACGGCAGGTTCAGCTGCCAACTTCCCTTTAGTGAATAGATGGAAAAACAAAGTCAGGTACGTGAATGCATACGGACCTACGGAAACAAGCATTTGCGCGACGATTTGGGAGGCACCTTCCAATGTGCTCGTCAACCAAACGATCCCAATCGGGAAACCGATTCAAAATACGTCCACTTATATTGTCAATGAAGAGCTACAATTGCAGCCAATTGGCAGTGAAGGCGAATTATGCATAGGTGGAGTAGGTCTAGCCAGGGGATACTGGAATCGTCCAGATTTGACCGCCGAAAAATTTGTGGATAATCCGTTCGTACCAGGAGAGAAAATGTACAGGACAGGAGACCTGGCCAAATGGCTGCCGAATGGCGAAATCGAGTTTCTCGGCAGAATCGACCATCAAGTGAAAATCAGGGGTCATCGGATCGAGTTGGGAGAAATCGAGTCTGTTTTGTTGAAACATGAACAAATAAAAGAGGCAGTAGTAATCCCTAGAGAAGACCAACATGCTCAACCTTATTTGTGCGCTTATTTTATTTCGCAACTGGAAGTAACTCCTGCGCAGATCAGAGAATATGCCGCTCAAAAGCTTCCTGCGTACATGCTTCCTTCTTATTTCGTGAAGCTGGATAAAATGCCACTCACGCCGAATGACAAAATTGATCGCAAAGCTTTGCCAGAACCTGATGTTACTGCTGAGACAAATCCTGCATACGAACCTCCTAGAAATCAGACAGAATCGATTCTCGCAACCGTGTGGCAAGAAGTATTGGGAATTGAGAAAATTGGGATTCGCGACAATTTTTACTCGCTCGGTGGGGATTCCATTCAAGCGATCCAGGTCGCTGCTCGTTTGCATGCCTATCAACTAAAGCTAGACACGAGAGATTTACTGAATTACCCGACAATTTCACAAGTTGCTCTCTATGTCAAAAGTACGACGAGGAGAAGCGAGCAGGGAATCATCGAAGGCCCTGTTACCTTAACACCAATTCAACAATGGTTCTTTGAAAAGAACTTTACGAATATGTTCCATTGGAATCAATCGTATGTGTTGTACCGCGAACAGGGATTTGATCCTGAAGCTATCCGAAAGACCTTGGATAAAATCCTTTCGCATCATGACGCGCTACGCATGGTCTATCGGAACGAGAATGGGAGAATTGTTCAACAGAATCGTGGATTGGATAGCGAATTATTCCATTTCCTTCAATATGATCTGACCTCGCATTCGGATGCCCAGCAAGCAATCGAAGAAGAGACAAAACGATTGCATGGCAGCATGAATTTACAAGAGGGACAGCTGGTAAAGGCAGCTCTATTCCATACGCTCCAAGGCGATCATTTGTTTTTGGCCATCCATCATTTAGTCATGGATGGAATCTCTTGGCGCATTCTGTTTGAGGATCTAGCAACTGCATACAGTCAGGTACTAGCAGGAAAAGAAATCGTTCTCCCAGAAAAAACGGATTCTTTTAAAAATTGGGCAGTATGGCTGAATGAGTATGCGAACAGTGATGCATTGATGAGAGAAATCCCGTATTGGGAGAATCTCGAATCAGGAGCTAGGAATGCTTCCCTCCCAAAAGATTATGACACGGTGGGCAGCAAACAGAAGAGTATCCGCAACATACAGGTCGGATTGCTAGCAGAAGAAACCGAACAATTGTTGAAGCAGGCAAATTCTGCTTATCAAACAGAAATCAATGATTTGTTACTGGCAGCATTGGGGCTGGCCGTTGCAGAGTGGAGCAGGCTTGACCAAATCGTGATTAATATGGAAGGGCATGGGCGCGAGGATGTGATCGAACACGCTAACGTGACAAGAACAGTCGGATGGTTTACGTCCCAATATCCAGTTTTACTAGATTTGAGTCAAATGAATCACTTACCTGACCATATCAAATGCACGAAAGAAAACCTGAGGAAGATCCCTAATAAAGGCATTGGCTATGAAATTTTAAAATATATGACAGAACCGGAAAAACGACGTTCCTTGTCCTTTTTCTTGCAACCTGAAGTGACGTTTAACTACTTGGGGCAATTTGACTCAGGCCTTAACAACGAATTGTTTACCCGTTCTCCGTATAGTTCAGGTAACACGCTTGGTGCGGATGGAAAGAACAATCTGAGTCCTGATTCCGAGATTTATACCGCCTTGAATATTACAGGAAGAATTGAAGGTGGCGAGCTTCTCATCACGTTTACGTACAGCGAGGAGCAGTTTAGAGAAGAGTCCATTCATCAACTGAGTGAGAACTATCGAAAACATCTCCGGGAGATCATCACTCATTGCTCTCAGAAAAAAGAAGTCGAACGGACTCCTAGTGACTTTAGTCTAAAAGGACTTGAAATGGAAGAAATGGACGACATCTTCGAATTACTTAACAGTACGCTTAAATAAGTACTTGCTACTATTTTTAGGGTTAAACATACTCTTGATTTACATTTTTATGTAAATATGACAAATAATGTGGATATCGAGGTGCCGGAATGAGTGTTTTTAGCAAAGAACAAGTACAAGATATGTATTTATTGACGCCCATGCAAGAGGGAATGTTATTTCACGCCTTGCTAGACGAAGAACATAACTCTCATCTTGTACAGATGTCGATTTCGATTCAGGGCAATCTTGATGTTGGTTTGTTTACCAATAGCTTGCATGTGCTGGTAGAGAGATATGATGTGTTCCGCACGCTGTTTCTCTATGAAAAATTAAAGCAGCCTTTGCAGGTTGTCTTGAAGGAACGGCCCATTCCCATCCTATTTTGCGATTTAACTGCATACGACGAGCAAGAAAAACAGCAGCGCTACACACAGTACAAAAGGAATGACCAAGAGAAAACCTTTCATCTGGCGAAAGATTCGTTGATGAGAGTGGCTATTTTCCAAATGACGGAGAGCGAATACCAAATTATCTGGAGTTTTCATCACATACTCATGGATGGTTGGTGCTTTAGCATTATTTTTGATGACTTGCTTTCCGTCTATTTATCCTTAAAGAACGGGGCTCCGATTTCCCTTGAACCGGTGCAGCCTTACAGCCAATTTATTCGTTGGCTGGAAAAGCAAGATAAAGAGGCTGCCCTCGCATATTGGAGAGGCTATCTGGAACAATTTGAACAGCAAACTTCCTTGCCGAAATTTGGGAAGTCTTCTAGCAAAGCCTTTCTACCAGCACAATATCGTTTTGTGCTGGACCGCATGCTGACGCAGCAGCTTTCTGCGATCGCAAGTCAAAATCAAGTGACATTGCCGACTGTGATTCAAACCTTATGGGGGATTCTCCTCCAGTCCTATAACGGTACGAATGATGCGCTATTCGGCTCTGTTGTATCCGGCCGACCAACTGAAATCGTTGGAATCGATAAAATGGTTGGGTTGTTCATCAATACCATTCCATTCCGCATTCAAGCGAAAAACGATCAAACCTTTGCCGATTTGATACAGGATGTGCACCAAAGAACACTGCAATCCCAATCGTATGAGCATGTGCCTTTGTACGATATTCAAAACGATTCCGTATTGAAGCAAGATTTGATCGATCACTTGATGGTCATCGAAAACTACCCGTTAGTCGAGGCCTTGCAGAAAAAAGTAGCGACGCAGCAAGTAGGCTTCACCATTTCTGATGTCGAGATGTTTGAGCCTACCAATTATGACATGACCGTTATGGTAATGCCCAAAGAAGAGATTGCGATGCGGTTTGATTATAATGCTGCTGTTTTCGATGAAGCCTTTATTCAAAAAATGGCTGGCCACCTCAAGCAGATCGCGGCTTGCGTGGCAAACAATCCGAAGGTCAACCTACAACAGGTTACCTTGCTGACAGAAACTGAAAAACAACAGCTAATGGCCAGAAACCTTGATACTTCCGCTGCCTATCCAACGAAAACCATGCACGAGCTCTTTATGGAACAAGTGGAAAGGACACCTGATCAGGTTGCTGTTGTATTCGGAGAACAGCAGTTGACGTATCGGGAGCTAGATGAAAAGTCCAATCAGCTCGCCAGATTTTTGAGAGGAAAAGGGATTGCAGCAGACAGTCTGGTTGGTACGATGATGGATCGTTCGATCGAGATGATTGTTGGAATTCTTGGGGTTTTGAAAGCTGGCGGTGCGTTTGTACCGATTGATCCAGAGCTTCCAGAAGAACGAATTGCCTACATGCTTGAGCATAGCGGGATTCGATTGGTAGTGACCCAGCAGCATCTACTAGAGAAAGTCTCTGCCTCTACTGAAAAAATAGATATCAGCGCTCCAGCCATCTGGGAAGAGAGTAGTGCGTCTGTAGAAACGATCAATCATCCAGATGACTTGTTTTATATTATCTACACTTCAGGAACGACAGGTAAACCAAAAGGCGTCATGCTTGAGCATAAAAACATGGCAAATCTGATGCACTTTACGTTTGCCAAGACCAACATCGATTTTCATGAAAAAGTATTGCAGTATACCACATGCAGCTTTGATGTTTGCTATCAGGAGATTTTCTCTACGCTGCTTTCCGGGGGACAGCTCTATCTCATCACGAATGAGATGAGACGTCATGTAGAAAAACTGTTTGCATTTATCCAGGAAAAACAGATCAGCATTTTGTCCCTCCCTGTATCCTTCTTGAAATTTATCTTTAACGAAAAAGATTATGCGCAAAGCTTCCCGCGTTGCGTCAAGCATATTATCACAGCAGGGGAA
This sequence comes from Brevibacillus sp. DP1.3A, assembly GCF_013284245.2. Classification (NCBI taxonomy): domain Bacteria; kingdom Bacillati; phylum Bacillota; class Bacilli; order Caryophanales; family Paenibacillaceae; genus Brevibacillus; species Brevibacillus sp. DP1.3A. The sequence goes on along the minus strand of NZ_CP085876.1, from coordinate 3,644,119 downwards.
CAGCTCGTCGTTACTCATGAGCTACAGAAATATCTGCGGAACCATCACGTATTTTTGCACAATCATTACGGGCCGTCGGAGACACATGTGGTAACCACCTACACCATGGACCCAAGCATGGATATACCAGAGCTGCCACCCATCGGAAAACCGATAAGCAACACAGGCATTTATATCCTGGATGAAAAGCTCCAGATGAAACCAGAGGGCATTGTTGGGGAGCTGTATATCTCTGGTGCGAACGTAGGAAGAGGGTATTTGCACAATCCAGAGTTGACTGCGGAGAAGTTTCTCGAAAACCCGTATCAATCAGGAGAGAGAATGTATCGAACGGGTGACCTCGCTCGTTGGATGCCAGATGGCAATATCGAGTTTTTAGGGCGAATCGACCATCAGGTAAAAATCAGGGGTCATCGTATTGAGCTGGGAGAGATCGAATCACACTTGCTCAACCACGCCTTAATTAAGGAAGCCGTGGTCATCGATAGAACGGATGAGACTGGCGGTAAGTATTTGTGCGCCTATGTCGTTTTGACAGAGGAAGTGAGCAACGAGGAGCTGCGTGCGTACTTATCACGAACGCTGCCGGAATATATGATCCCGTCCTTCTTTATGAAGCTGGAGCGGATTCCGGTCACACCTAATGGAAAAACAGACAGAAGAGCCTTGCCCATACCTGAAGGGAATGCTTTTAAGGGAGCAGATTACCTTGCTCCGACAACCGAACTGGAACAGAAAATGGCAGCGATTTGGGAAAGCGTACTCGGCGTGTCCCCGATTGGCATTCAGGATAATTTTTTCACACTGGGGGGCCATTCGTTAAAAGCGATTCATCTCATTTCCCGGATGCAAAAAGACTGCCAAGCAGATGTTCCGCTTCGCGTGTTGTTTGAGAGACCAACCATTCAAGAAATCGCCAAGTATGTGGAAGGCGAAGCGGAAGTAACCTATCTCGCTATTCCGCGGGTCGTCATGCAAGAGCAGTATCCTGTATCCTCTGCGCAAAAACGCATGCTCATTTTAAACCAGCTTGATCCGGCTAGTACGGTGTACAATTTGCCCGTTGTGACGGTACTCGATGGGGCATTGAATGTGCAGCAGCTGGAGCAATCCATTTCCAATCTGGTGAGTCGTCATGAATCGCTGCGAACCTCCTTCCATACCATCAACGGTGAGCTGGTTCAACGCATCCATCAGGACTGCAAACTACCAATCGCCTACATGGAAACGACAGAAGATGCTTTGAATCAAGTCATCACGGATTTCATGCGTCCGTTTGATTTGGAAAAAGCGCCATTAAGTCGGGTTGGACTGGTCAAACTGGGAGAGCGGCGCCATGTCATGATCATCGATATGCACCATATCATCTCGGATGGAGTGTCATCGCAAATCATCCTGAATGATCTTGCTCAGCTCTATCAAGATAAATCCTTGCCAGAGCAACGCATTCAATATAAAGACTTCGCGGTTTGGGAAAAAGGTCTGGCACAGACAGACGAATACAGAAAACAGGAAGCGTATTGGACCGAGCGATTCGCTGGTGAAGTTCCTGTCTTGAACCTGCCTTTGGACTACACTCGACCGTCTGTTCAAAGCTTTGAGGGTGAACGTTATCTATTCCGCTCTGAAAAACAGCTGCTGGATGGCTTGCAACGAGTGGCGGTCGATACTGGTACTACGCTCTACATGGTGCTCATGGCTGCCTATCATGTTTTGCTCGCAAAATACTCCGGGCAAGAAGACATGGTGGTCGGAACCGTGACAGCTGGAAGAACGCACCCTGACACAGAAAGCATCACGGGTATGTTCGTCAACACACTGGCAATGAGAAATCAGCCAGTGGCAACGAAAAGCTTCAAGCAATTTTTACGAGAAGTGAAGGACAATACACTCTCTGCATTTGAGCATGGGGAGTACCCGTTTGAGGAACTCGTCGAAAAGCTGGCGGTCAATCGAAATCGAAGCCGTAATCCATTGTTTGACACATTGTTCATTTTGCAAAACATGGATGCCGATCCGATCAAGATCGAAGGCATGACAGTGACGCCTTACGTGCCAGAAGGCAAAATGGCGAAATTCGATTTGTCGCTCGAAGCAACCCAAGACCACGCGGGTCTCATGTTCTGCTTCGAATTTTGCACCAAGCTGTTCAAGCAGGAGACCATCGAACGCATGTCGCGTCATTACATCCAAATCTTGCAAGAAGTCATTCGGAACGCGGACTTGGCTCTCTATCAGATGGAGATGCTCACCGAGCAAGAAAAGCAGGAATTGCTGGTCCAGTTCAATGACACATTCAAGCCTGTTCAATTGGAAAGCACACTTCCACAGCTATTTGAAGAACAAGTAGGGAAAACCCCTGATCAAATCGCGCTGGTTTGCGGGGACAAAAAGTTGACATATCAGGAGCTCAATAAGAAAGCCAATCAGCTTGCTCGTACATTACGGAAAAAAGGAGTAAAGGCTGACCAACGAGTTGGGATTATGGCAAATCGTTCCTTGGAGATGGTGATTGGAATCCTTGCCATTCACAAGGCTGGCGGAGCATACGTGCCTATCGATCCAGAATATCCGAATGATCGCATTGCCTATATGCTGGAAGACTGCGAAGCCCGTCTGGTGCTTACTCACGAGCATCTTGGAGCAAAGGTTGCTGTTGGAGTGGAATGCCTGTATCTGGAGGATAAGAGTAACTATTCTCGTATCACGACAAACCTTGACCCGATTCATACGGCTACCAATCTGGCTTATATCATTTACACATCGGGTACGACAGGCAAGCCAAAAGGGGTCATGGTGGAGCACCGAGGTATTGTCAACAGTGTGACGTGGAACAAAGAAGAGTTTGCCTTATCTGTCCATGACAGAGGCTTGTTGGCTCTATCCTTTGCTTTTGATGGTTTTGTCCTTACCTTCTTTGCATTGATTCTATCCGGTTCAACTGTTGTCTTAACGAAGGATGAAGAAGCCAAAGATCCGATCGCGCTCAAAAACCTGATCTCAACATGGAGTTGCAGCTACACGTTGTGCGTGCCGAGTTTGTTCCAGGCGATTTTGGAATGCAGCACCACCGACGAGATCAGTCCGATGAAAATGGCTGTGCTCGGGGGAGAAAAGCTATCGCCGAAGTTAGTTGAGATGTGCAAAGAGATGAACCCGCAGATGATTGCTGTCAATGCGTACGGTCCGACAGAAAGCAGTGTTATCGCCACCTATCTGTGCGATACGCTCCCGGATTCTCCGATCACCATTGGACGGCCAATAGCAAACACAAGCATATACATCGTGGACCATTCGCACCAGCTGCTACCAATCGGGGTAGTGGGAGAGATATGCATAGGCGGACTCGGTTTGGCACGTGGATATTGGAACAAACCAGAGCTTACCGAGGAGAAGTTTGTTTCCAATCCATTTGAGCCAGGTGAACGCATGTACAAGACGGGCGACCTTGGCAGATGGCTCCCTGACGGTACGATTGAATTCGCAGGACGCCTGGATGAACAAGTAAAAGTGAGAGGATACCGGATTGAGATCGGGGAGATAGAATCGGTTCTTCTCAGCTATGAAACGACAAATGAAGCGATTGTCGTAGCTTATCAGGATGGAAGCGGGGACGCGTATCTGACCGCCTATTTCACCGGGAAAGACAACATCTCGGAAGCGGCGCTTCGAACCCATCTATCTCAAGAACTGCCAGCGTATATGGTACCGCCCTATCTGATTCAACTGGATGCTTTCCCGCTCACGCCAAATGGCAAGATCAATCGCAAAGCGCTGCCGAAGCCTGAAGGAAAGCCTACAACAGGTGTGGAGTATGTCGCCCCTGCCAATGAAGTAGAGGCAACACTAGCAAAGATTTGGGAAAACGTCCTTGGCATCTCCGGCATCGGAGTGATGGATAACTTTTTTGAGCTGGGCGGACATTCCTTGAAAGCTATGACGGTAGTGGCGCATGTGCATCGGGAGTTTCAAACCGATCTTCCTTTGAAGCATTTCTTTGAACAGCCTACCGTTCGAGCCTTGTTCAGGCTGATAGCAAACAGTGAGAATGCACCAGATGAATCGATTCAACCAGCAGAACCACAAGATTACTACCCGGTATCATCTGCCCAGCAGCGGATGTACGTGCTCCATCAGTTGGAAGGCGCGGGTATCAGCTACAATACGCCTGGGATGATCATGCTAGAGGGTCAACTGGATCGCGATCAATTGGTGCAAGCGCTGCAAGCATTGGTAGATCGTCACGAAATCTGGAGAACCTCCTTTGAGATGGTAGGAGATCAGTTGGTCCAAAAAATTCATGACCACGTGGAAGTGGAAATGGACTATCGGAGTGCAGAAGAACACCAGATCGATGAAATTTTCCATGCGTTTGTCCGTCCATTTGATCTGGCTGTTCCATCACTGCTGCGCATGGGTCTCGTGCAAATCTCGGATGAACGTCATCTTCTCTTGTATGACATGCATCACATTGCTTCGGATGCCTCGTCCGTCACGATTATCTTCAATGAACTAGCGGAATTGTACCAAGGCAGACAATTGCCAGAGCTGCGTATCCAATACAAAGATTTTTCTGTCTGGCAAAAACGCTTTAACGAGTCAGATAACTTTAAGAAGCAGGAAGAGTATTGGCGCTACGCGTTTGAGGGACATAACACTGTCTTGGAGATCCCGACAGATTATCCACGCCCAGCTGTGAAAAGCTTTGAGGGTGATCAAATCGTACTCGCTACCGATAGACCTCTGCTGGAAGCTTTACACGCGCTGGCTGCAGAAACGAAAACGACCTTGTTTATGGTCTTGCTTGCCGCCTACAATTTGCTGCTCTCGAAGTATACAGGGCAGGAGGATATCGTTGTCGGAACACCAATCTCCGGCAAGACGCGCGCTGAGCTCGAACCGATTGTCGGTATGTTCGTCAATACGCTAGCAATCAGAAACAAACCGACAGCAGAGAAGACCTTCAAGGAGTTTCTGATGGAAGTCAAGCAGAATGCCCTGGATGCCTATGATCATCAGGATTATCCGCTGGAAAGTCTGGTTGAAAAGCTTGGCATTCAACGTGATCCGGGACGCAATCCACTTTTTGATACCATGTTCATTCTGCAAACCGACGAACTGTACCAAAAAACAATGGGTCAACTGACTTATCATCCCTATGAATCGACGAGCGCACTTGCCATTTCAAAGTTCGACCTGTCTTTTCACCTGACTGAACGGGAAACAGACCTGTTGCTGCGACTGGAGTACAGCACCAAGCTGTTTAGAAGAGACACCGTAGACAGAATGTCGCGTCATTTCATGCAAATTCTACGCAACGTTACGGTAGAACCTGACATGCCGCTTCAAGCGATTGAGATGCTGACGGCAGAAGAAAAGCAGTTGTTACTAGTGGAGTTCAATCATACAGACAGAGAGTTCACGGAAGACCAGACCATACAACAGCTCTTTGAGGAACTGGCAGCGAACACGCCTGATCAAACGGCTATTGTATTTGAAGAGAAGAGCATGTCATACCAAGAGCTCAATGAAAGAGCGAACCAGCTAGCCGCGGTTTTGCGGGAAAAAGGGGTAGGTCCTTCTAAAATCGTCGTCATGATGGTAGAGCGTTCCTTGGAAATGGTCATTGCAACACTCGCCATTTTAAAAGCTGGCGGAGCCTTTTTGCCTGTCGATCCTGATTATCCCGAAGAAAGAGTTCGCTATATGATCGAGGACAGTCAGTCGAAGCTCGTGCTTACCCATTCTCATTTGATCCACAAGGTGTCCAGTCAGGCAGAAATTATCGATTTGGACGACGCAGGGAGCTATTCGTCGCATTCAGACAATTTGCTTTGCATCAACAAGCCGTCTGATCTTGCCTATATCATTTACACGTCCGGTACCACTGGCAATCCAAAAGGAGTCATGCTGGAGCACAAAGGGGCAGCCAATCTACAGGCGGTTTTCAAGAATCAATTCGGCGTAACCCCACAAGATCGGCCAGGACATTTTGCGAGTATCTCTTTTGATGCATCGGTGTGGGATATGTTTATGGCTCTATTGACAGGGGCGACCTTGTATATTATCTCGCGTGATACGATCAACGATTTCCGCAAATTTGAGGAATACGTCCACAAAAACGGAATTACTATTCTCACGTTGCCGCCGACGTATGCCATTTATCTTGAGCCTGACCGTATGCCGTCATTGCGTATCCTGATTACTGCTGGATCGGCAGCATCTACCGCGTTGGTAGAGCAATGGAAAGAGAAAGTGACCTATATCAATGGATACGGCCCCACAGAGAGTACGATTTGCGCGACACTCTGGAAAGCTGTGCCGCATGAACCAGTTGGTCAGACCATTACGATTGGCAAACCGATTCAGAATACGAAGCTGTTCATCGTGGATGAACAAATGCAATTGAAGACAGTTGGTCAAATAGGTGAATTATGCATCAGCGGGGTGGCGCTAGCTAGAGGATATTGGAATCGACCTGAATTGACGGCAGAAAAATTTGTCGACAATCCGTTTGTGCCTGGAGAGAAGATGTATCGCACCGGGGATCTAGCCAAATGGCTTCCGGACGGAAATATCGAGTATCTCGGCAGAATCGATCATCAGGTGAAGGTACGCGGTCATCGGGTAGAGCTGGGCGAAGTCGAGAGTGTTCTGTTGCGATATGAGTCGATTATTGAGGCAGCAGCCATCACACATTTGGATGACCAGGGGCAACCTTACCTGTGCGCATACTATGTAGCCGATGGGGAAGCAAGTCCGGCACAACTGCGAGAATTTATGGGAAAAGAATTGCCAAATTATATGGTTCCCTCCTTCTTTGTTCAGTTGGATAAGATGCCGTTGACACCGAATGACAAAATTGACCGCAAAGCATTGCCGAAGCCAAGCCACGAAGAAAAATCGGGCAGAGAATATGAAGCACCGCAAAACGAACTGGAACACTTACTTGCAACTACTTGGGCAGAGGTATTGGGAATTCAGCAAGTGGGAATGAAAGACAACTTCTTTGAATTGGGCGGAGATTCCATCAAAGCGATTCAGGTATCCACGCGTTTGCACGCATCAGGCTGGACGCTAGCGATGAAGGAACTGTTCCAATATCCGACCATTGAACAAGTTGCTGCCCATGTCATACCGAACAACAGAGAGAGCGATCAGGGAGTAGTAGAAGGCGAGATTGGCTTGACGCCCATTCAGAAGTGGTTCTTCGAGTGCAATTTCACAGACCGTCACCACTGGAATCAGGCTGTCATGCTGTTCCGAGAGGATGGCTTTGATCCGGGACTTGTTCAGCAGGCATTCTATAAGATCGTCGAGCACCACGATGCGTTGCGCATGATATACAAACAGGAAAATGAGTCAATCACACAAATCAATCGAGCGCTAACTGGTGAGCGATTCCGCTTCCACTCGTATGACTTGAAAGACCATGCAAATAGCGCCGCTCATATTTTGGAGTTGTCTGATCACATCCAAAGCAGTATCGACTTGGAACAGGGACCACTCGTCCACTTGGCACTCTTCTCCACTACTGAAGGGGACCATTTACTGATTGCCATTCATCATCTGGTCGTGGATGGCGTCTCATGGCGCATCTTGTTTGAAGATTTTTCATCTGCCTATTCGCAGGCTCTCCATAATCAGGAGCTCGTCTTGCCGAAAAAGACAGATTCATTCAAGGATTGGTCAGCTCAATTGCAAAACTATGCGGAGAGTGACGAGCTTTTACGTGAAGCTGCGTACTGGCACAACCTCGAGAGCACGAGCTCGGCAGAAAAGTTGCCAACCGATTTTGTTACAGCAGATCGTAAACAAAAGCACACCCGTACAGCGAAGGTCGAGTTGACAGCGCATGAGACAGAAAACCTTTTACGTCACGTTCATCATGCCTATCACACAGAAATGAATGACCTGTTGCTGACTGCGTTGGGATTAACCGTGAAAGAGTGGGCGAATACCGACTACGCTGTCATCAACCTGGAAGGTCACGGGCGCGAAGATATTCAGAATGAAATGAATGTGACCAGAACGATTGGGTGGTTCACATCCCAGTTCCCTGTCGTGCTTGATATGGAAAAATCAAAGGACTTGTCATATCAAATCAAGCAAATCAAAGAAAGCTTGCGCCATATTCCGAAAAAAGGAATTGGCTACGAGATTTTACGCACGATGACGGCGGATCAACTGCGTCCATCCCTGCAATTTAGCCTGCAACCGGAAATCAGCTTTAACTACCTCGGGCAATTTGATTCGGATGTAAAATCTGGCGGATTTACTTTCTCGCCACTGGGTACGGGTCAGCTTTTCAGTCCAGAATCGGAGAGAGTATTCTTGTTGGATATTTCTGGCATGATCGAGGATGGAAAGCTCCAGATCAGTTTTGGCTACAGCAGTCTCCAGTATAAGGAAGAAACCATCGCGAAATTGGCAGACAGCTATCGGAATCACTTGCTCAGCATTATTGAGCACTGCATGTCAAAAGAAAATGGAGAATTGACCCCGAGTGATCTGGGTGATGATGACCTTTCCATGGAAGAACTGGAGAACATCCTGGAATTAATCTAATCGGGCGACATGAGAAATGCTATTCCTCCAATAAAAGCTGGGACATTTCGCTTTTATTGGAGGAACCCTCTTTAAATCGATAAATCACAGAGTTGAGGTGCAGAATGAATAAGCAGGAAAATATTGCGAAAATTTATCCGTTAACCCCATTGCAAGAGGGTATGTTGTTTCATGCTGTCAAAGATACAGACAGCAGCGCCTACTGCCTCCAGATGTCCGCAAAGCTCCAAGGTGATTTTCACCTGCCTATTTTTGAAGAGAGCATGAACAAGCTCGTAGAGAACTATGAGGTTTTGCGAACTGTGTTTGTATATCAAAACCTGCAGCGACCTCGACAGGTTGTTTTTAAAGAGAGAAAAGCTACCGTTCATTTCGAAAACATTGCTCATTTACCTATAGATGATCAGAACGATTACATAAAAGCGTATACCAACCAGCATCATACGTTTGAGCTGACGAAAGACGTCTTGATGAAAGGAGCCATTTTCCAAACGGGGGAGAACCAGTATCAATTCGTTTGGGCATTCCACCATATCATCGTCGACGGTTGGTCGTTGGGCGTATTGCTTCATAAGCTGCTCGCGTACTATGCCGCCATTCGTAAGGGCGAGGCGGTTCCGCGGGAAGCAACCAAACCATACAGCGAATATATCAAATGGCTGGATAAGCAAAACAAAGAAGAAGCACTTACTTATTGGCAGAACTACCTGGAAGGCTATGACCATCAGTCTGATTTCCCTAAAAAGAAGAATGTAGCGGAAGATGGCAATTATGTACATGTGGAGAATCTTTTCACGGTCGCACCTGAGAAGACTCAGCAGCTGATGCAGATTGCCAATCAGAATCAGGCTACGATGAGCAGTGTGTTTCAATCTCTTTGGGGAATTTTGGCGAGCAAGTACAAAAATTCGGATGATGTGGTATTCGGTTCTGTTGTGTCAGGTCGTCCGCCAGGGATCCAGGGGATTGAGAGCATGGTTGGATTGTTCATTAACACGATCCCAACCCGCGTGCAAACGAACAGAAAACAAACCTTCAGTGGGCTGCTAAAAACTGTTCAGAAGCAAGCCTTGGCTTCTGCTTCTTATGATTTCGCTCCGCTGTACGAAATTCAGAGCAAGACGGTACTGAAACAGGAGTTAATCGATCATTTGGTGACGTATGAAAACTACCCGGATCAAGCTTCGAATGATCGGAAGGATTCCTTAGGCTTTCAATTCAATGTGGAAAATGGGGAAGAACAGACTTCCTATGATTTTAACGTTGTGGTAGCAGTCGCACCTTCGAATGAGATGTATGTGAAGTTGAGCTATAATGCATCGGTTTATGAGGAATCATTCATGAACCGAGTAGAAGGGCACTTGAAAACGATCATTGAGCAGGTCATTCACAATCCGAATGTACTGCTTGAAGATATCGGAATCATCACGGATGAAGAAAAACAGCAATTGCTGGTAGCGTATAACGACACGACCGCCGATTATCCACGCGATAAAATGATTTTCGAGCTGATCGCGGAGCAAGCAAGACAGACACCTTCGAAAGTTGCGGTTGTTTGCGGGGAAGATCGCCTTACTTACCAGGAGCTTCAGGAGCGTTCCAACCAGTTGGCCAGAGCTCTGCGTGGGAAAGGAATTACCCAAGGCAGTTTCGTCTCCATTATGGCAGAGCATTCACTCGAGCTGATCGTGGCTATTATGGCAGTTCTAAAATCAGGCGGTGCCTATTTGCCGATTGATCCCGAGTATCCGATAGAGAGAATTCAGTATTTACTGGATGACAGTCAGACCACGATACTCTTGACTCAGTCTCATCTTCAGGAAAAAGTCGAGTTTGAAGGCGACATTCTCTACCTAGACAATCCTTCCTTGTTTGAAGGAGATAGTACAGATCTTGACACAGCATGCACTCCGGACGATTTGGCGTACATGATCTATACTTCCGGGTCCACGGGGAATCCAAAAGGCGCGATGATTACCCACCGAGGTCTAGTCAATTACATTTGGTGGGCGAACAAGGAGTATGTCCAAGGGGAAGCTGTAGACTTTCCGCTGTACTCTTCCATTTCGTTTGATTTGACTGTCACCTCGATCTTCACGCCGCTTCTATCAGGCAATACGATCTATGTCTACAGAGGAACAGATAAGGTACAGGTCATTTTAGACATCATCCAAGATAATCAAGTGGGCATCATCAAGCTGACGCCAACACATTTGAAGCTGATTGAAGAAATAGATGGAACAAACAGCAGCATCCGACGGTTTATTGTCGGTGGTGAAAACTTGCCAACCCAATTGGCGAAGAGAATCTATGAGAACTTCGGACAGAATGTCAAGATTTTCAATGAGTATGGACCTACCGAAACGGTTGTGGGCTGCATGATTTATTTGTATGACCCGAAAAAACCGATCCAAGAATCGGTACCAATCGGAGTCCCTGCAGACAACGTCCAGCTTTATTTACTCGATTCCTCTATGCAGCCGATACCCGTTGGCTCCATTGGCGAGATGTATATATCCGGAGATGGCGTAGCCAAGGGATATTTCAATAGACCAGAGCTGACCCAGGAAAAGTTCATCGAAAATCCGTTCCGCCCGGGGACCAAAATGTATCGAACAGGCGATCTGGCGAAATGGCTCCCAGATGGCAATATGGAATATTTGGGAAGAATCGACCATCAAGTCAAAATTCGTGGGCATCGGATTGAGATGGGCGAAATTGAGACGCGTTTGACGCAGCATGAATGGATCAAGGAAGCCGTCGTCATCGCTGAAAAGGATGACAGTGGTCAAAATGTGCTCTATGCCTACATCGTTTCCGAGCAGGAGTTGACCGTGTCGGAATTGAGAGAGCATCTGGGAAGTACACTTCCTTCCTACATGATCCCGTCCTTCTTTGTCCGTTTGGAGGAAATTCCGCTGACAGCCAATGGAAAAGTAGAGCGGAAGAAATTGCCGAAGCCTGACGGTGCAGTTGTAACGGGAACAGCGTTCGTCGCTCCTCAGAATGAAACGGAAACAAAATTGGCTGAGATTTGGCAGCAGGTACTGGGAGTTAGCCGTGTAGGCGTTCACGATCATTTCTTTGATTTGGGCGGACATTCACTGAAGGCTATGACAGTCATCTTTCAAGTCTCTAAAGCGTTGGAAGTGGATTTGCCAGTAAAGGCACTGTTCGAGAATCCGACCGTATCCCAGCTCGCTGCTTTTATCTCGAAATCGGGGAAAAGCAAGTACACAGCCATTCAACCGGTTGAGGGAAAAGAATTTTATCCCGTATCTTCTGCTCAAAAAAGAATGTACATCCTTCAGCAATTTGAAGGAAGTGGCATCAGTTATAACATTTCGGGAGCAATGTTGCTGGAAGGAAAGCTGGATTACAATCGTTTTGCTAGCACGGTCCAACGACTGGCGGAGCGGCACGAAGCCTTGCGCACCTCCTTCCACCGTATCGATGGTGAGCCTGTACAGAAAGTGGATGATGAGGTAGAAGTACCAATCCTGATGCTGAAGTCTACGGAAGACAAGGCGGAGCAGATCATGCGCGATTTTGTCCGTCCATTTGACCTCGGAATCGCTCCGTTGATTCGAACAGGCTTGGTCAAGTTAGGCAAAGACCGTCATTTGTTCCTGCTAGACATGCACCATATCATCTCGGACGGTGTTTCGTCCCAAATTTTACTGAGTGAATTTGCCAAGTTGTACCAAGGGGAAGCCTTGCAGCCTCTTTCTCTCCAATACAAGGATTTCGCTGCTTGGCAAAATGAGCTGTTCCAGACGGACGTGTACAAGAAGCAGGAGCTCCACTGGTTAAATACGTTTGCTGATGAAATACCTTTGCTGAATCTGCCGACTGATTATTCGCGTCCAACCATTCAAAGCTTTGAAGGGGATCTTGTTCTTTTTGACACAGGAAAAGAATTGGTCGAGCGTTTGCGCAAGGTAGCAGCAGATACTGGTACAACCCTGTATATGGTCTTGCTCGCGGCTTACCATGTACTGCTGTCCAAGTATTCCGGCCAAGAGGATATCATTGTCGGTACGCCTGTCGCTGGCCGTTCTCATGCCGATGTGGAAAACATCATGGGGATCTTCGTGAATACGTTGGCGATGAGAAATCATCCTACGAGCGACAAAACCTTTACCCAATTCTTGCAAGAAGTGAAACAAAATGCGCTGGCGGCCTATGACAATCAGGATTATCCATTTGAAGAGCTGGTGGAAAAGCTGGCGATTCAACGTGACATTAGCCGAAATCCATTGTTTGACACCATGTTTTCTTTGGAAAATGCGAATCAGCAGACGCTGGAAATCGAGCAGCTTACAGCAGCTCCGTATGAGATATTTAACAAAATTTCAAAGTTCGATCTTGCTTTGAATGCGAGTGAATCGCAGTCCGACATTCAATTCCAATTCGCATTTGGAACGAAGCTGTTCAAGAAGGAAACCATCCAAAGAATGGCCCATCATTATCTGGAAATTCTGCGTACCATTAGTGCACAAACGAATGCCAAGTTAGCAGAAATCGACATGATGACGGAAGCAGAAAAACGTGCTCTCATTCTGAACGTCAACGATACTTTTGTCGAACGTTCCGCTGATCAGATATTGCATCAATTGTTTGAAGAGCAAGTATTGCTGACGCCAGATCAAGTTGCAGTAGCCTATGACGGATACACCTTGACCTATCGCCAGTTGAACGCCCGGGCTAATCAAGTAGCTCGTTTGCTGCGGAGCAAAGAAACTCAACCAGATACGATGATCGGAATTATGGTAGACCGTTCTATCGGGATGGTCGTGAGCATGTTGGCCGTGTTAAAAGCAGGTGGTGCGTATACGCCAATTGATCCTACCTACCCGCCTGAAAGAATCCAATACATGCTCAGCGACAGCAAAGCTCCGATTCTACTGACACAGCGTCATTTGAAAGAGACAGTAGAGTATGCAGGAGAAATCATCGACGTAGACGATGAAGCGATTTATACAGGTGACGACACCAATCTTGACAATATCTCTGGCAAGGATGACTTGGCTTATGTCATCTATACATCTGGTTCGACCGGAAATCCCAAAGGGGTTATGATCGCGCATCAAGCGATTTGCAATCACATGCATTGGATGAAGAATGCCTTCCCACTGACTACAGAGGATGCTGTCTTGCAAAAAACGCCGTTTTCCTTCGATGCTTCCGTATGGGAATTTTATTTGCCACTGATCACGGGAGGACGCCTGGTACTGGCAAAGCCAGACGGACATCGCGACATCGAGTACATGACTCGCATGATCAGAGAAGAGAAGATCACGACTTTACAGATGGTTCCTTCCTTGCTGGACCTGATCATGACCGAACCGGGATGGAGCTCTTGCACGAGCTTGCAACGCGTTTTCTGCGGTGGAGAAGCATTGGCACCTGCACTTGTTTCACGCTTTTACCAGACGCAAACGGCACAGTTGATTAACCTCTATGGCCCTACAGAATCCACGATTGATGCGACATACTGGATTTGCCCTCGTTTGCCGGAGTATGGCGTGATTCCCATTGGCAAACCGATTGATAACGTCCGTTTGTACGTCGTAAATGCGAGCAACCAGCTCCAGCCTGTAGGGGTTGCAGGAGAACTGTGCATTGCTGGCGATGGTTTGGCCCGCGGCTACTGGAATCGTGAAGAACTGACAACAGCCAGCTTTATTGACAATCCGTTTGAACCGGGTAGTAGGATGTACCGAACTGGAGACATGGTCAGGTACCTAGCCTGCGGCAACGTGGAATATCTCGGACGCATCGACCATCAGGTCAAAATCAGAGGCCACCGGATCGAACTGGGTGAGATCGAAGCAAGGCTATTGCAGCATGAATGGATAAAAACGGCCATTGTCCTTGCCCGTCCAGATGAAAAAGGGCAAAACAACTTGTACGCCTATATCGTTGCCGATCAGGATATCAAGACAGCCGACCTGAGAGCTTACATGGGTTCCCATTTGCCATCTTATATGATTCCTTCTTATTTTGTTTATTTGGAGAAGCTGCCGCTCACGGCAAATGGCAAGGTAGATCGCAAAGCATTGCCTCAACCTGAGGGAGCATCCTCATCTGAAACCGTGTATGTAGCGCCACGCAATGAAGTGGAAGCTACGCTCGCAGACATTTGGCAAAGTGTACTTGGCGTGAACCAAATCGGGGTCCACGATCATTTCTTCGAGTTGGGTGGACACTCCTTGAAGGCGATGAACGTCATCTCTTTGATCCATCGCACCCTTCAAGTAGATGTGCCGTTGAAAACACTGTTTGAATCGCCTACGATCGCTGACTTGTCGGCATACATCGCTACTGCGAGCAAAGGCAAGTATACGACGATTGAACCTGTCCAAAAGCAGGAGTATTACTCGGTGTCTTCTGCACAAAAGAGAATGTTTATTCTCCGACAAATGGAAGGTGCAGACATCAGCTACAACATGCCGGGTATCCTGTACATCGATGGCAAGCTAGATACAGAACGTTTGCAGCAAGCGCTCAAGCGTCTGGTGAGACGCCATGAATCTCTGCGTACCTCGTTCCACTCCATGAAAGGAGAGACTGTTCAGCGCGTACATGAAGATGTCGAGCTGGAAATCTCGTTGATGGAGTCAACAGAGGGAGAGCTCAAACAAATCGTCGAGCAATTTATTCAACCGTTCGATTTGGAAAAAGCTCCACTGATTCGCGCTGGACTGGTCAAACTGGCTCCGGAACGCCATCTTTTCATGCTGGATTTGCACCATATTGTGGTGGATGGTGTATCGATTGGCATTCTTGTTCAAGAGCTTGCTCAGCTTTATCACGGGGAAGAGCTGCCAGAACTGAGCATTCAGTACAAGGACTTTGCCCAATGGCAGAATCAATGGTTCGAGACGGAAGCGTTTGCTGCTCAGGAAGCCTATTGGATCGATACCTTTACGGGAGAAATTCCTGTATTGAATCTTGCAACGGATTATCCGAGACCTTCTGTGAAAAGCTTCGAGGGTGAGCGATTTGTTTTCAGCTCTGGTGCCCTTTTGAAAAAAGAATTGAATCGACTTGCTCATGGTACAGGAGCTACGCTCTACATGGTTCTGCTGGCTGCCTACAATGTACTTCTCTCCAAATACTCTGGACAAGAGGACATTATTGTTGGTGCACCTACTGCTGGCAGGTCCCATGCAGAAACGGATTCGATCATCGGTATGTTTGTCAATACACTGGCATTGCGAAACGAGCCTGTGGGGGGTAAGTCCTTCCTTAGCTTTTTAGCAGAAGTGAAAAACAATACGCTGAAAGCCTTTGATAATCAGGATTATCCACTTGATGAGCTGATCGATAAGCTGAACATTCAACGGGATTTGAGCCGTAATCCTTTGTTTGACACCGTATTTATCTTGCAAAATATGGATCAGAAGCCGTTCGAAATGGAGCAATTGACGTTTACACCCTATATGGCAGACATGAATCAGGCCAAGTTTGATCTGTCATTAGAGGCGTACGAAGAAGATGAGGAGATCATCTTTAGCCTTGATTACTGCACCAAATTGTTTACAAGAGAGACGATTGAAAAAATAGCGGCACATTTCATCCGAATCCTTCATGCCGTTATTGAGCAACAAGCTATTACCTTGTCGGAAATCACTATGCTGTCCGATGAAGAAAAGCATCGCTTGTTAGTAGAATTCAACCAGACGCATAAGGAATATCCACAGAACACGACACTTCATGAGCTATTTGAGGAGCAAGTGGAAAAAACACCACAGGTTGCTGCTGTTGTAATCGGCGATAAGCAGATGTCCTATCACGAACTGAATGAGCGAGCAAACCAGCTTGCGGTTACCTTGCGTGAACGGGGAGTAAAGGCTAACCAATTCGTAGGAATCATGGCAAACCGTTCTGTAGAAATGGTTGTGGGAATCATGGCCATTTTGAAAGCAGGTGGAGCCTACGTGCCTATCGATCCCGAATATCCGGGCGATCGTGTGGCCTACATGCTGGAGGATTGCGAAGCCCGTCTGGTGCTTACCCAAAAACATCTTGGAGCTAAGCTGGCTTCTAGTATGAGCGTGGAATGCCTGTATCTGGAGGAGGAGAAGAACTATTCTCCCAACCGTTCGAATCTCGAGCTGATTCAAACCGCTTCCGATTTGGCTTATGTCATCTACACATCAGGGACAACAGGCAAGCCAAAAGGCGTAATGATTGAGCATCGTGGTATTGTCAACAGCGTGTTGTGGAAGAAAGAGGAGTATCAGTTTAGCGTCCAAGATAGAAGTCTGGTGCCCTTATCCTTTGCGTTTGATGCCTTTGTTCTTTCCTTCTTTACTCCGATCCTTTCCGGTTCAACCGTCGTCTTGGCGGAGGATGAAGAAGCCAAAGACCCTGTATCTCTCAGAAACCTCATTGCAGCTGCGAGATGCACCCAAATGACATGCGTGCCAAGTTTGTTCCAAGCGATATTGGAGTGCGGCACTGCTGCGGATATCAGCTCCCTGCAAACCGTCACACTTGGGGGCGAAAAAGTATCAGCTCAGCTCGTTGAGAAGAGCAATCAGCAGAATCTGCAATTGGTCATCGTCAATGAATACGGTCCGACAGAAAGCAGTGTCGTCGCTACTTGGCAGCGAATTTCGCAACTGGATTCTGCGATAACGATCGGACGTCCCATTGCCAACACCAGCATCTATATCGTGGACAAATTCCATCAGCTACAGCCAATCGGCGTTGTCGGGGAAATTTGCATCGGTGGCCACGGTTTGGCACGTGGATATTGGAACAAGCCGGAACTCACAGCAGAGAAGTTTGTTTCTCATCCCTATTCGGAAGGCGAGCGCATGTACAAGACTGGCGATCTAGGAAAGTGGCTCCCTGACGGAACGATTGAATTTGTCGGTCGCTTGGATGAACAGGTAAAAGTAAGGGGATATCGGATTGAAATCGGCGAGATTGAGTCGGTTATGCTCTCCTTTGAAAAGCTGACTGCAGCTGTCGTGATTATCCATGAGGACCAACAGGGCCAATCGTCGCTTGCTGCTTATTACACGGCGGAAGAAAAGCTTGAAGTCTCGAATCTGTGGTCGTATTTGTCGCAAAGCTTGCCGTCATACATGATTCCTGCGTACCTGGTCCAGCTCGATCTTCTCCCGCTTACGCCTAATGGAAAGATCGACAGGAAAGCCTTGCCGAAACCAGAAGGCAGACCTGTAACGGGAGCAGAATATGTGGCGCCAGCAAGTCCTGTGGAAAACAGGCTGGTAGAGATTTGGGAACGTGTGCTTGGGGTAAACGACATCGGTGTTCTCGACAACTTCTTCCAGCTAGGTGGGCATTCCTTGAAAGCCATGTCGCTCGCCGCACAGATCCATCGAGAGTATCAAGTCGAGATTCCACTCAGAGTACTCTTTGCGACGCCTACCATCCAGGCGTTGGCACAGTATATCGAGACAAGTGGAAAAGACACACATGTACCGATTCAGCCTGTGCCGCGGCAAGCGTATTATCCCGTTTCTTCTGCACAAAAGAGGATGTTTGTCCTGCGCCAGTTTGAAGGCACTGGAACAGTCTATAACATGCCAAGCGTGATGTATATCGTGGGCGAACTGGATCATGCACGCTTTGAAACCGCGATACATGGGCTAGTCAAGCGACACGAATCGTTGCGGACATCCTTCCACACAGTGAATGGCGAGCCTGTTCAGCGTGTACATGAGGTGGTCGAACTGGATGTGCGCTATGAGGCTGTGACGGAAGAGCAAGTCGAGCAAACCATCGAATCATTTGTGCAAGCATTTGATCTGGAGAAGGCTCCGTTGTTGAGAGTCGGACTCTTCAGCTTGGGGGAGAAGCGACATCTCTTCCTGATGGATATGCATCACATCATTTCGGATGGCGTCTCTGTCGGAATCATCATGGAAGAATTCTCCAAGCTATATCGAAACGAGTATTTGCCAGAGCTGGCTGTTCAATACAAAGATTTTGCTGTCTGGCAAACGGATCTGTTCCAAACAGACATTTATACAAAGCACGAGAACTACTGGTTGAATTCCTTCGCGGGTGACATTCCGGTACTGAATCTGCCCGCCGATTATTCTCGCCCGCTGGTTCAAAGCTTTGAGGGAGATTGCATTTCGTTCCAAACAGACAAAACGTTGATGGACGATTTATACAAACTCGCTCAGGAGAACCAAACCACGCTGTTTATGGTCTTGCTGGCGGCTTACAATGTGCTCCTATCTAAATACAGCGGCCAAGAAGACATCGTAGTGGGAACGCCGATTGCTGGTAGATCTCATGCGGATGTAGAAAAAATCTTGGGGATGTTTGTCAATACATTGGCTTTGCGAAACTACCCCGATGGAACGAAATCGTTCCAGGCATTTTTGGAAGATGTCAAACAGAATACGCTGCACGCATACGCCCACCAGGATTATCCGTTTGAAGCACTGGTCGAAAAACTGGAAATTCAGAGGGATCTCAGCAGAAATCCACTGTTTGACACCATGTTTATTTTGCAAAACCTGGACAAAAAAGCTTATGAGCTGGATGGGCTGAAATTTGAAGCCTACTCCGGAGATGGGCAGCAAGGCAACGCCAAGTTCGATCTCACACTGGAAGCGCATGAAGATGAGACAGGAATTCATTTTGGTCTCGTTTACTCCACGAAATTGTTCCAAAGAGACACGATGGAAAGAATGGCAGGGCATTTCCTCCAGGTGCTACGAGGAGTCATTGCAGACCAAACAGCGGCGTTGCGTGAAATCAACTTGCTCGGTGAGGAAGAAAAACACATCGTAACTGTTGCATTCAACAATACGTTTGCCGCGTATCCACGCGAAAGCACGATTCAGGAGCTGTTCGAGGAGCAAGTGGAAAGAACGCCCGAGCATACTGCAGTTGTGATGAACGAACAGATGCTGACGTATCGGGAGCTGAACCAAAAAGCGAATCAGATCGCAAGTGCTCTTCGCCGATTGGAAGTAGGAAGAGACAGCGTTGTAGGTATGTTGGCAGATCGTTCTCTCGAGATGATCACAGGCATTATGGGGATCATCAAAGCGGGAGGCGCCTACCTGGGGATTGATCCAGAGCATCCATCCGAGCGTATTTCTTACATGCTCGAAGATGGCGGCGTGAAGGTTGTCCTTGTTCAAAGACATCTGTTGCATCTCGTCGAAGAAGGTCTCATTCCAATCGTTTTGGAAGACGAGAGCCTGGAGCAAGAGGATGCCAGCAATCTGACCAACCACAATGACGCCAAGGACTTGGCCTATGTGATGTACACGTCAGGTTCAACGGGCAAACCAAAAGGAGTCATGGTCGGGCATCGTAATGTCACCCGATTGGTGAAACATACGAACTACGTTCAGGTACGTGAAGAAGATCGCATGATTCAAACGGGCGCTATTGGCTTCGACGCCATGACGTTCGAGATTTTCGGAGCTCTGTTGCATGGTGCTAGCTTGTTCCTGGTTAGTAAGGATGTTCTGTTAGATGCGGAGAGGCTGGGCAGCTTCCTGCGAGAGAATCGGATTACAACGATGTGGTTAACTTCACCACTGTTTAACCAGCTTTCGCAAGACAACCCAGCGATGTTTGATGGCTTGCGTGCGTTAATCGTCGGTGGCGAAGCACTGTCGCCGAGACACATCAACAAAGTTAACAGCGCCCATCCCGCTCTGGAAATTTGGAACGGATACGGCCCGACAGAAAACACAACCTTCTCTACATGCTATTTGATTGAGAAGGAATTCGAAGACAATATTCCGATTGGGAAGCCGATCACGAACTCCACTGCTTATATCGTGGATCGCTACAATCAGCCGCAGCCAATTGGGGTGCCGGGTGAATTGTGCGTAGGTGGAGACGGGGTAGCCAGAGGCTATTTGAACAAGCCAGAATTGACTGCCGAGATGTTTGTTCCGAATCCGTTTGTTTCTGGTGAAAACATGTACCGCACAGGGGATTTGGCGAGATGGAAGGCGGATGGAATGATTGAGTATTTGGGACGTATCGACCAACAGGTAAAGATCAGAGGCTATCGGATCGAGCTTGGGGAAATCGAGACCGTTCTCACCAATCTAGAAAAGGTAAAAGAAGCTGTCGTTACGGTAATGGATGATACGAACGGTCAAAAAGCTCTCTGCGCTTATTTTGTTCCAGAAACGGAACTCGACGCAGCAGAGTTGAGAGAAGCGATTTCCAAAGAATTGCCTAGCTACATGGTGCCATCCTTCTATGTCCAAATGGATAAGCTGCCTTTGACTGCAAACGGAAAGCTCGATCGCAGAGCATTGCCTGAACCAACTGGTAATCGGGTTCAAAGCTCCACATATGTCGCCCCACAAAGCGCGACTGAGACGAAGCTGGCTGAAATTTGGCAAGAGGTACTGGGTATTCATGCGATAGGTATTCACGACAACTTCTTTGAACTGGGCGGACATTCCCTGAAGGCTATGAATGTGATCACGCAGGTGCACAAAGCATTTCAGGTAGAGCTTCCGTTAAAAGCACTGTTTGAATCTCCTACGATCCATGAACTCGCTGCCTATATCAGCTCGAGTGAGATTGAACAGTTCGAGACCATTCAACCAGTAGAGCAAGCAGACGTTTACCCAGTCTCGTTTGCTCAAAAAAGAATGTACATCCTGCATGAGTTTGAAGGAAGCGGGATCAGCTACAACGTGCCGAATGTGCTGATAATAGATGGCCATCTGGATTACGAACGCTTTGAATATGCGATCCGAACGCTGGTAAAACGACATGAATCCTTGCGAACATCCTTCCATTCGAAAAATGGGCAACCAGTGCAACGAGTACATGAGGATGTCACGCTGCTCATCGGTATTTCCGAGGCGACAGAAGACCAAGTAGAGCAACGCATTCAGGAGTTGGTCCAGCCGTTTGATCTGGAAGTGGCTCCGCTGTTCCGGGTTGACTTGATCAAACTGGGGGCAGAACGACATTTGTTCTTCATGGATATGCACCACATTATCTCGGATGGGGTATCGCTTGCAGTCATCGCCAAGGAGTTTGCGAGCTTGTACGAAGAAAAGCAGCTCCCTGACATGCGCATCCAGTACAAAGATTTTGCTGCTTGGCAAACGAAGCTGTCCCAGTCTGAGCGTTTCCAAAAACAGGAGGATTATTGGACGAATGTCTTCGCAGGGGAGATCCCGTTACTCAATCTGCCAAATGACTTCCCAAGACCTACTGTTCAAAGCTTCGAAGGCGACACAGTAGCGATCGGTACAGGAAATCAAATGCTTGCGGAGTTGCGGCAACTCGCTGCAAATACGGGCTCAACACTGTTCATGGTGCTTTTGGCAGCCTACAATGTACTGCTGTCCAAATATGCAGGACAGGAAGAAATCGTAGTCGGCACACCGATTGCAGGTCGATCCCACGCAGATGTGGAACGAATCGTCGGCATGTTCGTCAACACGCTTGCCTTGAAAAATGTGGCAGGGGGCAACCTGACTTTCCGCGAGTTTTTGGGTGACGTGAGACAAAATGCGCTACATGCGTTTGAACATCAGGATTATCCGTTTGAACATCTCGTAGATAAGCTGCAAGTGCGGCGCGATTTAAGCCGAAATCCGCTGTTTGATACAATGTTCAGTCTGGGGCTTGCGGACTCATCTGCCTTAGAAATTGCAGGACTCAACATGTCCGCATATCCGGTAGATGGCAAGATCGCGAAATTCGATATCGCTCTGGATGCGATGGAACAACAGGATGAGCTTCTCGTGCAGTTCAGCTATTGCACGAAGTTGTTTGCCAAAGAATCGATCGATCGCCTGGCAACTCATTACGTCAATCTTCTAAAGACGATCATTGCCAATCCAGATTGCAAGCTGGCAGAGATCAGTGTCTTGTCAAAAGATGAGATGGGGCAAATGCTGCATGATTTCAATGCAACAAAAGCCGCTTATCCAACGAATAAAACGTTCCAGGAGCTATTCGAAGAGCAGGTCGAAAAAACACCGAACCAGGTAGCTGTCATCTTCGAGGATAAGCAGCTAACGTATCGAGAATTAAATGAAAAAGCAAACCAGCTCGCACGTGTTTTGCGCCAAAAGGGAGTCAAGCCAGAGAGCACTGTCGGCATCATGGTAGACCGTTCGTTGCACATGGTAGTAGGGACGCTCGGTATTTTGAAAGCCGGCGGCGCCTACGTTCCGATTGATCCAGACTATCCATTGGAGCGTCAAGCATTCATTTTGGAAGATAGCGATGCGAAGCTGTTCCTTACCTTGCAAAAGTTGAATACGCAGCTTGCATTCCCTCACGAAACTCTCTATCTGGAAGCAGAGGGGCTGTACCAAGGAGAAGCGAGCAATCTGGAGCCTGTGGCACTGCCGGAACACGCCGCTTACATCATTTATACTTCCGGTACGACTGGCAAGCCAAAAGGGGTCGTGATCGAGCACCGGAGCTATGCGAATGTCGCGTTTGCATGGCAGGATGAGTATTACTTGGATACCTTCCCGGTTCGCTTGCTGCAAATGGCGAGCTTCGCCTTCGACGTATCGACTGGCGATTTTGCCAGAGCATTGCTCACAGGAGGGCAGCTGGTAATTTGCCCGAATGAGGTCAAAATGGACCCTGCGTCCTTGTACGAAATCATCAAGCGGTATGAAATTACGATTTTCGAAGCGACACCAGCTTTGATTATGCCGTTGATGCATTACATTTACGAAAACCAGCTCGATATCAGTCAGATGAAGCTCCTGATTCTCGGGGCAGACAGTTGTCCAGCAGAAGACTTCAAGACCTTGCTCGCGAGATTCAGCCAGACGTTGCGCATCGTTAATAGTTATGGCGTAACAGAGGCGTGCATCGATTCCAGCTATTACGAAGAAACAGATGTTTCATCCATTCGCTCGGGAACGGTACCAATCGGAAAACCGCTACCGAATATGCAGATGTATGTGATGGATCAACAATTGAATCTTCAGCCTGTTGGAGTCGTGGGTGAGCTGTGCATCGGGGGAGCAGGGGTCGCTCGCGGTTATTTGAACAGACCTGAGCTGACACTGGAGAAGTTCGTACCGAATCCATTCGCTCCAGATGAGCTGCTGTATCGTACGGGTGATCTGGCGAAGTGGCGCGCGGATGGTAATGTGGAATTCCTGGGTCGTAACGATCATCAAGTGAAAATCAGGGGTGTCCGTATCGAGCTGGGCGAAATCGAGACACAGCTACGCAAGCTGGACGGAATCTTGGAAGCAGTCGTCATGGCAAGAGAGGATCACAGACAAGAAAAGTATTTATGCGCGTACATGGTGGCAGACCATGAGATCGACACTGCACAATTACGCCAGGAATTGCTAAAAGAATTACCTCAAGCGATGATTCCATCGTATTTCGTATCTCTTGAAGCGCTGCCGCTTACCGCAAATGGGAAGATCGATAGACGTTCCTTGCCGGCGCCTGATGTATCCATGCTTAGAACGACGGAGTACGTAGCACCTCAAACGGAATTGGAAGCACGACTGGCCCGCGTATGGGAGCAAGTGCTGAATATGGAGCAAGTAGGGATTCTGGATGATTTCTTTGCAATTGGCGGTCACTCCCTGCGTGCGATGAGTGTGATTTCGAGCATGCATAACGAATATCAAGTCGATATTCCGCTTCGTGTTTTGTTCGAAAAACCGACGATTCAACAGTTGGCTACACACATCGAAGAGACAGCAAGAGGATATGTCATTTCGATTCAACCAGCACCTGCGCAAGAGTATTATCCTGTTTCATCGGCTCAAAAGCGCATGTATATCCTCCATCAATTTGAGGGAGTCGGCATCAGCTACAATATGCCTTCGACCATGCTGATCGAAGGGAAGCTGGAACCGGAACGATTAGAGACAGCGTTCAAGCAATTGATAGAGCGACATGAGAGTCTTCGTACGTCTTTTGCCGTTGTAAATGGAGAGCCTGTTCAAAAGGTTCACGAGGAAGTTTCTTTTGAACTTTCGTATACAACGATCACAGAAGACCAAGCACAAGAGGTCCTTTCAACCCTCGTTCAACCATTCGATCTGGGGGTAGCGCCGTTGCTTCGCGTCCGTCTTTTGCATATCGGAGAAGATCGTCATGTCCTCTTTACCGACATGCATCATAGCATTTCCGACGGTGTATCTTCTGGTATTCTCCTGTCTGACTTAGTGCAGCTGTACCAAGGGGATGTTTTGCCAGATCTACGAATTCAGTACAAGGACTTCTCCGTATGGCAACAGGAGCTTTTCCAATCCGATGCCTTCAACAAGCAAGAAGAGTACTGGGCTCAAGTGTTTGCAGACGAAATTCCAGTGCTAAACCTGCAAACAGATTTCACCCGACCAAGCATTCAAAATTTCGCAGGGGATCAGTATACCATCGGAACCGGTAAACAACTCATGGAAGGCTTGAACCAGCTGGCTCGAGAAACGGGAACGACACTGTAC
The DNA here is from genome assembly GCF_013284245.2 of Brevibacillus sp. DP1.3A. Classification (NCBI taxonomy): domain Bacteria; kingdom Bacillati; phylum Bacillota; class Bacilli; order Caryophanales; family Paenibacillaceae; genus Brevibacillus; species Brevibacillus sp. DP1.3A. The sequence goes on along the minus strand of NZ_CP085876.1, from coordinate 3,619,112 downwards.
ATGGTGCTTCTCGCGACGTACAACGTACTGCTTTCCAAGTATTCCGGGCAAGAGGACATCATTGTCGGCTCACCGATTACGGGTAGATCCCATGCTGATCTGGAGCCAATCGTCGGTATGTTTGTAAACACATTGGCGATGAGAAACAAGCCGTATGCTGGGAAAACATTTACCGAGTTGTTGCTGGAAGTCAAGCAGAATGCACTGGACGCTTACGTTCATCAGGATTATCCGTTTGAGGAACTGGTGGAAAAACTGGACATTCCGCGAGACTTAAGCAGAAACCCGCTCTTCGACACGATGTTTACTGTGCAGAACAACACGAATGAGTCCATCGACCTGATCGGCTTGACACTTGCTCCTTTCATGACTGATCAGGCTGGCAACCATTCCAAATTTGATTTGACGCTGATTGCCACAGAAGAGCGTGAAGAGATCAGCATTGGCGTGGAGTACAGCACAAGCTTGTTTACGCGAGAAACGATTGAACGGTTAAGCAACCACTTCATGGCTATTGCACAAATCGTTGTGCAAAATCCGCATATCCGATTGCGTGAGATCGACATGCTCGCGACGGAGGAGAAGCAGCAAATTTTCGAGAAGTTCAATGATACAGCTGTCAGCTATGTACAAGACAAAACGATGCATCAATTATTCGAAGAGCAAGTATCGAAGACGCCAGATCAGGAAGCCATTCTCTTTAACGGTCAGTCACTGACGTACAGTGAGCTCAATGAGCGAGCCAACAGATTGGCAAGAGTTCTGCGCACCAAAGGAATTGGACCTGATCGTCTTGTAGCAGTCATGGCGGAGCGTTCACCAGAGATGATCGTTGGCATCCTTGGTATTTTAAAGGCAGGCGGTGCGTATGTTCCGATCGACCCGGCGTATCCGCAAGAACGCATTCAGTACTTGCTTGCGGACAGCAACGCAGCACTGCTTCTCTGCCAATCTCATCTGTCAGAACTATTGTCTAGCGTGTCGAGCGGGCTTGACTGGCTTGATCTGAACGCAGAGCATGACATCGGGATGGATGGCTCCAATCTCGCATCACTCAATCAACCGACCGATCTCGCCTATGTGATCTATACATCGGGTACGACCGGTAAGCCGAAGGGCGTCATGATTTCCCATCAGGGAATCGTCAATTGCTTGCAGTGGAGAAGAGATGAGTATGGATTCGGATCGGGAGACAAGGCGTTACAGGTATTCTCTTTTGCCTTCGATGGGTTTGTAGCCAGCTTGTTCGCTCCGCTTCTCGGAGGTGCTACTTGCGTCTTGCCGAGAGAGGAAGAAGCCAAAGATCCGGTAGCGCTGAAAAAGCTGATTGTCTCAACGGAAGTCACACATTATTACGGTGTACCGAGTCTATTCCAAGCGATTCTCGATTGCTCGACTGCTGCAGATTTCTCTCCTCTGCGTTGCGTAACATTGGGAGGCGAGAAACTACCTCCGCAACTTGTGCAAAAAACGAAAGAAAAGCATCCAGCAATCGAGATCAACAATGAATACGGTCCAACCGAAAACAGCGTCGTCACCACCATCTCTCGTTCGATTGAAGTAGGTCAAGACATCACGATTGGGCGACCGCTAGCCAATGTACAGGTTTACATCGTAGATACACAACATCATTTGCAACCGATCGGCGTAGTGGGAGAGCTATGCATCGGAGGACCCGGACTTGCAAGAGGCTATTTGAACAAACCAGATCTCACACAAGAAAAGTTCGTTCCAAATCCGTTTGTGCCAGGAGAGCTCATGTATAAAACGGGTGACTTGGTGAAATGGCGGACAGATGGCACGATCGATTACATCGGTCGGGCTGACGAACAGGTGAAGGTGCGAGGGTACCGCATCGAGATCGGGGAAATCGAAAGCACCATACTCGCTTACGATGGCATCGATCAAGCAGTGGTAGTTGTGCAAGAGGACGAACTAACGGCCGGACAGTTCCTATGCGCCTATCTCGTCCCAGCAGCAGAAGTATCTGTTTCCGAGCTGAGAAGGCATCTGGTGAAGGAACTGCCTGCTTACATGGTTCCAAGCTATTTTGTTCAGTTGGATCAACTGCCGCTTTCGGCCAATGGAAAAGTGGATCGCAAAGCGTTGCCGAAGCCACAGCCATCGGATGCGACCACACGTGAGTTCGTGGCACCAAGAACTGCGACCGAGCATCAATTGGCTGCCATTTGGCAGGAAGTTTTGGGGATCGAACCGATCGGTATCACTGACCATTTCTTTGAAATGGGTGGACATTCATTGAAAGCAACGCTGCTGGTTGCAAAGGTGTATGAGTACATGCAGATTGAACTGCCGTTGAACCTCATCTTCCAGCATCCAACCATTGAGAAGGTAGCGGATTTCATCACGAACAAGAACTTCGAGGGCAACTCCGGCAGAGCCATTCTCTTAAATGAAGAGTCGGCGAGAAAGGTATTCTGCTTTACGCCAATTGGTGCCCAGAGTGTCTATTATCAGAAGCTTGCTGATGAAATCAAAGGCGTTTCCCTGCATAGCTTTGATTTCATCGAAGAAGACAATCGACTTGAGCAGTACATCGAAGCCATCGTCGCGATTGATCCAAAAGGACCCTATACGCTCATGGGATATTCATCGGGAGGCAACCTGGCGTTTGATGTTGCAAAAGAACTGGAGAATCAAGGATATGTCGTGACCGACCTCATCTTGTTCGATTCGTACTGGAAAGACAAGGTGATGGAGAGGACTCTGGTGGAAACAGAGAGTGACATTGCCCAGTTATTTGCCGAAATTGGAGAAAACATCGAGATGTTCAACATGACACAAGAAGACTTCAATTTGTACGCTGCCAATGAATTCGTCAAGCAGAGCTTCATTCGAAAAACGGTCAGCTACGTCATGCACCACAATCAACTGATCAATACGGGTGCGACGACTGCAGCGATCCATCTCATTCAATCAGAGCTGGAATCGGGCGAGGAAGATCTAGTCGCAGTCAAATGGAATGAAGCCGCTTGGGCACAGGCTACGAAACGACTGATGACGTACGAAGGGTACGGAATCCACTCCAGAATGTTGGGAGGAAATTACGTGTCGATGAATGCCTCCATCCTCCGAGACATCCTGCAAGAGCTGTTCATTCTGAAATAAGATCGCGGCTTTGTGATGATTCCCCTTGGGAACACGTTTTCCAAGGGGAGATCATCCATTACATCCTTGGAGAGGAGCAGCAAATGATTTTTACCAAGCAAGCTCAGCACAGAAAGAAAGAGCCCGTGTTTGGCTGGGTACTCTCATATGTAAAGCCTTATCGAGGTTGGGTCATAATCTGTATCATTGCCTCGCTTCTTGTGGCTGTGGCAAACATTTGGATGGGAATCCTGATCAAAACCATGGTCGAACATACGAACAACTTCGACAAGCTGGTCAGTATTGCTCTCATCATTTTTTGTCTGACCATCGTCGGTTTTCTCTCAAAATATTTCATCACGTATTCGGCAGCTAGATTCAGTTCAAGAGCCATGAGAGATTTGAAAAACAGCATGGCGTCTCATCTCGAAAAAGTCCCCATGTCCACCATGGATAAATATCATTCCGGCGATCTCGTTTCTCGCTTAACAACGGATGCCCAAATCTTGCAAAGCTTTTTGCAAAAGCATTTTTTCCAGCTTTTTTATCTGCCAGTTGTTTTTGTGGGAGCTCTTGGACTGTTGTTGACGATCAATTGGAAGTTAATCATCTTCAGCGTCGCGATCCTTCCCATCGCCATCGTTATCACAGGGTGGATGAGCAGACCGCTTCAAAAATATTCGGAGCAAATGCAGGACCATCTGGGTCAAACGAACGCTATCGCTCAGGATACTCTTTCAGGGATTCACATGGTCAAAGCTTTTCAATTGGAAGGCGTTTTGTATCGTAAATACCATGCGGGTATGAAGCAGGTATTGAAAAATGCGTTCCAGGCAGAGAAGAAACGCGCGTGGATGACAGCACCAGGGATTTTATTGTTTTCTTCCCCCATCCTGTTTTTTGTCGCTTATGGTGGGTACTTGATTCAGGCGGGAGAATTGGATCTGGGAAGCTTGGTCATCTTCAGCTATTTGCTTCACTTTATTATCGAACCACTTTCACTCGCACCCGTGTTGTTTGCCCAAGTACAAGAGACATCAGGTGCGGCAAAGCGACTGCAAGAAATTTTTTTACAGCCAGTCGAACAAAATGATCAGCCTGCGATTCCTGTCGATCGAGAGGCGATTCCTGTACAGTTTGAAAACGTTACGTTTGCCTACGATCAGGCAAGGATTCTTGATAACGTTAGCTTTACGTTACATCGGAACAAGACCGTTGCGTTAGTAGGCGCCAGTGGGAGTGGAAAGAGTACCATCATGAAATTGCTGTGCGGGTTTTATCCAATGGAGCAGGGCAACGGAAGACTGAATGTTTTCGGGCATTCCATGGCTGATTGGAATATGACGGACATGCGGAGCTATCTTTCCATGGTTTCTCAGGATACGACGCTATTCCCTGTGTCTATTGCGGAAAATATCTCGTATGGACGCATTCAAGCGACGCAAGACGAGATCATTGCAGCGGCAAAAGCGGCCAATGCGCATGACTTCATTATGGAGCTGCCGCAAGGATATCAAACAAAAGTGGGGGAACGAGGCTCTCGTTTATCTGGCGGACAGAAACAGCGCATCGCGATTGCCCGAGCGATATTGAAGGATGCCCCGATTCTGCTGCTGGATGAACCAACGTCTGCCTTGGATACAGAATCGGAAGCTTTGGTCCAGGAAGCGTTGGAAAATGTGATGAAAAATCGGACGGTTCTCGTCATTGCTCATCGACTGTCTACGATAAAAGACGCGGATGAAGTGCTTGTTTTGGAGCAAGGACAAATTGTTGAACGTGGTACACACTACGATTTGCTTGCCCAAGGCGGCGTTTACACCAGATTGTATCAAAAACAGTTTGCCACAGAGATGCACAGCTCGCTGGCTGCAGGGGGGGTATAGGCATGTTCATCCAGAATTTAATGCGGGAACTACTTCAACTGCTGTCGTTTATGAAATCGAAAAAGCGAGCGTATATTTTGGGACTCGTGGGTGACGGAATCGGTCAAGCAGCTGTATTGGTATCTTTACCTTTCGTGTTCAAGGATCTGACGGATTTTGCGAACACAAAAGACCCTGCTTTATTAACCAGAGCGATTGCCACCATGGCTGTGATGTTCCTCTTGCTAAGTATCTTGTCTCCATTTTTTAGCTACATCTATCGACGATGCGTCCGCGAGCTCATTGCCAACATTCGGCTTCAAGTCTATCAACGATTGAGCAAGCTGCCTTTCGATTACTATGAGCAGCACCATTCGGGAGATACGATGTCGAGACTGGGCAACGATGTTGTCCTCATGGAAAACGCGTACGCGGAGCAATTGAAAACATTAAGCATCATCCTGCTGTCGCTGATTGGTTCGATCATAGGGATGTTTGCTATGGATTGGAAAATTGCCGTCGTCCTGTTGCTCGTAAGCGCATTGACTCTTTATGTGAATACGCTGTTTGCCAAGTCAGTCCGGCGCATTGGAGACCGAATGCAGCAGCAGATGGGAATTGGGACAGAAAGATTAAACGATTTTTTGTCTGGGTTGCCCATCATTAAAATGTTTCATTTACATAACGTTGTCACCGCACGTTACACGGAAGCAAACGAAGAAGTAGCTTCGTCTGCCATCAAGCAAGGTCATAAACACGGATTATTGGAAGGGACCAATTTTTTCATCCAATTCTTAAGCTTCGGGGGAATGCTTGTTTTTGGAATCATGATGGTATCCAAACAAATAATCGGGTTGGGCGTGCTGGTCGCTTTGGTTCAGCAACAGATGCTTGTGACACTGGCATTTCTCCAGCTTGGCCAAGTCATCACAGCGTTGCAAAGTTCGCTAGCAGGCGCTTCTCGGGTCGTCGATTTTCTGAATGAACCTCTCGAACCAGAAGAGTATCAGAAGAGCTCCGACAAACATCAGCTATGCGAAAGCATGCTGAAGTTGGAGCAGGTCGTTTTCGGATACAACGAAGATACAAACGTGCTGGATGGTGTTTCGTTGCGAGTCGAGAAAGGCCAAATGGCTGGGCTAGTCGGAACGAGTGGAAGTGGAAAAAGCACCGTCATGAAACTTCTGTTGGGGTATTACCCACCTGCGAGCGGCGCTCTTTATTTACTTGGCAAGCCCATGGGAGCGTATTCTCTAGCAGAAATTAGAAGCTTGATCTCGTACGTGCCTCAGGATGCCTTTTTGTTCGAAGGAACCATCGAAGACAATATTCGTTACGGATGCCTGGATGCTTCGGAAGAGGATGTCATCAACGCAAGCAAAGCAGCGTATGCGCATGATTTTATTATGGAACTGTCAGATGGCTACCAGACAAAAACAGGAGAACGCGGTGCCAAGCTATCTGGCGGACAGCGTCAGCGAATTGCCATTGCCAGAGCCATCCTGAAAAATGCGCCGATTCTTCTACTGGATGAAGCAACCTCCGCTTTGGATGCAGAATCGGAATATTGGGTGCAGCAAGCATTAACCGCACTGATGAAAGATAAAACGGTACTCGTTATCGCTCATCGCTTGTCGACTGTTGAGGATGCCGATGTGATTTACGTGATGGATCAAGGAAAAGTCATCGAGCAAGGTCACCATGTTGAGTTAATGGAGCACAACGGCACGTATGCCAAATTGTATGAAGTGCAGCAGCGAAAGGATCGAGCAGAACAAGTCAGTAGTCTTGAATTGACAGAAAGAAGAGTGAGCGCTACGTGATTGCCATCTACGCTTTGAAATGTCCTGCTGTCATGGAGAAAGAGTTGTTCAACCGATTTTTGCAAGCACTACCCGAAGAAAAGCGGGAACGGGTCAACCGTTTCAGAAATCCGGCTGATTCTTATCGGGCGTTGCTCGCGGACGTGCTCGTACGCTCTCTCATTTGTGAAGCCTACGAGATTTCCAATGACGAAATCGAGTATGACTACAATGCATACGGAAAACCTTTTTTGAAATCATTTCCCAACTTCTGCTTTAACGTCTCGCATTCCGGAGACTGGGTGGTCTGCGCCACGCATGACTCGCAAGTGGGGATTGATGTGGAGCAAATATGTCCGATTGACTTGGATATTGCCACTCATTATTTTGCACCAGCCGAAGTAGAAGATCTCTTGGCAAAACATCCGGATGAACAGCTTCCGTATTTCTTCGACCTTTGGACTTTGAAGGAGAGCTATATAAAAGCGAGAGGAATGGGGCTGTCTATCCCACTACAATCATTCGCCATTAGAAAAAGCCTAGACCAATCGATTACGATATCGCAAAATGATTCGCGCGATGCTTGGGCATTTCATCAGTATGGGATCGATCCAGGCTACAAATTGTCAGTATGCGCGACTACCGATCAGTTTGCTGCTCAAGTCGTCATGAAGGATTTACAAGATTTGTATCAGGCCATTTTTCATAGAAAGATATCGAGGTAATTACGTAATGAAGAAAGGGCGGGGAAAGAGATGAAATTGTTCTGCTTTCCGTACGCAGGTGGACTTCCCAGCATCTATTACAGTTGGAAGCGAGTATTGTCCCCAGCGTTATTGGAAATTGATCCATTCGAGGTAAGGCCTTCACTCCAAAGCGATAACGTGGTTCTTTCCACCTCGTTTTATGAGGTCTTGGAGGATGTATACAAACGGATCACACCAGAGCTGGGGGAAGAACCTTTTGCCTTTTATGGCCACAGCATGGGCGGATTAATTGCGTTTGAACTGACGCGAAAGCTGTTGCAGAATGGAAAGCCACTGCCCCAGCACTTGTTCCTGTCTGCATCCCGCGTACCACATGCGTATCACAAACTGGTGAAAACATACAACCTGCCGCATAACGAATTCATCGAATCGCTACGTACACTTGGGGGCACCCCCAATGAAGTTTTGGATAATCACGAGCTCTTAGAGTTATTTTTGCCTAATATTCGCGCTGATTTCCAGGCCGTACAAACTTACGAAATGAATAACGAGCTTCCTCAGCAAATCCCTGTCAACATGACGGTTTTGTTTGGGAAAGAAGATTCTATTGAAATCCAAGATATTGTGGCATGGCGAGACTATTGCGGGCGAGAATGCAAATTCTACCCAATGCTTGGTGGGCATTTCTTTATTCATCAGCAAATGAATACGATCCTAACGATCATTCAAGACACATTGAAGGTAGAACGGGCAGTTGCAACCCGTGCACAATTCTAACGATTGTGCACGGCAACAATAAATCCTAAGGTGAAGGTTGGTGTTCTTTTCATGAATCAGAAAGCACTATCTCGTTTGCTGGCGGCCGTTACATTATCAACGGCGCTGGTCTACCCGCAAGCTGCAAGCGCAGCGGCTCCACCTCCGGCTTTGCATGACGACAATCCAAGTGGTCATTTTGGTGACTGGTACACAGGTGCGGTTCCTCCCAATGCATCCAAAGACAAGCCTGTGATCCTGTTTGTCCAAGGTCTGCACTCCACCTACAAAACCTGGTATACAACAGACGGATTTTATGATGCAGCCTATAACGCTGGGTATCGTACCGCATTTGTGCAACTGAAGGACGCGGATGGTACTGGCGGAAACATGTGGACAAACGGTGCCAAGCTAGCCGAAGTCATTAAAAAGGTTGCAGATTATTACGGTGTTTCCAAAATCAATATCATTGCACATTCCAAAGGTGGCATCGATACACAGACAGCACTCGTCCACTACGGCGCACATCAGTATGTTAACGTCGTTCACCAGATTGCTACGCCAAACAAAGGTTCAGAATTGGCTGACTTAGCGTACAGCAATTGGGCAGGATGGCTTGCTGACATTCTTGGCAAAAAAGACGATGCGGTGTATTCCCTGCAAACGTCATACATGGCCAACTTCCGTTCCCAGACTGACAACCGTACCGAAATTCGTTCAACCAAGACATACATGGCTGCCGGAACAGGGGACGATGGCATGTTTAGTCCTACCTGGTTTGGTCATGCGGCTATTCCAGGTGAAGATGATGGCGCTGTTTCCGTAGAATCTGCCTTCGGTTTGCCTTATGGGATTAAGAGCTTTACCAAAGACATTTCCCACGGTCAAATAGTGAAAGCCTCGAATACATGGAATCTGGTCGAACCGAAATTGCAAAAGGCCTCTGTTCGCAGTGCAAATAAAGTAAGCGAAGACAAGTCAAAATCAAGCACTTTGGAAGAGAGCTCCGTCATTCTCCGTGGGGGCGAAGTGGAAGACACTGTCTCGGAAACATTTTTCCTGGAGAGCGGAATCAATCAGTTCAACCTAGATACGATGACCTCGTCGGAAGACACTGCTGTGACCCTGATCAGTCCGTCTGGCAAAAAGTATGAAGCGGACCGCAGTGAAAAAAGCGAATCGGAGGATGAATCCGAGATATTCCAAGATGCTGTTCATCACTTCATTGAAGTAGAGGAGCCGGAAGCAGGCGAATGGACACTTGAAGTGGAGGGCTCTGACGATGCCTTTTTCATGGTGGGTTCCGTGGATGGTGGAGAAGAAGCGAAAGTAAAGGCGAGCAAAAAGGTATTCAAGAAAGGCGACAAAGCGAAGATTTCCGTCGACCTGGGCAAAAACGAAATTGATCAATCGCTACTGGAAAAAGCAAACCTGACTCGCTCGCTGAACGGCGAAAAAGCAAGCGTCCTTGATGAAGTGAAGTTTGCCATAAAAGAAGATGAGCTTACTGGCAATTTTACCGTGCCGACTAAGCCAGGCGTTTATAATCTCTCCTTTGACGTAACCGGAATCAATGAGGACGGCGAACCATTTACACGCTCTATTAATTACAACTTTGCGGTAACAGATCGTGATGGAGAAATCGAATAAGAATAAGAAGCATCTTCAGCTATTGGCGATACCTGAACGAGTTAAACGAGTCTCGATTTCGCTTTCATTTTTTTACAGCCCTCGCGGAAAGTGAGGGCTTTTTTGTTTTGGCGGAAGAAGTATTCGTGACGAGAGTTTGGAGCGTGATAGCTTTCTGTATTATAATGAAACGAATTAGCATGACATATAGTCTAGAACAGGTGGAATTTACTATGAAAACCGACCCTAATCATGAACTTATAAACGATTGGTTGGCTCTTACTCACATTACTGAAAGTATTTCCAATATGCTTGAAAAAGATTTACGAGAAAATTACAATCTTTCTTTAAAAGAGTTTTACGTCCTTTACTTTTTATCGAAAGAAAGTAATAAAACACTGAGATTACAACAATTACAGGAACGGGTTGGATTAAGTCAAAGTGCGATATCAAGGCTGGTTGGAAGACTGGAGGCAAAAAACTGCAGAGCTTTACAGAGGAATGTATGTGAAGACGACCGTAGAGGCGTTTATACTCAGCTAACCGAATTAGGTGAAGAAAAACTCCAGAGATACCTCGTGACGATGAATGAAATTCTCCAATCTGCTTTTTCAGATGGAAAATTTAATGAAGCATTACAATTGTTAGTGCAAAAGAAGTAATGGCAAAAAGCCACCATTTCCAAACCAACGGGAATAGCGGCTTTTTTTCGTATCAGGATCGCCGTTACACTTATCGGTTGACAGGTGAAAAAGGATGATGGTAAATTAAATGCGTGCGCATGCATTTAAAAACACAAAACTCTACTCACTAAAATCAGTAAAGGAGTGGGGGTTTCAAAGGTTTAGAGTTAAAAAATCGTATGATGATGTATCCTATGTGCATGTATTCAGATGCATGATGTAACTCATTAACGATGTGATTGTTACAACTACTGCTCAAGAGTGGTATGGAAAAATTAGAATGAAAAAATAGTGAAAAGAAAGAGGGAAGCACATGAATTCATCAAAATCTGTAACAGCGTTATTCACCCCGTTTGAATACAAAGGACTGAAACTTGAAAATCGGTTTGTTATGGCACCCATGACCCGCAGTTTTTCACCGAACGGGATTCCAGGGCCCAATGTAGCTGACTATTACCGTCGCCGCGCAGAGAACGAGGTGGGCTTAATCATCACCGAAGGAACGCTAATCGAGCATCCAGCTGCGGGTGCAGACCAGAATGTCCCACATTTCTATGGAGAGGAAGCACTCGACGGATGGGCACGCGTTGTTCGAGAAGTACATGAAGCGGGCGGAAAAATTGCTCCGCAGATTTGGCATACCGGCATGGCTCGCCAAAAGGAGAAATTCCCAGAATCAGATGCCGAACCAATCGGTCCTTCTGGTCTAAGTCTTACTGGTGAAAAGGTATCAGAACCACTCAGCATCGAAGAAATCAACGATCTCATTCGGGCTTACGCACAGGCCGCGTCTCAAGCTAAGAAAATTGGTTTTGACGCAGTGGAAATTCACGGAGCACATGGCTACCTGATTGACCAGTTCTTCTGGGACGTCACCAACAAGCGTACAGATGAATATGGCGGTGATCTCGTAGGTCGCACCAAATTTGCTGTAGAGGTGATTAAGGCTGTACGGGAAGCAGTCGGTCCTGACTTCCCGATAATTTTCCGATTTTCGCAATGGAAACCGAGCGATTATCAATCCAAACTGGCAAAAACGCCTGAGGAATTGGAGCTTTTCCTTGCACCTCTGTCTGAAGCCGGTGTGGACATCTTCCATGCTTCCACTCGACGCTTCTGGGAGCCGGAGTTTGAAGGCTCTGATCTAAACCTGGCAGGCTGGACTCGTAAACTGACGGGAAAACCAACCATCACCGTTGGATCTGTTGGATTGGACTCTGAGTTCCTGAGTCTATTCACCGAAGGCAAGGGTAGTCAGCCCGCTAACATCGATAATCTGATTGAGCGAATCGAGCAAGAAGAGTTTGATCTTGTGGCAGTTGGACGTGCGCTACTGAGCGATCCGGCTTGGGTATCAAAAATTCGTAATGGCAATACCGAAGAACTTCAACCATTTACGCGAGAAGCATTAACAACATTGAGCTGATCGCATAAACAGATTCATTGAGCTCCCGCTTCTCTTCACGATTGGTTTTTCCCCTTCCGAACTCAAAAAAGGAAGTGGGCTGAAAAGAACGATGTAGTTCCATTCATAAGAACAAACTACGATAGGGCGACCCAGTTACATAATGGGCTTGCCCTCTTTTTTTTGATAGAAAACGGGGTGGCTGCGGATACCGTTCGTAAATAGATGCATACAACCGTAAGGCGATTGGAATTGTAGTATGGAAGAGGCAGGAAAGGGAGCGTGTATCCGTATGATGAGGCTGTTTCGATACTTGACGTCCTACAAATGGCCGATCGCAGCGATATTGGTACTTGTATTCATCCAATCCTTATCCGATCTGTACTTACCAACATTAATGGCGGATATCGTTGATGTCGGGATTGTGCAGGGCGATACCTTCTTTATTTGGAAGGTTGGCGGTTTTATGCTGCTCGTCGCTGCGGGTGGGGGCTTTTGTGCCATCGGAGCCAGTTACTTCTCATCCAAGGTTGCTATGAGCTTTGGTCGTGAGCTGCGTGCTAAGGTATTTAACCAAGTAGAACACTATTCCATGCAGGAGATCGACCAAATCGGTACAGCCTCGCTCATTACGAGAACAACGAACGATATTAACCAAGTACAGCAGGTTTTGATTATGATTTTGCGTATCATGGTGGCTGCTCCCATGATGTGTATTGGTGGAATTATCATGGCTTCATCTAAGGATGCCAAGCTGACGCTTGTTCTTGCAGTAGTTGTTCCCATTCTAGCTTTAGCCATTTTCCTGATCGCACGCAAGGGGATGCCTCTTTTCAAAGTCATGCAAAAGAAGCTGGATAAGCTGAATTTAGTCGTGAGGGAAGGCTTGACGGGAATTCGTGTGATCCGCTCATTTAACCGCATGGATGTGGAGAAAAGGCGTTTTAACGAAGCGAATACGGATTTGACGCAGACAGCGATTAACGTAAATCGAATCATGGCAGCTTTGATGCCGATTATGATGTTGACTTTTAACTTGTCTGCTGTTGCCATTCTTTGGTTTGGGGGCATTCGTGTCAGCAATATGGACCTGCAAGTCGGTGATCTCATGGCGTTTATCCAATATGCGACACAGATTATGTTCTCATTGGTTATGCTGTCCATGATCTTCGTCATGGTTCCGCGTGCTTCTGCATCCGCTATCCGAATTAACGAAGTGTTGGATTTACATTCGACCATTTATGATCGCCCTGAGCCTGTGACGCAAACGAAAACAACAACTCCAGGGACGGTGGAGTTTCAGGATGTCACATTTTCTTACCCGGGTGCGGAACATCCCGCATTGACCTCGATTACCTTTACAGCTCGTCCGGGGCAGACCACCGCGATTATCGGAGGAACAGGCTCCGGTAAATCGACGATACTCAATCTGGTTGAGCGATTCTACGATGTGACTTCCGGAGCCATTCGAGTAGATGACCTTGACATACGTGACCTGCCACTAGAGCAATTGCGAGCAAAAATTGGCTATGTCCCTCAAAAAGTGCTGCTCTTTTCAGGCTCGATCGCTGACAATATTCGCTTCGGTAAAGAAGACGCGACAGATACCGAAATCGAGAATGCCGTCAAAATTGCGCAGGCAAGCGATTTTATTGCGAGTATGAAGGGCGAATACGAGGCACACATTTCCCAAGGCGGTACGAACGTGTCCGGTGGACAAAAACAACGGTTATCGATTGCACGAGCAATTGTCCGCCAGCCGGCCATCTACATGTTTGATGACAGTTTTTCTGCGTTGGATTTCAAAACAGATGCGTTATTGAGAGCCGCATTAAAAGAAGAGATCGAGAAGAACCAATCCACGTTAATCATCGTGGCTCAGCGGGTTAGCAGCGTGATGGACGCAGACCAGATTATCGTGTTGGATGAAGGCTCGATTGCGGGTATGGGGACACATCAAGAGCTCATGCAAAACTGCGAAGTCTATCAGGAAATCGTACGATCCCAACTGACAGAGGAGGAGATCGCATGAGTGAGCCGCGAGGAAGTAAGCAAGCTCCAAAGGGTGGCGGCCACATGGGTGGACCGATGGGAATGGTGATACAAGGAGCAAAAGCAAAGGACTTTAAAGGTACACTCAAACGCTTGATCGGCTACTTTCGGCCACACCGTATGCAGCTGATCATCGTGTTTCTGGCTGCCGTTTTGAGTACGATCTTCGCCATTGTTAGTCCCAAACTGATGGGGAAGGCGACAACGAGTCTTTTCGCAGGCATGATCGGTCTCATGCAGGGACAGCCAAAGGAAATCGTATTTGACTTTGGGTATATTGCAAATATCCTGCTCCTTTTGATTGTCTTGTATGTCATCAGTGCGCTGTTCAGCTATTTGCAGCAATATGTAATGGCAGGAGTATCGCAGAAGATCGTCTATGACATGCGTGAGCAGGTAAATGAGAAATTGTCTCGCCTGCCGCTGAAATACTTTGATTCGAAAATGCATGGGGATATTTTGAGTCGTGTCACGAACGACATTGATAATATCAGCAACACGCTCCAGCAAAGTCTGACACAGCTCATCACTTCCATCGTGACGATCGCTGGTGTCATCATTATGATGCTGACGATTAGCCCATTATTGACGCTCATTCTGATTTTGACGTTGCCGCTCAGTGCCATTGCTACGAAACAAATCGCCTCGAAGTCTCAAAAGCATTTCATCGGACAGCAGAGCTCGCTTGGTGAATTGAATGGGCATGTAGAAGAAATGTTTACGGGGCATCAGGTTGTTAAGGCGTTTGGATATGAGAAGAAGTCACAGCAGACATTTGATCAAATCAATGCAAAGCTGTACGAAGCCGGATGGCGGGCGCAATTTATATCAGGGATTATCATGCCGGTAATGAGCTTCATCGGAAATATCGGATACGTGCTTGTCTGCATTGTCGGCGGGATTCTCGCTACGAACGGTTCCATTGAAATTGGGGATATCCAAGCCTTTATCCAATATACTCGTCAGTTCACGATGCCCATTGCGCAGACGGCGAACATCGCCAACCTGATCCAGTCGACGATCGCTTCAGCGGAGCGGGTCTTTGAGGTTTTGGATGAAGAAGAGGAAGTGCCTGAAAGCAAAGAGCCAGTCACGATCGCAGCGCCTAAAGGCAAAGTGGAATTTAAGCATGTCAAGTTTGGTTATAAAGAAGGGCATTTGCTGATGCAAGATATCAATCTCGTAGTAGAGCCTGGACAAAAGATTGCGATCGTAGGCCCAACAGGTGCAGGTAAGACGACCATGATTAATTTGCTTATGCGCTTTTATGAGCTCAATGGCGGAGCGATTCTGATCGATGACGTCGATATTACACGCATGAAACGAAGCGATCTTCGCTCCTTGTTCGGCATGGTCTTGCAAGATACATGGCTGTTTAACGGAACGATCCATGATAATTTGGCCTATGCACATCCTGACGCTTCTGATACGGATATCATTCGCGCGGCGAAGGCAGCTCGCGCCGATCACTTTATTCGTACGCTACCAGATGGATACAAGACGGTGTTAAATGAAGAAGCCTCCAATATCTCCCAAGGGCAAAAACAGCTGTTGACCATCGCTCGTGCTATTTTGGCAGATCCTACGATTCTGATTTTGGATGAAGCAACAAGCAGCGTTGATACACGTACCGAGGTGCATATCCAGGAAGCGATGAATGAGCTGATGAAGGGGCGTACCAGCTTCGTGATCGCACATCGACTGTCTACGATCAGAAATGCAGACTTGATCCTCGTCATGAACAAGGGAACGATCATTGAACAAGGAACACATGACGAGTTGATGGAGCAAGATGGTTTTTATGCGGATTTATACAACAGTCAGTTCGCAGAGGCCACATCAGCAGGCTAAAAATGATGCTTTACACGAAACCGCCAAGCAAGGGCGGTTTTATTGTTGGGAGAGGAAATGTGCAAGATGGCACGGTAATTGCTTGTAAATAAATCAAGCAGGTAAACCAGTTCTATGAATACGAAAGCGAGGGAAGAGAATGGAATTTCAGACAAACATCGGTGTATCAAAATCAGACAAGATTTATGTTCATGGCTATGATTTGACAGAAGAATTAATGGGACAGATCACGTTGGCGGATATGGCATTTTTGGGAGCAGCACATCGGAAGCCTACCCAGAATGAATCAAAGATGCTGAATGCGTGCATGGTTGCCATATGTGAACATGGATTTACACCCAGCTCGATTTCCGCACGCTTGACCTATCTGGGAGCTCCGGAGGCTGTGCAAGCTGCAGTCGCAGCCGGATTGTTGGGGGCGGGTTCAGTCTATCTAGGAGCCATGGAATACGTTGCTCAAATGCTTCAAGAGGCGTTGCAAAAGTACGGTGCTGATTGCGACAGAAAAGAGATCGCCAAACGAATCCTGGAGGAACGTGAAGAAAAAGGACTGCAAATGCCAGGGTTCGGACATCCGATTCATAGACCTGTTGATCCACGCACAGAAAAGTTGTTTGCATTGGCAGAGGAGCTAGGGTTTGCCGGAAACCATACGGCTATCATGAAAGAAATTCACGAGCAAATCAGCACGAAAAAAGGCAAACGGATCACACTAAATGCGGCAGGCGCGATTGGAGCTGTGTTGTCGGATATAGGGTTGCACTACAGTGTCGTGAAATCATTTGCCGTCGCGGCGAGGGCAGTCGGACTAATTGCCCACATTGTGGAAGAAATCGAATCCGGCAGGAAAGATTGCATGGCCCAAAAACTGTACGACTTTGTGGAGGAGAATACCCTCTACACCAATCGCATACCAGACGAAGTGAAATAGTAAACCGACGTCACGGTAAGAAGGGGAGTGGATGACATGAACGTTACATTCAGCAGTGAAATAGAAGAGCTGCGCAAAGCTGTACGGAGTTTTATCAGCGAGAAGGTCGAACCAGTCGCTGATCAAATTGAACGTGAAGATCATATACCAGATCAAATCATGGATATGTGCAAAGAAGTGGGATTGTTTGGACTGAGCATCCCCGAACAATACGGTGGACTGGGTATTGATATGCTTGGAAAGTGCGCCATTTTTGAAGAGATTGGAAAAACAAGCAATGGATTTACGACCGTCATTGGATGCCATAATGGCATCGGTTCTGTAGGGATTGTCGAGATGGGCACGGAGGAGCAAAAACGAAAATATTTGCCGCGCATGGCTACCGGAGAAATGATTGGCGCTTTTGCTTTAACAGAACCAAGTGCAGGTTCAAATGCGACTAATTTAAAGACAAGGGCTGTCCGAAAAGCAGACAAGTTCATTCTGAATGGCTCCAAACATTACATCACGAATGCCCCAATCGCTGGAATTTTCACGGTCATGGCTGTCACCGATCCTTCCAAGGGAGCAAAAGGGATCACCTCCTTTTTAGTCGAGAAAGATTTCCCAGGCTTCCAGATCGGAAAAATAGAGGAAAAGATGGGCTTAAGGGGCTCCCACTCGGCTGAGATATTCTTTGAAGATTGCGAAGTGCCTGTAGAAAACGTCCTTGGCTATGAGGGAATGGGCTATACCAATGCTCTCAAAATCCTGGCGAATGGACGGGCGGGATTGGCAGCCAGAAACCTCGGTTCTTGCCAAAAGCTACTGGATATGTCCATGAAATATGCGATGGAGCGCATCCAATTTGACAAGCCGATTTTTGAACAACAAATTATCCAGCACTACTTGGCAGAAATAGCACTGGACTGCGAAACACTGCGTGCGTTTACGTATCATGTCGCATCGCTCGTCGACCAAGGCAAAAATGTGATCAAAGAAGCCGCGATGGTGAAACTGTTTGCCTCCGAAGTCTATAACCGTGTGGCAGATAAAGCGGTACAAATCCATGGGGGGATCGGATACATCAAAGAATTCCCGATCGAGCGTTATTACCGGGATGCCAGAATTACCAAGATTTATGAAGGTACTTCGGAAATCCAAAAGAACATCATCGCAGGTCGTTTACGTAAGGAATACACGTGACCAGCGACATTTCCGTGCCCGACGTCATACAAGACGAAGGGCCATTTTTTATTTGACTGCGCTTTGTTATCAATATTTTTTATTTTCAGAATTATATATTGTTGTTTTTTCATCTGCCGCTTATAATTCTACTAGTGTGCGAACTTCATATCCTTATTTTTTTGAAGTGTATACTTCTAAATGAAACCTGAAATTGCTTTCCTGTTTGGAAGTAATGAACCTAAGGAGGCATGACATGAAGATGAATGAGTGGGAAGCGTCGTTTGAAGCATACGTCCAAAGGCTGATGGATGATTTTCAAGTTCCCGGTGCGATCATTGCTGTAGCCAAAGACGGAGAACTCACTTATGAAAAAGCATTTGGTTATCGGGACCGCGAAAAGCAAGCTCCCATCGATCTGGATACGGTATTTGGGATCGGATCGATTACGAAGTCGTTTACATGCATGGCGATCATGCAGCTTCAGGAAGAAGGAAAGCTATCCGTGCATGATCCGGTTATCACCTATTTGCCTGAGTTTCGCACACCGAACGAATCCCAAACGAAAAGCATCACCATTCATCATTTCATGACACATACCCTCGGATTTCCACCACTCCCATCTCTCATTCCTGCAATGCTACCCAGCTTACAAGCCGATCCGACAGCAAAAGAATTACTCCAACATTTTGAAGCGCAATGTAAACATCCAATCGATACCTTCGAAGAACTCATGGCCTATATAGGGAAGCTGCCCTTTGAATTGTTGGGACCTGCTGGGACAGAATTCAGTTATTCGAACGAAGCTTTTGGCTTGCTTGGAGCGATTATTGAGCGGGTCAGCGGCAAAACATACGAAGCCTATGTCCAAGAGCATATTTTACAGCCACTTGGCATGGAACGCACGGGTTTTCATGTGGAGGAATTAGGCGAGGACGACAATACGACCATGTTGTACACACCGCGCATGAATGATGGAGTTCGTGAAGTAGTACGTGCCCCCGGTTGGTGGGATGCTCCCTCCATGCGTGCAGCAGGCTTCCTCAAATCGTCCGCACGTGACATGCTTCGGTATGCGGATGTTTATCGGACATTAGGGCTTTCAAATGGAGCGAGAATCGTCTCGGGAGATAGCGCCTCACAAATGACTGCCCCTCATGTCCGGATTGATTTGAGCCGCAGCTATGGTTACGGACTCGGCGTGTTTCCATTTTCCGAAGATTACACCTTACTTACCCATACCGGCGGTTTAAAAGGGATGACCGCGCAAATGTTCATCGTCCCAGAGACGGGAGTAACTGGCATTCTTTTGACCAATATGGATGATGCCCCTATATCCAATCTGACATTAGGTTTGTTAAACAGCATGTTCGGTCGCCCGCTCGATACGCAGTTTGCCACGTTTACCGATTGTGAAGTGCCGCTTGCTTACTTGCAGCAATGTCCCGGTACATATAAATCCGGAGAAGGAGACGTAGTAGAGATCAGATTCGATGAAGCACAGAGACAGCTCGTACTCGTTCTAGGCAGTGATGTGTTCCCGCTGCGTTCCGTTGGCGAAGATACGTTTTTGTTCACGCGCCACAACATCGATTCACTCATCCGCTTTGTTCGCCATCCAGACGGTGAGATCAAGCGGTTGGCGTTTGGTTCGCGTCAATTGTCCAAAGCAATCTAATCAAAGATAGGGAGGCAGTTTCGCATGAAGGTGTTTATTTCGTTGGACATGGAAGGGATCTCTGGACTAAGCGAATGGGAGGATGTGATCCCCGGTCGAAGACATTACGAAGCGGGGAGAAGACTACTGACACAAGATGTAAATGCGGCGATTGAGGGTGCACTGGAAGCAGGAGCTACCGAAATTATCGTCAATGAGTCTCATGGACCGATGAACAATATCATTCTGGAAGAATTGCATCCACAGGCAGATGTCATCCGTGGCTTTTTCAAGCCTCTCTGTATGATGCAGGGAATCGACAGTAGCTGCGATGCCGCATTTTTCATCGGTTATCATGGAAAAGCGGGAACAGGAGATGCGGTACTCAATCATACATTGTCTGGCCTCGCTATCCATCGGCTTATCTTAAATGGCAAAGAGGTGGGCGAAGCAGGTTTAAATGCAGCAATCGCGGGAGCCTTTGGTGTTCCTGTCGTACTCGTTACCGGCGATTCCCAAACGGCCAAAGAGGTCGAAGAAGATATCCCTGGAGTCTTTACGGTCGCCGTGAAAACTGGGATAACGGGCCTCTCGTCGCAAGCGATGCATCCCGTTCGTGCGAGAGAGCTGATCCGTCAGCAAGCAAAAGAGGCATTGCTCCATCGCAGTACAGTTAAGCCGCTTGCACAAAGAGTAGAGAATACGATAGAAGTCGAGTTTACGAAATCACAATTTGCCACAGCAGTCAGCTGGATGCCAGGAATTGAACTCATCGAAGGACGAACGGTACGCTTCCATTCGCCTGATCTTGTTAGCATGATGCCCGTCCTGCAAGCGATGTTGTTGATAACTGGGCAAGTAAATCGGATGATTACAGGTTAAGTAAACCAAAAATGCAGCTCCTCATCACGAGGATCGCTGCATTTTTTTCGTTTTAGTTCAGAGGCTTATGGCTTTTCAAATACGCAAGGGCATTATATATCATTTCGGCTGCTTCTTCACGCGTGATGGGCTTTTGCGGATGAAGCTTGTTTTCCTTATCCAATTCGATAATATCTCTTGCCAAAGCTCGTTGAATGGAGCCTTGGTAATCCACGGTGAGTTCATGATTATCTTGGATTTCTACTGGTACTAGTTTGATCATCGGAAGATTGCCCTTGGTCTCCATGACTCTCATCAGCTGGTGAATGAACTGCTCTTTGGTCCATTCTGCGTTCGGATCGAGATCAGCTGGTAACTCCAATCCGTTTGCAGCCGCTATGATCAGACTCTCTGCATACCAAGCATTGTTATCGGCTTTGGAAAAAAAGTCAGTGGCTTGTGGAGCCTTTACAAAACGGATCGCTGCCAGACTCAAATCAAAGGCATTTACAATCAGTTGAATGCCTTGAGCTGCCGTTATCGTTTCGGTAGGTGCAAATTGGCTATCATCTACGCCTTTTATCACACCTTGTTGCTGTAAGGAAAGAATTTTATCTTTCGCTCCCGATTGGGCAAGGTCCGTAAAAGGAGTCGTTGCAGCAAAGCTTGGTTGGGCGAATGACACGGTTAACAAAGCAATGATAGAAAGAGACATCATATTTTGTCTGACATTCATGGTAGCCACCTCGTCAATTTTTGAAGTTTCACTCCATTTGACGAAGAATAATTAGCAACGTTTCATCTTTCCTTTTATCTGCTTTTGAGCAATCATATCCTATGATAATATTGAGATAATGATAATCGTTATCAAAGAAGGGGTTACTTATGTTCAATGCACCCGATAGCATATGTAGTACTAGCAAAGAGAGAACAGATCAATCAGTGACGATTTCTTTCGTACTTCTATCAACTTACAAAGGACCACTGCCTTTTCATTTTGGTACCCAAACATCGAATACACATCTTCTCTTGTTTGTCGAATCTGGGAAAGGTTCTATCTGTATAGGAGAACAAGAATACCGATTATTCCCTGGACGATGCTTCCTTAAGCCGCCGGGTATGACCATACAAACGGTGGCAGATGAAGGCGAAATAGTGACCGTTTCTGAACTTGAGTTCAGCGGATACAAAGTAACATCCGTTCGTGAGGTTGAAAATGTTCATGTGGTAACAGAGCCTTTTTGCTTGCCCGTTTCGGGAGAGTTAAATGAGAGCGAACTAGGACAAGCGATCCGCAACTTATGTGAACGGCATGAAAATCCAGGCGATCGTGATCGATTTTCGTCCCATTGTCAGTTACTATCCTTGGTGGAACGAATCTGGGAAGCAAATGAAAGATGGCGGGGCAACGAAAATCTGAAAGCGGTAGAGCATACGATCCGCCTAATGGAACAAGACTATTTCAAGCCTCTCAGTCGTGAAATGCTGTCAAAAGAGGCCGGAATGAGCCCAAGTCATTATTCGACTGTATTTCGCAAAGTGAAGGGTAAAAGCCCGATGGAATATTTGTCTGAGATTCGTATCGAGAAAGCAAAGGGCAAGCTGTTGACATCGAATGCGCGGATTCGCGATATCGCTCTGGGGGTTGGATATGCCAGCGAGTTTTATTTTAGTAACAAGTTCAAGAAGATGACAGGCATTTCCCCCAGAGAATTTATTAGCCAGAACCTCGGGAAAAAGCTGCTAGTGTCACACCCTGAGGCATTTAGTATGACGCAAACAGTGCCGAGTCGTGTGATTGGACTTTTTGTAGAGGATCACTTGAAAGTGTTTGGGATCAAGCCTTTGGTCCAATTCGCTTCTGGAGGATTTCAACAACGCTATCTGGGATCATTTTTGCGTGAGGTACGACATTTTGATCCCTATGAATCTGATTTTCAAGCCATTCAACAGGAGAAACCGGATATCATTTTGCTGGGGATTCCACAATTTGCTGAGGAGGGACGGTTCGATCGGTTGGCAAACATTGCTCCTACATACCTGTTTGAAAACCCCGTTGATGATTGGCGACAAACGCTGCGCACTGTCGGCAAATTACTAGGCAAAGCATCCGAGGCTGAACGAGCCATCCATGAATATAATCAGAAGGCTGAAGTAGCGAGAAGTATCCTCAAACATTCGATTGGAGATCGGTCGGTCGCATTGGTTCGAGTCTACGCAGATGGTGACATTCGTCTGTATGGAGGACCAAACGGCTATACCGGGTCTGTACTCTATGGCGACCTCGGTTTACGCCCACCGACGCTTGTACGTGACCTCATCTGGGGTTCTTCCGAATGGATGAAGAAAATTACGTTTGACATGCTAAGCGAATTGGATGCACAACGTTTGCTAATTGTTGTAGACGAGGCTGGGAGGCAGGAGGCATGGAAAATGACGAGCAGTGAACAGTGGAAAAGCGTTCCCGCCGTACGCGAAGGAAACGTGTATGAAGTGAGATCGGACATATGGATGACGTACGGCCTGCATGCGCATTGCGCAAAAATTGATAACGTACTGGCAGCATTGACAAGTGAGGGAACATACCGTACAAAAGTGTAAAAAACATCGAACATTTCAGCATGTCACTTCTATTGATGGCATGCTAAAATTCTCTTTGTTAATGAGAATCACTATCAACAACAGGGGGATTTATATGCAGAGCCAATCGAAAAGATGGTTGTTCAGCTTTGGCTTCGTTCTGTCCGTTTTACTTGCTGGTTGCGGCAACATAGCCACCACGGAGCCGACTGTCTCATCGGATACAAGCGACCAATCCGCATCAACGGTACGCAAGTTCACACACATGATGGGTGAGATCGAAGTGCCAGCAGAGCCGAAGCAAATTATCGGGTTGTATATGGAGGATTTTCTTGTCTCCTTGGGGATTAAACCTGCAGCGCAGACCACAATTGGCGCTTTCACCTTGAAATATTTGCATGAGAACATCGGAGATCTTCCGAAGCTTGATACGAGTGCGATGAATTTCGAAGCGATCTTGGAGATGGAGCCGGATCTGATATTACTTGGTCTTCCCAATTATGCACAAAATGACAATTATGCAAAATACGCCAAGATCGCCCCTACCTATGTATTCGAGGCAGAGGCAGCCAATGATTGGCGAAATACGTTGCGCAAGGTCGGGGACTTAGTCGGCAAGCGTGAAACTGCGGAGAAAGTGCTGACGGACTATGAACAAAAAATCACTGAAGGAAAACAAAAGCTTGAAAAAGCGGTCGGGAAACAAACCGTAGCGTTAGTCCGCGTACGCAGCAATAAAGAAATTCGATTATACGGTGGCCCACAAGGCTACGCTGGGTCGGTACTCTATCAAGATCTTGGGCTCGAGCCTCCAGCTTTGGTGAAAGAGCTTGCCTGGGGCGATAATGCTGGGCATGCAACCATTTCCGCTGAGGTGCTGCCAAAGCTTGATGTCGATCATTTGTTTGTCGTAGTTGATGACGGTGGGAAAGAGCTTGCTGAGGAGATATTCTCGACCAGCATTTGGAAGTCACTTCCAGCTGTTCGTTCTGGCCACGTTTACAATGTGGCGCCAGATCACTGGATGACGTTTGGACCTATTGCTTACAATCGCAAGGTCGACGATGTGTTGAATGCACTAGTGAAATAAGTGGCTTGAAAACAAGCAGAGGAGTGTTGGACTCATGAGTCAGGAAACCGTATCGGATATGACAGCAACGATCCGGAATCGCAGGACGATCCGGGATTTTAACGGGGAGCCTATGAAGGAAGAATCGGTCGTCGAATTATTGCAAGACGCGGCTTGGGCACCGTTTCACTCCGCAAAAGAGCCTTGGCGGTTTATCTTGTTTATGGAAGAAGGGCGCCGAACGTTTGCTGAGGCGGTCATGCTGGCTTACTCCAAGGAAGAGGTTGAAAAGTGGGGCGAAAAGATGATGCATCAATATTGCGAGCTCATGCAAGCGAATCTTTTGATTGTCATCGAAGCAGATCCGCGCCAAAAACAGTTCGAAGATGCTTTCTCGGCAGCAGCAGCGTTCATACAAAATTTGCAGCTGCTAGCTTGGGAGAGAAAGGTCGGAGTAGTCTGGAAGACGAACGATTACAATTGGCATCCGAAGTTTCTGCAAGCCGTTGGTGTTAAGCAAGGAGAGAGAGTTGTGGGCACATTACATCTCGGTTATTTCAACGACAACAAAGTTCCGCGACCGAAGATGCGTACACCGATTCGTGAGCTGCTTACTGTCCATCACGAATAGGTGCCTATCCCAATACTTCATAGAAAAAACAATCGGTCCTCCACGTGAGACCGGTTGTTTTTTCTATTTGTTTACAATTAAATGATTTAAAGAAAATTTTATCTTTTGATTACTATTTCATTTAACATTACCTATTATCATTAGATTGAAAAAGAACAACGTGTGTTCGAACCATGGAGGAAATGGAAATGGAAATGGAAATGAAAAAGCGATTTCTCTTACTAGGTATTCTTTTATTGCTACTGGGTTATCCATTTTTGCACCCTCTTGTAGTGGATGTATGGCAAAAACAGCCGGATGCAACAGCTTTCCCGAAATACAAAGAGATTCGCGTTGAACAAGATCAGATTTATCAGGGCGATCTGTTACTGGTCAACAAGGACGATCCGATCCATTCAGAGGCGGTGCCATCCGATGTGATCCATTTGTCTTCGCATAATTATTTAGTGGAGGGCTATCGCTTGCAAGACAATTCCATTGAATTGTCTGAGAACGCAGCGAAGGCGTTCAACGAGATGGTCCATGCAGCAAGCAGTGACAATGTAAAGCATTTTATGATCAAAAGCGGCTATCGAAGCTTGGAAAAACCGGGAAAACTGGTTGAAGAGAAGGGACATGCCTACGATACATTGCCAGATTGTTTTCACGAACATCATCTGGGTACAGCCGTGGACGTTACATCCACACAAATGAAAATCGACCAATCCCCAGAAGGGAAATGGCTACAAGAAAACGCTTGGAAATACGGGTTCATTTTGCGCTATCCGAGGGAAAAGGTCACAAGCACTGGCGTTCCTTACAATCCTATGCATTACCGATTTGTAGGTTTGCCGCACAGCGCCATTATGCGAGAGCGTCAATTATCCTTGGAGGAGTACGTGAATTATTTGCGGGAGAAAAAGGCAGTGTCAGGGACGATAAATGGTGGAGACTACAAAATTTATTATTATCCAGTGGCGACTAGCATCATGATTCAAGTGCCTACCAATGGGAAGTATGTGCTTTCTGGCGACAATCAGGGTGGTGTCATTGTGACAGATTTTTTGTAGTTTGGTCATTCTTTTGCACAGCGTGCGAAAAAGGCTGCTGAAGCACTCAGCAGCCTTTTTTTGTTGCGCCCAAGAAGATGATTAAATCACACGTCTTCCAAGCTCAAAACGTTTTTCCCAGGAAGTCCCTTTGAATTTGGTTGTCGTAACTCCCGGCTTACCGTACGTATGCAGTAGCTTATTGTCTCCAGCGTAGATGGCAACATGGGTAATGCGAGAAGAAGAGCTGCCATAGCTGCGGAAGAAAACGAGATCTCCTTTTTGCAGCTGATTCTTCGAGACTTTTTGACCGACTTTGGACTGTTGACGTGAGTCTCGAGGCAGATTCACTCCGACCTCTTTAAACACTCGCTGTGTAAAGGAAGAGCAATCAAATGTACGCGTTGTTTTTTTGCTCGAACCAAATTTATAAGGTACGCCTTTATACTTCAATCCTTCTGAAATGACCTGATCGGCAATGTCGGAAGAGGAAGCAGTGCTACTATCTGACTGTTTATTCTGATTACTAACAGTAGTACTTTCCTCATTGGCTGTCAGGTCGATATTCGTACCATCTTGCAGCATTTGATCCAATTGCTCATTTTCAGCCTGTTGATTCTGCTGTTTATCCTGATTAAGTGTAGTTGTGGAGGTGAGACTTGTCTCAGAAGCCGCATAGGCTTGTCCGTTCATGAGAAGAGAAGTCCCCATTAGAATAGCTACGACCGTAGTAGTTGTACCTTTCCAGTTTCGCTTTGTCATGATGTTCCTCCTTCTGAATGGTTGATCTTGATGTGTGTTTCTCATCCACGCTCTTATCGTACAGAACAAAACTAAGATTCCCGGTAGAATTTCATGAGAGTTTCCTGAGAAAACTGTTGGTAAGATATTCAAACGGAGATGATATACATGCCTACACCAGATGGAAAAGGCTATTTGCTACTCGTGGAAGATGAGCATAACTTGGCAAGATACTTACAGTTGGAGCTGGAGAATGAAGGATTTTCGACGGATATTGAATACGACGGGCTTTGCGGATTAGAAAAGGCACTAACGATTGAGTACGACCTCATCCTCCTGGATGTCATGCTGCCCGAATTATCGGGGATAGAATTATGCCGACGAATTCGGGAAACCAAAGATGTCCCCATTATCATGATCACGGCTCGTGGAGAGGTTCCGGATATTGTGACGGGATTAGACAGTGGAGCAAACGACTATCTGGCGAAGCCGTTTGCAATCGAGGAGTTGTTCGCCCGGATTCGTGCCTTATTGCGTCAGCGGGAATCAAAAGCGAACCAGGAGATAGTGGTTGGCCGATTGCGTATCCAGCCCAACGCGCGGCGAGTGTTCCTCGATGAGGAGGAAATCATGTTGACACCACGCGAATTTGATTTGCTTTATTATCTGGTTCAAAACAAGGAGCAAGCGGTCTCGCGAGAGCAAATTCTCACAGCCGTTTGGGGTTTTGACTTTATGGGGAATACCAACATCGTGGATGTGTATATCCGGTATTTGCGGAACAAAATTGAAAGTGATCCATCCGTCAAACTGATTCATACCGTGCGAGGAATTGGATATACACTACGAGATTAAAAGGAGAACGCAGTGCTTACACATCGCAGATACTCGCTCAAATGGAGACTCACGCTGTTCTTTAGCTCTGGCATGCTGGTTTTGCTTCTCTTTTTGTCCATATTTATTTTTTTCAGCACCTCTAATCTCGTCCATCAACATGAGCAAAAATTACTCAATCAGAAGGCAACGGCCATCGCAGCCGATTTGAAAACGGAAATCACCGAAGAAGCATCGCTGACGATTACCTATTTGACGCGTTTGTTAATCAATTACGCTGACGTCAATCAATTCATAAACATTAGCGACCAAAACGGCAAGGAAATCGCTTCGATACAGGGAGCCAATTGGACAAAAGAGCCAGAAGACTATTATGAAAGGACCTTGGTCGCTAAAGAACCTGTGCAGCTGCCGTTCACATCCGAACTTCTGTTTGTGCAAATTTCTACTACGACAGAGGCGCTTGAATGGTATTTTTCCATCTTGCTGACGATTCTTTTTCTCTCTTCCTTTTTTACCTTGCTACTTTCGGCAATTGGAGGCTATTGGTTGAGTAACTGGGGACTTAAGCCTCTCGATCATCTTATCCAGCAAATCCATTCGATTTTCCCTCAACGTCTCTCCCAACGAATTCACCATCATCATGTAGAGACTGAAATCTACGAGCTGATCCATGCCTTTAATCTGTTATTAGATCGTATGGAAGAAGCAATGGTCTATCAGCAGCGATTCGTCACAGATGCATCTCACGAGTTGCGAACACCACTCTCGATTATTGAAGGGTATGTAAGTCTTCTGCAAAGATGGGGGCAGCACAAGCCAGAAGTAAGGGACGAAGCACTCGCAGCTGTTCAACAGGAGTGTAGACGACTTTTCAAACTGATTGATGACCTGTTGGCGCTAGCCAAATTGCAGCATACCTCTCAACTAGGCTCAACGAAAGTCGTGCAGCCATTAACCCCTCTGCTCCTTGAAGTAAAGCAAGCGTGGGTACCGATTTTTCCTCCACAAATTAAGCTGCTTTTTGAATGGGAGGAAGCTCTTGTCCTTTTGATGGATCGAGAGAGGATTCGACAGTTATTGGACATCCTTTTGGACAATGCACGGAAATACACAGATGAAGGACAAGTGAAGGTACGAGCATATGGGGATGAAGAGACCGTGCATATTGTGGTAGAGGATACAGGGATCGGTATTCAAGCAAAAGAGATTCCCCACCTTTTTAAGCGATTTTATCGTGTGGACAAATCCCGTACACGAAAAAGGGGAGGAAGCGGGATCGGTCTGGCCATCGCCCAAGCGATTGTCGCGGATCACGAAGGAAGCATCTCCATTGCTCCTTCCGCGGAAAGAGGCTTGATCGTTCATGTTTTGTTGAAAAAAGCGGGAATGAGTTGACGTTTAAGGGGAATAGACAAAATCATATTGTGCATCTGCTTGAAGTGAGTAAGCAGGTGCCTTTTCCGCGTTTATCAGAAGAGTCTCCATTTCTAAAAAATAAATTGGTAAAAAATAACTATTTAATATATTTTTTCCGAAAAATGGTTGTCTTCAAATTATTAATTTGATATAACAAATAAAGGGATTATTTGGAAAATATCGGGCCCTATATTTTTCTGATTATCCCAAAATTACAATATTTTTAGAGTATGAGGAGGAATTTCGAATGATTTGCAAATACGATTGCCCAAGTGGTTATACTCCATCTGCAGACGGACTAATTGCAAGTAATACCGAAAAAGGTTGCATGAGCCACAAAGATTGCTCGTGGCAACGTAATTACCAACAATACTACCAGCGTTGCATTAAATTTGACGATAAAGTACCCGGAGACTCCTTTACCGATAAATACTGCAATATCTCTTGGGGTTCTTGCTGCTAAAGATTCTATTACATGGGGAGCGGGGAATACCGCTCTCCCTTCATTCATTTCATAAAGAGGAGACCGATAAGACATGATGCCAGAAACAAATCACCGCAGGTTTCTAAAAAGTCAACCAGTACCAATTTATCAAATTGGAAATTATTTACCCTCTGAATTGGTATTAAACAAGCAAGGGGAAACCCTACAATTGGATTGGATTAGAAATGTCCCTTATTCAACAATCATTTTTGTGATGAGTAAAAGGTGTGCAGCTTGTAACTACGATGCAGCGGAAGCATTCATTAACAAGTATCCAAAGTTCACGTATCACATGTTAATTGAAGGCGATGAGGAATACCTTAACGCGATAAGAAACAGATTTCCTGAAGTTCCAATTGTCCAATGTGAGTCAATATTTGTGCAGAAAGAATTAGACTTTTACGGAATTCCATGGATGTTTGGTGTTAACAAAGTAGGGCAAATCGTTGCAGGCGGGTTATGTAGCGAATTTGAATCGATGGAGAGACAAGCACGCCCTTTTATTAACGTGTTTTATCAAAGGACGAAGTCAGTATGATTGTCTTGCGTAAGAATATCAGTATCATCAGATATGTCATGTACAAAGTCTGGAAAATAAACAAGTTTGTCATCATTCTAAATTTGATCATTGCTCTGTTATTAGCGGTACAGACTAACTTAAACGTATTTCTAACGGATCAGCTAGTACGTGCACTGACAACATCCGCGGTTGAGTTAAAGATTGTACTCATGTTAGTCGGATTGATGACTGGATTGGAGGTCCTTTCAACTGTACTCAAGGCATATCAGCAGCATGTAGAAAACAAATTTCAAGCGGAATTTGAAATACATAACCAGGTGGATCTACTTGATCATCTCTATCATGAAGACTTGGTCAAAAAAGAGGACCCGCAATTTTATGGTCAGTATCACCAGCATCATTATGCACTTTCAAAGTATCTAGAAACTTTCTACAACACGATAAACTTATTCCAAGTATTTCTAAACGTAATTTTAAGTCTTAGCTTTTTGTTTGCTTCGTTTGTTGCGCTTGGTTTTTTTGTTATTATCTTCTCCATGTTGCGAGGCTACATCGAATTGAAGATTACCAACGAAAGAGTTCATGTAACGAATGAGATCAATCACACATATCGTGAACACAATTACTTTTTTCAACTCTTAACCGACTTTCGTTATCACAAAGAAATCACCTTAATGCAAATCTATGATTACCTCAAAGTTCAATGGGTTCAAAAGAAGGAAAAAGCGATCGCTAAACAACTGAATATGCAAAAAAAAACCAATGTACATACAACATGGAGTCTGCTACTTTCTCAACTAAACAAGACACTGATTATTGTGACTATCGCGTATTTGATCAGCCAAAAAACATTTACAATCAGTGATTTTGTTGCCATTACTATGGCTTTTAGCATCGCTGAGAATAGCATGGTCAGTTTTATTCAACGCGTAGGATCTATCTATGAGAATAATAAATATATCGAGTCAATTAGATCGACATTGGTTGATAATAAGAATAAACAAGAGAAGTGTGAGGAGGAATATGTCCAAGCTTCCTTCCTAAAAGAAATACGAGTAGACAATCTAACATTTACCTATCCGAATCGAACAGAGCCAGCGATTGAGAACATCCACATGACAATCCAAAAGGGGCAGAAGATTGCTATTTTAGGTGATAATGCAGCCGGTAAATCGACTTTGATCAAAAATTTGCTTGGGCTGTACAAAGCACCACACGACACCATTTTTTTCGATGGGAATGACCTTGGGAACATGCAAACGAGGGACTTATGGAATAAAACGAGTGTGGTATTTCAGGATTTCATCAATTATTCAATGAGCATTCGTGAAAATCTGGCTTTATCCAATATGCATGATTTGCACAACGATGAAAAAATGAGAATCATGCTTAATCGGGTTGGATTAGAAAAATTAACGGAACTTCCTCAGGGGATCGATACGAAGTTGGGTTTTTTATACGACGATGCCACTAATTTATCGGGAGGTCAATGGCAACGATTAGCTTTATGCCGTGCGTTTATGAGAGACTTTGACCTTCTCGTGCTAGATGAGCCGACATCTGCTCTTGATCCTAACAGTGAACTGGAAATCTTTAACCAAATCCTCAATATGTCAGTAGATAAGACAGTTATTATTATCTCCCATCGTGTAGGCATCGCAAGCAAAGTCGACCAGATATACTTGATGAAGGAAGGAAAGATTATTGAAGCAGGTAACCATCATGAATTGATTGCCAAACAAGGAGAGTATCATTCCATGTGGGAAAAGCAAATAAACTGGTATAACATTCCAGTTACTGTATAAATGGAGGTTGAAGCATATGCATAGCATGATCAGTACTCAAATCGAGGAGAACTTGTCTTCTCTCATACTAAAAAATCACGATGGAAGCGAAATCACTGTGAAGGACTATCATTCGAACAGTGCAATCGTATGTGTCTCGCTTTATTGCGTATATTGCGTAGACCTGTTGCCACATTTAAAAGAATTATCGGAAGCATCTGCCTATCATTTTATCGTCTTAGCGAATGGAGAACCGGATGACCATAAAGAAATGATGGAGTATTTCGGATGGGAATTTCCCCTTGTTTTAATGGAGTATGAACAAATGGACGACATCTTTGGAATGAATGAGCTCCCGTTTGTATTATTTCTAACCGAAGGCAAAATAGTTCAGTCTGGTGTGGTGCACAAGCCGGAAGACTTCCATTTTCTCTTAAAGAAGGCAGGATAGGAATATGACAATTATTGAAGGAATGGCATTGGGATTTGGACTGCTGTTCTGCATTTCGTTTTGTGCTAAGTGTATGGATCGGCGAGATTATTTTGAGACGATCAGAAGTTTTGAAATGATTTCTGACAAACTAGTTAAACCAGTTGGTATTGCTGTTCTGGCAACAGAATTGATACTCAGTATCTTCTTCACTCTATTCTTTTGGGTCCAGTTTACTTTTTTGTTATCCCTCCTATTATTAATTGGCTTTTCAATAGCCTTACTCAAGGTCAAACTCGCCAAGAAAAACGTCTCTTGCCATTGTTTTGGCAAAGGTAATGGGGAGACCAATTTAGTGGCGGCACTCATAAGAAATGGATGTTTAGTGAGTATTGCCCTGTTTGGCGTTTATGCTGGGGTGAACGTGGTTCCAAGCATTAACAGTAATCTCCATCAACTATTCATGACTTTCAGTGCTGCACTTGTTTATTTGTTAGCAAAAGAATGGAGCGTCTTGCTGAAGCACCAGTAAGAAATGAGGGAGCCAATTGTTTGAAATTACAGAACTGATAATTTGGTTAGTAATTTTAGCGCTAACCATCTCCAATATTATGATCGTTCGTCAACTTCTCATACTAAAAAGAGAGAATGTTCTTCATTTGCAGAAAATGGGTTTCATAAACGAGCCGAATATACAGATGCAACCAGTGTTCAATGTAGAAGCGACGTATTTGTTTCTAACTTTTACCGATCGAAATAATATCGATTATATAGAACAAGTAAGTTCTTCAATCGGAGCTACTCCCTTGTATGTGATCTACCATGCTCCAAAATGGAAAGCGCATCTTCTTTCAAAAAAAGTTAGCGATAAGGCTAAAGTACTCTATGACGAAGAGCAAGCCATCATGAAATATTTAGGGATTAGCATGTATCCATATTTTATAAACGTGGATTGCACGGGCAATATTCAGAGACAAGGAAAATGGACATTCCATGAACGGGGAGATCACGATAATGGAAGCACAACTATTAATGCTGGATAACGTACATATGGTGCAAATGGAAGATGGAACAAAAGCCTTACAATTAGGGAGGGTTCTGAATACACTCACTGTGGAAACTCTGCCTTTTGTGTCTAAGCTGTCATTCTTTGTGAAATTACAAAATATCCAATCGGATGAAATGATCAACATTGGTATTAATGTCTACGACGAGGAAGATCTAGTTGCTTATACTGGAAAGA
Organism: Brevibacillus sp. DP1.3A; assembly: GCF_013284245.2. Classification (NCBI taxonomy): domain Bacteria; kingdom Bacillati; phylum Bacillota; class Bacilli; order Caryophanales; family Paenibacillaceae; genus Brevibacillus; species Brevibacillus sp. DP1.3A. Next base: position 3,585,878 of record NZ_CP085876.1, on the reverse strand, counting down.
TGCATGTGTACAACCAACGTCAAAAAGACCAAGTACCAGGTGTAGACACTTGGGCGGACTTGTCCATTACTATGACAATGGCAGGCTACTATAAAGCCATACTTTTTGTAGAAGATAGGGCAACTGCAATGTATTCGTATAATGTAAGAGTGAAAGATATATAATACAATTCCACTAATATGTTCAATCATCGTGATTCCCTATGATAATCATAGGCAATTTGTAATTGTTCCAAAAGATGGTCACTCCTATAATCAAATACGTAGCAATGCTACATAAAATCGATAGGAGCTGATTTCAAATGTTAAAAGCCATTTTTTATCATGCAGGGTGCCCAGTATGTGTAGATGCGGAGCAAGTCGTCCTTGATTACCTGGATCAAACAAAAATCGATATTGAAATTGTCCACCTTGGTACAGAGCGGAATCGCCTTGAGGATGCAGAGAAGGCTGGTATTCAATCAGTTCCTGCTCTCGTGATTGGCGGGAACGTCTACCACATTAACTTTGGTGCAAGCTTGGAAGATGTGAAAAACGGCTAAATGAGAAAAGGAGGTGCTTTTGAGGCGCCTCCTTTTTCCTATGCTTTTACACGACCATGTTTCCATTTACAATGGATAGAAGAATGGAACAGGGAAGGTAAGATACGATCATGATGTTTGATCCCCAACAACGTAAGGAAAATCGCTCAGCTCGTATCATGATGGCTCTATTTCGAATGTCCCAAGCGATTAAAAAGGTGACCCAGGCAGAGAGTGATGAACAGGGACTGTCACCCGTACAAATTCAGGCGTTACTGTTCGCTTTGTATACGAGAAGCGACGTGGCTTCCATTGGTAACTTTGCCAAGGCAATCGGAACGACGCATGTGACAGCTGTTAAGATCATCAATGGACTCGTAACGAAAGGACACATGACGAAAGTACCTAAAAAAGAAGATCGACGAGTGACGCTGCTTCAATTGACTGCAAAGGGAAAAGAAGCAGCATCGAGCCTTGAAAAATGGGGGTACACACTGGAGGAAGCCCTTCATTCTATTCCGGATGACATACTGGAAGATTTCGAGATCGGGCTCAGCTCCGTGATAACAGCGATGCAAAGACGTGGTCATCTCGTTGTAGCGGAGCCCTGTCTAGGCTGCATTCATTTTCGGTCGAATACAGGTGATTCCCATACACCTCATTATTGCGCGTTCATTGAAAAGTACCTCACGCATGAAGCATCCTTGAAAGAATGCCCCGAGCATATTTCCACTGGGAATAACTAAATAATGATAGGCAATACCTATCGAAATGATAACAACGCTGCTATTGAACAATGATTTGCCTCGTCATAAACTGATCTTGACTCTGGCATCATCGAACATCATCGTGTTTTACCGTGGCAATTAACTGCTCCATAAAGACTCGGCTTGCTGCACACAAATACTTGTTTTTCCGGTAAACGATACCGATTTGCGCCGTGATAGTGGGCTGTTGGATCGGAATCGTTCGAATCCGTTTATCATCGATATAGTCGAGGTAGCCTTTCGAAAGTACCGTGACACCAACACCTTGCCCGACCATATTCGTAATCGATTCCATTGTGGTCATCTCCAAAACAGGCTGTGGCGCGAAGCCCAGCTCCTGACACTTTTCATCAATCAACTGACGCAAAAAGTACGTGTTGGGCAATAAAATGGAGGGGGTTTCTTTCAAAATCGCAAGCGAAACAAACGGTTCCTTTGCGATCGGATGATCCACAGGTACGCCTAGGGCCAGATTTTCTGTATAGAGCGGAATGGTTTCTAGATCGTCATGCTCCATAGGCAAAAAAACAATGCCGAGATCGAGTTCGTTTTTCAGAAGACCTTCATAAATATCACCGGTTCTCAACCCAAAAATAGACAATTCAACCTTCGGATAACGCTGGTGAAACTCGATAACAGTAGGCGGGAGCAAGTAATTGACAACTGTCAGCAGTACGCCAATTTTTAATGCGCCTCTGCTTAAGCCTTGCAGCTCACTAATCGCTGCACGTGCCTGTGACAACTCATGAAACACATTATAGCTATGGTGAAGCAATGTTTTTCCTGCTTCCGTCATAACCGTTCGTTTGCCGACGCGATCAAACAAGGGCATACCGATTTCATGCTCAAGCAGGCGGATTTGCTGACTGAGTGAAGGCTGCGCAATGCCCAATTTCTCGGCTGCGCGAGTAAAATTCAACTCTTGGCACAGTGCCATAAAGTATTCTAATTGCTTGAGCTCCAACGACTATCCCTCCGGCGATTTATGATCGAACAATAGGTTTTTCCTATCATTATAGAACAAACCATTATGGATTTGTATGAATAAAAGAATGAGGTGATCGCTTGTGGATATCGAAATCATTTCACTGAATGTAGGTAAACCCAAACAAGTACAGTATCAAAACAAAGAGGTTTCTACCAGCATTTTCAAAAGCCCTGCAACAAAAGCTCTATATCTATCCTTTTTGAATTTCGAGGGAGATGGACAGGCAGATCTGGTCCACCATGGGGGCAAGGAGAAGGCCGTATGCGTCTATCCGTATGAACACTACCCATTCTGGGAAGCTGAATTACAGAGAGAGCTGGCAATCGGTGCCTTCGGAGAAAATCTGACGATTCGGGGATTAGTTGAGACGGACGTATGCATCGGCGATACCTTTCAGCTAGGGGGAGCGATCGTACAGGTCAGTCAACCGAGACAGCCTTGTTATAAATTATCCGTGCGTTACGGTGTGCCCGAAATGTTGGTTAGGGTCCAAGAGACCGGCTATACTGGCTTTTATTTTCGCGTGCTAAAAGAAGGGCTTGTATCTTATACGGATGGATTGATAAGACTCTCATGTCATCCAAAAGCGATAACGGTCTCTTATGCAAACCGAATCATGCATCAAGAAAAAGAGAATATCGACGGCATGAAAAAGCTGTTGGAAGTAGACGAGCTGTCCTCCAATTGGCGAGCGACCTTTACCAAACGATTATCCGGCATAGAAATTGATACGCGCGAAAGGCTGACAGGCAACCAATCATAGCTACAGGTATGTAAATATTTGCTCTTCAGAATAGTTACCTGACATCAGGTAGCCACATAGGCTAAAGGGTAAATCCTTTACACTGGAGAGGAGATTGAGATGTACAACAATTCTTACCATTACTATCAATGGTATTATCCTGTGCTTGCCGGATGGAATAACAACCATTTTCACTATGGGTGGAGTCCTCATTATTACAGCTGGAGCCATGCGAATGGAAATCGATACTGGAATCGTGATCAGAATACCATCGAATTGAGAGATTATGGACCAAAGCCATTTGTCGTGAATATTGAGCAAGCCACAAAGCAAAACAACACATTCCGTACGGCATTATGGACAGGGAAGCACTTGCAGGTGACGCTAATGAGTATAAATGTTGGAGACGACATCGGTTTAGAAAATCATCCGGATACGGATCAATTCATCCGAGTGGAAGAAGGCCAAGGACTTGTTCGGATGGGGGATCGACAAGATCATTTAGATTTTGAACAAAGAGTAAATGATAACGATGCCATCATGGTCCCTGCGGGCAAATGGCACAATGTTATCAATACGGGTAATACGCCGCTTAAAGTATATTCCATCTACGCGCCACCTCATCATCCTTTTGGCACCGTTCATGAGACGAAAGCCAGTGCCATGGCTTCTGAGCAAAGCACTCAATAAGAATCGAGTTGATAGGAAATGGTGCCGGACATCGAGGGAGTGACTAAAAAAAATAGGGGAAGTTATGCCGCTCCTTTTTAAGGGGCGGGATTTTTTTAGTGGGATAGATATTTTCCCAAGGATATTTTCAACAAGCATAGAATATTATCATTATTCACAATCTTCGTTTAAGGAAGGTATAAACCTATGGATAAAGAAGCTCAGAGAATCGACCTTAGACAAGAACAGTTCAACATGAAAGAGCTGCTTCAGTCACTTGTTGAAACGACTACGGACGCGATTTCAGTTAGGGACATGCAGGGTAAAATACTTTTTGTGAATAGTGCTTTTGAAAAAATCTATGGTTGGACGTATCAAGACCTCCGGAATGACCCGTACTGTCTCGTACCTGAAGATCTTATTGACGAGACAAAGGAAATTTTCCACGAGGTTAAATATGAAGGGAAAAATATTACGGGATATGAGACCGTGCGTCAACGAAAAAATGGCCAGATCGTGCAGGTTGGTCTAACAGCTTCCCCTATAAGAGATACAGAAGGAACGATCATAGGCACTTCCGTCATCGCAAGAGATATTACGGACCGCAAAATGGCGGAAGAGGCTCTCATGACAAGCGAGGCAAAGTACCGTATCCTCGTAGAAAATACAAGCGATGTTATTTGTCAACATGATGTACACATGAATAATCTTTTTGTATCTCCTTCTATCGAGCACCATTTGGGATACACACCGGATGAATTTCTGCAAACGAATAGTTTTGATCTCATTCACCCCGATGATGTGAAAATCGTGAAAGACCTGCGTTCCTTACTCTCCACGAATCCCCAAAATGTACAAATGGAGATCAGAATACGCCATAAAAATGGATCGTGGGTGTACTGGGAGTCGCGTTGTGTTCCGATCATGTCTGAGAACAAAGAGGTTGATAGCTTTCTATTCGTTTCACGCAGTATCACCGAGCGAAAACAGTCTGAAGAAGCTTTGCGCAAGAGCGAGGAACAGTATAGATTCATTGCCGAACACACAGCAGACTTCATATCCGTGATTGATAAGAACGGTCACGTATCGTATGGTTCACCTTCACATCTGAAGAAATTAGGTACGAACCAAATTATCATTGAAAACATTCATCCAGAAGATGCATCACTCGTCTTTGAGCGATTTTCCACTATGCTTCAATTCGATATACCTATTACATGTGAGTATCGATACAAAGTGGAAAACGAGAAATGGATCTACCTCGAATCAAAAGGAATGCCTTTTTTCAGCTCGGATGGCGAAAGTCAATACTTTATCAACGTTACACGTGATATTACGGAGAGGAAGCAGAACGAAGAACTTCTCCGCAGAACAGAGAAGCTGTCCGTAATCGGTGAATTGGCTGCAAGTATCGCGCATGAAATAAGGAATCCTCTTACGTCATTGAAAGGCTTTATCCAGTACTTGCGGCCAACGCTATCGGAGGGCGTCATTTTTACAGACATTATGTTGTCCGAGCTAGATCGCATCAACTTTATCGTGAGTGAGCTGCTTGTATTGGCCAAACCGCAAACTCTGAATGTGAAGCGGATTCTTTTACATCCTCTCATTGAAAGTGTGGTAAAGTTTCTCGAATCAGAAGCGAATCTCAACAACATTTCGATCAACACCATATTCAGCCATATACCGATAGCGATTAAAGGAGAAGAAAATCATGTAAAACAAGTCTTTATCAATATATTGAAGAATTCCCTGGATGCTATCACGGCGAATGGCGAAATCAGCATAGAAACCACATGCCTTCATAATAACCAAGTGCTGATTCGTTTTACCGATAATGGTTGTGGTATTTCCCAAGAGCTGCTGCCTAGGCTTGGTGAACCTTTTTATACCACGAAAGAAAAAGGAACAGGCTTAGGTTTACTTATCAGCAATAAAATAATCAAAGACCATCAAGGCACCATCACCATCTCAAGTGAGGTTAACAAGGGTACCATCGTGGAAATCATGTTGCCCATTTCGAATTAGGAAGGTGATCCTAATGAATACTCAAATCGTTGGCAATAAGGTAACATTCACCAAATCCCCACCTACGTGTGCTGAAAAAGCCAGAATTATTAGAGGGGGAGAAAATCATGTGGAGGAAGTTACAGCTTCATCCGCTTGCAGTTCGATACAGTGTGTTTATGATCGGACTGGCGGTTATGGCGTTTGGCATTGGTATGATGATTGAGGCGCATTTAGGTGTTGCGCCGTGGGATACATTGCATATCGGATTACAGAAAACATTTGGACTGACCATCGGCATATGGTCGCAAATCGTGGGAGCCATGATCATTCTCGCTTCCTACATCATTGGCAAGATCCGGCCTAACGTGGGTATGTTTTTAAACATGTTTTTCTTCGGACTGTTTATTGACTTATTCATGTGGCTGAACTGGATTCCTACAGGAGAAACCGTTATAGAACGAGCCATTTTGTTCGTTGTCGGATTGCTCATCTATACGGTCGGCACGGGTATGTATATTTCACCGCGATTGGGAGCCGGTCCACGTGATAGTTTTATGTTAGCTCTGCATGAGCGAATGGGATGGGGCATCGGTAAAGTTAGGATCGGTATAGAGTGCACGGTCATGGTGTTGGGCTTGTTGCTTGGTGGACCCGTTTCTGTGGGAACCTTTGTGACGGCCCTTGCGATCGGACCGCTGATCAAGCAGTTTATTCCGATGTGGGAGCGAATCCTGGCAAAACCGTACGGAACGGCTTAAACAGCGCAAAAGAAAAAGGGTGCTCAAATTGAGTACCCTTTTTCACTTTGTTGCTGCTTGCGTTCAGCCATATAGGATGCGATTCCTAAAATCAGACCCAGTGCTACGAGCATAGCGCCGACCCATGGGAGAGAGGTAATATGAAGATGAGTAATAACCCATCCGCCAATGAAAGCACCAGCTGCATTTCCTAGATTTCCGGCAGAATGACTGGAGGTAGAAGCAAGCGCTGGCGCATTCTGTGCGAGATTCATCACACGCACTTGCAGCCCTGGAAATACAGCGAAAGAAGCAGCGCCCCATAGAAAAATGGTCAATACGGCAGCTATTGGACTGTACAGGGTAAACGTAAAGAGCGTGAGAATGATGCAAATAGTAAAGTAAAGTCCGAGTATGGATGGCATCAGCTTCCAATCCGCAAGCTTTCCGCCCACGATATTGCCGATGGTCACTCCACAGCCAAAGAGGACAAGAATCCACGTTACATGATACTCAGCAAAACCGGTAATTTGCGTCAACAGAGGCGCAATATACGTAAATACGGTGAATAGACCCGCATTGCCCAGTGCTCCGATCAGGAGGTACAGAAGGAGCTTGGGCTTGAGAAGAGCGGTAATTTGCCCAGTGATACTTCCGGTGTTTTTTTGCCGCATGTTTGGGACGAAAACGAGTATTCCGATCAGTGCTATTACTCCCATGATTGCTATAGTGCCAAATGAGGCTCGCCACCCCATGTGTTGACCGATGAAAGTCCCCAAAGGTACACCAATAATATTGGCGATCGTCAGGCCGGCCATCATAATGGAAACGGCTGCGGCACGTTTGTCAGGACTTACAAGACTAGAGGCTACAACAGCCCCAACTCCAAAGAATGTCCCGTGTGTCAAAGCGGTGATCAGGCGTGCCCCCATCAGTATTTCGTAGTTGGGAGCAAAAACAGAGATTCCGTTCCCGAGAATAAATAGAACCATTAGTAGACAGAGTAGCTTCTTTTGGGGAATTCGGTGGGTGAGGACTGTCAGTATCGGTGCACCGATGGCTACCCCTAGAGCATACATGGTAATGAGTTGACCCGCAGAAGAGATACTAACATCTAAATCCTCTGCAACATTCGGCAGTAGACCCATAATGACAAATTCCGTCATCCCAATGCAAAAAGAGCCCACTGTAAGAGAGAGCAAAGAGATAGAAGACTTTTCCTTTTTGGTCTGTTTCTTGGTAGTAGTGTGAGATAACTCCATGAAGTCAATACAACCTTTCTGCATTATAAAATCCCGTTTGTGGTGCGGGTAAAGATTACCTGTTCTACTTTGTTAAGTCAAGGCATTATTTTTACGCTTTATTCGTTATCAAGCGAACCTTCAATCATCCATCTGGCATTCGTATTGTGTCAGAAACCCACTAAGATAGGGGAAGGTACCTATTTGAAACACTCCCCCTGTCTCTTACGATTAGATAAAAACAAAACTTGTAGCTTGGAGGACCAATGATGGATCAAAGTCCAACTTATTTTGAATGCTATGGAGATGAAGGGAAGGTGATGGATAACGGTTATCTGAAGCAAATCTTCGACCACTTGCAGGACGGGATTATTCTCATGGATCAGGAACGAAAAATTATGGTGATGAATCCATCCGCAGAAAAAATGACCGGTTGGAAGCGAGGAGAAAAGGTGCCGTTCTGCTCCTACTGCCAGAGCAGAGAGCTGGAAGAGGGAGAAGAACGATGTTATTTGCTCGCCAAACGGGAGGTTCCCTATTTTCTTTCTGCGATGCCCACGTATGAAGGACGGTACGTTGACATGGAAATGAGCACGGCTGTCATCTATGAAAATGGCGAACAAAACATGCAGGATGTACTTCTGGTCTTGAAAGATATGACGGTCAAGAAAAAAGAAGAGGAGGTCAGAATCTCCAAGCAGGTGCTGCAAAAAACGCTAGAAGCCCAGGAAAACGAACATAAGCGTCTGGCCCAGGAGCTGCACGACGGCGTAGGACAGTCCTTGTATTCCGTTTCGGTTGGTATTCAAGCGATTCAAACGCGTCTCAACCAAGAAGGACAATTCCGGGAATTCATGCAAGAGATCGTGAATGAGTTGGAAAAAGCGATGCAAGACGTCAAGCTCTATTCACTTCAGCTACGTCCGCATAGTCTCGATCAACTGGGGCTGATTCCTACGGTTCGGCATCTTGTTTCTAGCTTGAACAAAGCACATCAGGATGTTTCCATTACCTTTTCTTACAGCAATGTCAGCGATCATTTTCAGCCAATCTTGGAAATTAATCTGTACCGTGTCATCCAAGAAGCCTTACATAATGCACTAAAATACGCGAAGGCGACACTCATTGAAGTCATCTTGTACAACGAAGAGGACCAACTGACTTTGCTGATTCAGGACAACGGAATCGGATTTGTTCGCGATCAGGTTCAGGTCGGTCTGGGTCTCAAACATATGGAAGAGCGAGTGGATCAGATGGAGGGAATTCTTCAGATTCAATCTGTGCTCCACGAAGGTACATCGATCAAGGTAACGGTAGTGGGAGAAGGAGGGAGAGCAGAGTGATACGAGTGCTTTTGGTTGATGATCACACGATGATTCGGAAGGGATTGCGTGTGCTTCTCGAAAGTTACTCTCAAATAAAAATTGTCGGAGAGAGTCATACAGGCAACGATGCTATCCTTAAAGCGAATCAGCTGGAACCCGATGTAGTGCTGATGGATTTGTCATTGCCCAATGGGCTGGATGGGTTTACAGCGAGCAATGAGATTCGCAAGTCGAATCCTTTCGTGAAAATTGTCATATTGACCATGCATGACGAGGAGATTTTTGTCCAGAAGGCTATTACCGTCGGAGCTCATGGGTATATTTTAAAAAACAGCCATGGCGAGTTGCTGTTTCAAGCCATTGCGGAAGTCTACAGAGGTAAGCGCTTTTACAAGACTTCCGTATCGCAAGAGATCATCAATCTATGGCTGAAATCGGATGCCAAAACGATGCCTTCTGTTTTAACGCTACGTGAAAAGGAGCTTGTCAGACTCATTGTGCTTGGCTATACGAATAAGGAAATGGCAGATAAGCTGTTGATCAGCGTCAAAACCGTGGAGAACCACAAAACGAATATCATGCAGAAACTAAGACTGGATTCCAAGCATCAATTGATCCAATACGCCATTAAAAATAAATATCTCGATCTGGCATTTTAATCGCATAGATCAAAAAGTAGGGGACTTCCCCTATATGGAAAAAATATCAGAGGAATAAACTGAATAGAGAGACTACACCTCATGAACCATCATCGTACGATTGGAAACCATATCGTCGTCGAAGGAGGAACTATGGCAAAACAAGCTCATTATACGGTTGTTATCGTGGGAGCAGGCTCAGCCGGTATCTCTGTTGCTGCCCGTATCGTCCGGGCTTCCAAAAGGCTCAAGGGACAAGTCGCCATCATCGATCCCGCGTCCAAGCATTATTATCAGCCTTTGTGGACATTAGTCGGAGGTGGTGCCGCGAAAAAGGAGGAATCCGAGCGCGACCTCTCCTCTCTGATTCCCGCAGGCGTCGACTGGATTTGCGATGCGGTCACCATGTTTCAGCCGGAACAACACACGCTCAGTACGAAGCAAGGAACCATCTTTTCCTATGACTACCTCGTTGTTGCTGCTGGTTTGCAAATAGATTGGGAGAGGGTAAAGGGCCTGAGGGATGCCGTCGGCAAGAACGGCGTTTGCAGCAACTACGCTTACCAAACAGTAGAAAGTACATGGGAAGCGATCCGGAGCTTTAAAGGCGGCACTGCCATTTTTACTCACCCGAATTCACCCGTAAAGTGCGGTGGAGCCCCTCAGAAAATCATGTATCTGGCTGATGATTACTTTCGTAAGTTACATGTGCGCAACCAGTCAGAGATCATTTTTGCATCGGCGAAGGGAAGTATTTTTGACGTTCCTACGTATGCCAATACCCTCAATAACGTCATTCGTCGCAAGAACATCGAAACCAGATACAAGCATAATCTAATGGAAGTGCGAGCGGATTCCAAAGAAGCCGTATTCGAGAATCTGGACACGAAAGAGCAGGTAGTATGGAAGTATGACATGCTTCATGTGACCCCTCCCATGAAAGCACCTGATTTCATTGCAAACAGCGCATTGGCAGACACAGGAGGCTGGCTCGATGTCGATCCATTTACGCTTGCGCACAAAAGATTTCCCACTATTTTCAGCATAGGCGATTGCACGAATCTTCCCACGTCCAAAACCGGAGCTGCTATTCGCAAACAGGCGCCTGTCGTCGAGAAAAACCTCCTCGCGCTGATCAATGGTAATCCATTGGTTGCCAAGTATGACGGTTATACATCCTGCCCGCTCGTAACAGGGTACAACAAACTGGTGCTGGCCGAATTTGATTACAATCTGACGCCGTGTGAAACCTTTCCTTTTGACCAATCTGAAGAGAGATTCAGTATGTACTTGATGAAAAGAGAACTGCTTCCCATCCTTTATTGGAATGGCATGCTTAAAGGATTGATGTAAGGCAGTCTTGAAAGAAAGGGGGGAGAGCAACATTTCGAACGCCAGGAAGGAACAGAGAAGCTCTGACATGTTTTTAGAGGATTTGTCTGATCCAGAAGTTCAGGAAGCAATCACCATATTGATCCGAAAGCTCCCGAAGATAAAAGATACCGTCCTTGCAGTCGAAGAGGGACTTGAAGTAGCCACATCGATCTTACGCGATCAGGAATCACTACGGTATTTGTTTGAGCGCGTAGATGGTCATCTGTCCCGTTTCTTTGTGGAAAAAGAATCGGTAGATGCCCTGTTTACTTTGCTTGATAAGATGCCAAAGCTCGTTAAATATGTCAGCGTTCTCGAACAAGCTGCTGATTTTTTGGAAAGCCTTGGAGAGGATAAGCAATCGCAACAATACTTGCTAAACGGTATGAAGGCGTACATCGCTCCTGTGTCCGCACAAGTGGAGCATGGAGTGGCTGTCTTCCAGGAAGCAAAAGTACGAGCCGAACATAAAAGCGAACCCGTTTCCGTGTTCACGCTTTACAAGCTCATGAAAGATCCCACCGTCCAAAAGACACTTCGCTTTACCCAATCGCTGCTCGAAGTACTCGCGGAAAAATCAAACAAATAACAGACGTGTTAAAGGAGGAATGTATCATGTTGTTGCGTTACTTTTATGATGAAAAACTGGCCCATGCATCTTATCTGGTTGGCTGCCAAAAAACCGGGGAGGCGATTGTGATCGATCCCGCCCGCAATCTGGCTCCTTATTTTCAAGTCGCTAAAGCAGAGGGAGTTACCATTGTAGCCGCAACGGAAACCCACATTCACGCTGATTTTGTGTCTGGTGCCAGGGAACTGGGCGCAGCCTATCAGGCGAAGCTGTTTTTATCCAATGAGGGCGATGAAGATTGGAAATATCAATACTTGGAAGGTTTGAACCATCAGCTTGTCCACGATGGGGATCGCTTTTTTATCGGGAACTTGCTATTTGAAGTTATGCATACGCCTGGCCATACACCCGAAAGCATCTCCTTCCTTTTGACAGACCTCGGAGGGAATGCAGATCGCCCCATCGGGATCTTTACGGGAGATTTTGTCTTTGTCGGCGATATCGGCAGACCGGACTTGCTCGAAAAAGCGGCGGGAATGAAGGGTACGTCCGAGTCAGGTGCAAGAGCCATGTTCCAGTCCCTCCAAAAATTCAAGCAACTGCCGGATTATATGCAGGTATGGCCAGCTCATGGCGCAGGAAGTGCTTGCGGCAAAGCACTGGGGGCCGTGCCGTCTTCTACCGTCGGTTATGAAAAGCTCTTTAACTGGGCGATGACACACTCCAGTGAAGAGGAATTCGTCAAGGCACTCCTGGATGGACAACCAGAGCCACCAACGTATTTTGCAGTGATGAAACGAGTGAATAAGGAAGGTCCTGCCTTGCTTAACGAACTCCCTGTTGTTCAAGAGTTCAACTCGTTTGAACAGGTAAAGGAATCGCTGGAAAACGGACAGATTATCGATACGCGTCCTTTCCAGAATTTTGCGAAGGGGCATCTGGAGGGAACACTTCACATTCCTTTTAACAAGTCATTCGCCAACTGGGTGGGCTGGATCGTCGATTACGATCGTCCGGTTCATGTCATGACTACCCCAGATGAGCTGAACGAGATTTTGCAGGCCTTGCATTCCGTAGGGATTGATCATGTTACAGGCTTTATCGACAGCGGCAAGCTGATGGAAAGTGAAGTGTCTTCGCTCGAGACAATCGAAGAGGTAACACCGTTGGAGATTGCAGAACGGGTGGGAAAGGGAGAGGTTCACGTAGTAGATGTACGTAATCTGACTGAGTGGAAGGAAGGACACATTCCGGATGCACAGCACATCATGCTCGGTACGCTCGCCATGCGGCTGGATGAGATTCCTCACGATAAGCCTCTTCTCGTACAGTGCCGTTCCGGTGCCCGATCCGCTATTGGCGCAAGCATTCTTCAGGCAAATGGATTCAAGGATGTAATGAATTTGAGCGGCGGAATCTTGAAATGGCAAAAAGACGGCTTGGCAGTCGTAGAACGAGGGTAAAACGAATCGAGGTGTTGCAAAGGGTGAGCGTATGACTATCGACCTTGTGATCACACTGTTTGTTATCGGTTTCGCGGGATCATTTATTTCTGGTCTCGTCGGAATCGGGGGCTCCATCATCAAGTATCCGATGCTTCTGTACATTCCGCCCGCCCTTGGATTCGTTGCTTACACAGCTCACGAAGTATCCGGAATAAGTGCAATCCAAGTATTTTTTGCCACCCTAGCTGCTGTTTGGACTCTGCGAAAAGATAAGCTTATTCACTACCAGCTCGTTCTGTACATGGGAAGTGCCATTATCGTAGGAAGCTTGCTTGGAGGGTATGGAGGAAAATATCTATCGGCAGAAGCCATCAATATCGTTTACGCCATCCTGGCCACCATTGCTGTAATCTTGATGTTCCTGCCAAAAAAGCGAATGGACGAACGTGAACAGTACGAGGTTATCTTTCATAAACCAACAGCCGTATTATCCGCTTTGATTGTCGGAGGCGCCTCCGGAATTGTCGGGGCAGCTGGCGCTTTTATTTTGGTTCCCATCATGTTGATCATCCTCAAGATCCCGACAAGAGTTACGATTGCTTCATCTCTTGCCATTACCTTTCTTTCTTCCATCGGTTCGACTGCAGGGAAATGGATGGCGGGGGACATATTACTGTGGCCATCCGTGATCATGGTAATCGCCAGTATCATGGCAGCGCCGCTCGGTACGAAGGTCAGCAAACGTTTGGATACACGGGTTCTCCAAACCATTCTGGCCTTGTTGATCCTAGCCACCACGATTAAGATTTGGGCTGACATCCTTATATTCATACGTGTATGAAGATTTGCTTTTCCAAAATAATAAAGAAAAATCAATTGTCATTGAACAGGATTGACATATCCGAGTAAAATGATAAGATAAAAAAGAATTTTACGATGAAATTAAATTTCATAGAACATTCTTATCTAGAGTGGTGGAGGGACTGGCCCGATGAAACCCGGCAACCTTGGTCTGATTGACCTTACGGTGCCAATTCCTGCGGAGTTATTCTGCGAGATGAGAAGGTGGGAACCGTGTAATTGCCCCTCTTCTTTTCGGAGAGGGGTTTTCTATATTTATAATTCATAGTATTCATATCTTTTTACTTTGTATTATGTGAAGGAGGAAACAACGTGCTTCATTATTCGGTCAAGCGTGGCTTTCTCATGATCGTTACCCTTTGGATTATTGTCACGGTAACGTTTGTGACCATGCACCTGATTCCGGGTGACCCGTTCGCGTCTGACGCCAAAATGCTTCCAGAAGAAGTGGTAAAGAACATGCGGGCGGAGTACAACCTGGATCAGCCAATCACGGTACAGTACCTGCTCTATCTGAAAGGATTGCTGCAATTTGACTTGGGGCCCTCTATCCAGTCCAAGACGAGGGATGTGAACACGCTGATTGCAGAGGGATTCCCCGCATCGGCTGTTCTGGGACTCCAGTCGTTTATTGTCGCACTGGCAGGTGGAATCACACTGGGAATCGTAGCGGCACTCTATCACAATCGAACCTTGGATTTCTTGTCTATGTTTGCAGCCATCATTGGGATCTCCGTCCCCAGTTTTATTCTGGCGCCACTTTTGATCAAGTACATGGCGGTCAAATGGGAGCTTCTGCCCGTTGCTGCGTGGGGGAGTTGGGAGCATTCGATACTTCCAACGCTTGCGCTCGCTATCGGTCCGCTCGCCATTATCGCCCGTTTCGTACGAGCCAGCATGCTTGAGGTTTGGCAACAGGAATACATAAACACAGCGGAGGCGAAAGGGCTTGGCACCTTTTCTATTGTCGTTAGACACGGGATGCGTAATGCCATCCTACCGGTTCTTACCTTTATCGGTCCGCTGTTTGCCAACCTGATGACGGGAACCTTTGTGGTGGAAAAGATTTTCGCCATTCCCGGGCTCGGCAAATACTTCGTGGAAAGTATTTTTAACCGCGATTATCCCGTTATTTTGGGAACGACAGTGTTTTACAGCTTTGTGCTCATTTTTACTTTGTACATCATCGACCTACTGTATCGGGTGATTGACCCGCGCATCAGATTGACGAGTGGAGGGAAGTAGCGTTATGGCCAATCAGGCAACACAACTGGATAGCCTGTTTCGACCAGTAGACCGAAACAGGCTATCCGAAGAAATTCGGAAACGTCCCAGTCTCGGATATTGGCAGGAGGTATTGCAGCGGGTGTGCCGCAACAAGCTGGCAATGCTCGGGTTCTTCCTGCTCATGGCAGTGGTAACCCTCTCGATCATCGGTCCGATTCTCGTTCCCCACAGCCCGCATGAACAGTCATTGACGAAGGGTAATCTGCCGCTGTCGGACGAGCATTGGTTTGGAACGGATGACTTGGGTCGGGACATGTGGGCACGTACCTGGGTAGGCGGTCAAATCTCTTTGTTTATTGGTGTGGCGGCAGCTGCTATCGACCTAGTGATCGGTGTATGCGTCGGCGGGATTTCCGGTTACATGGCAGGGAGGAACAAGCTGGGCGACCGTGTGGACAACATCCTGATGCGATTGGCTGAAATTCTGTACAGCATTCCGTATCTGCTGGTGGTAATCCTGCTGATGGTGGTTCTGGAGCCTGGTCTCACTACGATCATTATTGCCCTTTCACTAACTGGGTGGGTCGGAATGGCCCGCCTGGTCAGAGGACAAATCATGCAGATCAAGCGTCAGGAGTTTGTGCTGGCTGCAGAAAAGTTGGGTACCTCTCATGCCAAAATTATCATCAAACATCTGCTGCCGAATACGATCGGCGTCATCATCGTCAACCTGACCTTTACGATACCGCATGCGATTTTTGCCGAATCGTTTCTCAGCTTTCTTGGGCTGGGTGTGCAAGCGCCAACCGCCAGCTGGGGAACCATGGCCAACGACGCGCTAGCGGTTATGCTGAGCGGACAGTGGTGGCGGCTGTTTTTTCCGGGATTCATGATTTCCCTTACCATGTTCGCGTGCAACGCGCTCGGGGATGGTTTGCAGGACGCACTGGACCCGCGGATCAGGAAATGAGGGGGAGTACATCGTGAAACCATTGTTGGAAGTAGATCAGCTGCGCGTCTCCTTTCGCACGTACGGTGGAGAGGTGCAGGCGGTAAGAGGGGTTTCCTTTTCTGTGAAGGAGGGAGAGACGCTGGCGATTGTCGGGGAAAGCGGCTGTGGAAAAAGTGTGACTGCTCGAGCATTGATGGGGATGATTCCTCCGCGATCCGGTCAGGTAAAAGGCGGTAGCATTCGGTTTCGCGGGCGTGAACTGACGGGGCTGCCGAAGCTGGAATGGCAGCAGGTTCGTGGCTCGCAGATCGGTATGATCTTTCAGGACCCGATGACCTCACTGAACCCCACGATGAAAATCGGTCAGCAGATTGCGGAAGGGCTAATCAAACATCTTAAGCAGACGAAGACGGAAGCAAAGGAAGAGACGTTGAAACTGCTGGAGAGGGTAGGCATTTCGGAGGCGGCGAGACGATTTGAACAATATCCGCATGAGCTAAGCGGAGGTATGCGGCAGCGTGTCGGTATCGCCATGGCGCTTGCTTGCCAACCGCAGTTGGTTATCGCCGACGAGCCGACGACAGCGCTCGACGTGACCATTCAGGCGCAGATCCTTCGTCTGATGAAAGAGTTGCAAGAGCAGTTGAACACCTCGGTCATTTTGATCACACACGATTTGGGCGTCGTCGCAGAGGTGGCCGATCATGTCGCGGTAATGTACGCAGGCGTAGTGGTGGAGAGCGGCCCGGTTGGAGAAATCTTTGACAACCCGCGCCACCCATACACACAAGGACTGTTGCAGTCTGTGCCACGTCTCGAAGCAGGTAAAAAAGAGCGGCTGATCCCCATCGAAGGGACACCACCGGATCTGTTTCGTCCGCCTGCCGGTTGCCCGTTCGCTGCACGTTGCCGATTTGCCATGGAAATTTGCGTAGAGCATATGCCGCAATCGAATTCGTTTTTTAATCAGCATGAGGCGAGCTGCTGGCTGAACGACCCGCGTGCCCAAAAGAGCAGAAGCGTGGATGGTAGCAGGGAGGGAGACACATGGTTGACAACATTGTAGGGGTGGAGAATCTCGCTAAATCGTTTGAGATTGGCGGAGGCCAACGGGTTAGAGCTGTTGACCGAGTCTCTTTTGAAATCAGGCGAGGGGAGACGCTCGGAATCGTTGGGGAAAGCGGCTGCGGCAAGTCTACGCTGGGCAGGACGATCGTGGGCCTGTACCCGGCTACTGCGGGTCGCATTCTGTTTCAAGGCAAAGACATCGCCACGATGGATAGACGTGAGCGATGGGAAGCAAACCGCCACATGCAGCTGATCTTCCAGGATCCGCAGGCCTCACTCAATCCGCGTTTACGGGTGGGCGACATCATCGCCGAAGGAATCGACTCCTATGGTTTGGCAAAAGGAAAAGAGCGAGAAGAACGCATCTATCGGCTGCTGGAGCTAGTAGGATTGCACCCAAGCCACGCAAAACGCTTTCCGCATGAATTCAGCGGCGGCCAGCGACAACGGATCGGAATCGCCCGTGCGCTTGCGGTGGAGCCCAGCTTTATCGTGGCAGACGAGTCCATCTCCGCACTAGATGTGTCCATTCAGGCGCAAATCGTCAATCTTTTAGCCGATCTTCAGGCAGAGCGGTCCATCACCTATTTGTTTATCGCCCATGATCTGTCGATGGTGAAGCACATCAGCGACCGGATTGGTGTGATGTATCTGGGGCAGATGATGGAGCTTGCCCCGAGCGAGGAGTTGTTTGCCACGCCGCTACATCCGTACACGCAGGCGTTGATCTCGGCTATGCCGATCTCCCATCCTGCCCAGCGCGAAGAGCGGGAGCAGATTGTACTGACCGGAGAACCGCCCAGCCCGATTCATCCGCCAAGCGGTTGCCCGTTTCGCACCAGATGTCCGGTTGCCCAAGGCGTTTGCGCCAGAACAGCGCCGGATTGGAAGGAGGTGAGGGACGGACACTGGATCGCTTGCCATCTTGTACAGTAGACAGAGGAGAACAAGGAGGAAATCATAATGAAAAAGGGATTGCTCGCTTTTGCCGCATTGCTGGCGCTCGCTGTACCTGCGCTTTCTGCGTGCGGCAGCGATAAACCGGCTACGTCTTCCGATCAACAGACGGGAGCAGCCGTCAAACAAGTCATTACCGCTAACCTGCGGGGCGAACCGTACACTTTAGATCCGGCATTCGCTTCCGATACCACCTCGTACTGGGTGATTGACCATCTGTACGAAGGATTGTACCGATACAGCCAAAATGGAGACATCAGCGAAGGGGCAACAGAAAAGGTGGAAGTCTCCCCGGACGGAAAAACCTACACGTTTACCCTGCGCCCCGAGATGAAATGGTCGAACGGCGATCCCTTGACGGCGCATGACTACGAATACTCATGGAAACGCGTGCTGAATCCGCAGACTGCCGCCTATGAACCATCCGCACTCTACTACATACAAGGCGCGGAGGCATACAACACGGGCAAAGGTAGCGTGGATGACGTTCAGATTAAGGCAAAGGATGACCGCACACTCATCGTCGGATTGAAAGACCCGATCACCTATTTCCCGAAAATCATGATGAGTCGCGCCTATTTGCCGGTGAACAAAAAAGTCGTGGATGCAGACAAAAACTGGGCGGCCGAAGCGAAAGGCATCGTGACCAATGGCCCGTACACCGTGGAGAGCTGGGACCACAACAGTCAACTGACAATCGCCAAAAGTCAGAGCTACTGGGAGAAAGAAAAGGTAACGATGGAAACCGTCCACTTCAAGATGGTCAACGAAGCAACTACCTACTACCAGATGTTCAAAACAGGAGCGCTCGACCTGATTGACTCCCTGCCGATCGACGTAATTGAGCAAGAAAAAGAAAAAGAAGAGTACAAATCATTCCCGGACTACAGCATTTATACGTACACGTTCAACGTAGAGGAAAAGCCATTCACTAATGCGAAAATTCGTCAGGCCTTTTCCTACGCGATCGATCGGGACATCCTGACGAAAAACGTGACCAAGGGAGGCCAGCTCCCGGCGTACGGTTATACACCATTTGGGGTAAAAACTCCTTCGGGCAAGGACTTCCGAGAAGAAGTAGCGCCTTACTATCAGTTTGATCCGGCTAAGGCGAAGCAGTTCCTGGCTGAAGGTTTGAAGGAAGAAGGCTGGACAGAGCTTCCGCCAATTACACTGAAATACAGCACCGCGGAAAACCACAAGAAGATCGCCGAAGCGCTACAAGAAATGTTCAAGCAAAACTTGGGTGTGCAAGTGAAGCTGGAAAATCAAGAGTGGAAAACGTACATCGATACGTTCAAGCAGAAAAACTTCCAGATTGCCCGCATGGGTTGGGGCGGCGATTACCTCGATCCGCTCGCGATGCTGGAGCTGTATACAGGGAAAAGCTCCCGCAACTTCACCAACTGGGCCAATCCGAAGTTTGACGAGCTGATCGAAAAAGCAAAGGTTGAGCAAAACGAGGAAGCACGCATGAAGCTTCTGCACGACGCTGAAACCATTTTGATGCAGGACATGCCCGTCATCCCGGTTTATTTCAATAACGAAAACTACCTCAACAGCAAAAAGGTCGAAGGCATCCGCTTCAGTGTAACCGGGACACCGGACCTGCGTTGGGCGAAAAGAGTGGCAGAGTAACGATTAATAAAATGCTGTCGTCATTTACTAGAACAAAGAGCAGATTGCCTAAAGCATCTGCTCTTTGTTTTATGAACGCAATAATAGGTTTATTGCGAAACTCGTTTCCCAAATGATGAAAGTATCCTAAAATATAGAAGAAAGGATAAGAGCGCCTTTCCTATGCTGGATCAAGCCATGAAGAAATTCACGAATGAAGGGGTCTACTACAAATGACAATAACTATGGATTCAAAAGAGTTTATCAATCGCCGTCAAAGACTCGCGGAAAAAATGCCTGATCACAGCGTACTTGTCCTATTTTCAGGGGTTGTCAAGACACGCAGCAATGACGATAAATATCCGTTTTCACCGAACCGCAACTTCTATTATCTAACGGGCATTGCGCGAAGCAACCTCATTCTCATGATTACGAAACGCGCTGGCATCGTGACCGAAACGTTATTTCTTCAGCGCCCAAATGAGCTGGAAGCGAAATGGACAGGGGCCGTCTTATCAGATCAAGAGGCGAAAGAGCAGTCTGGTATCGAACACTTTGACTATCTCGATGAGTGGCTGGAGTCATTTGGAACCTTTATGAGGCGCTGTGAAGGCAAGTACTCGCTCTATCTTGACTTGTATCGCTATCTGTGGAGCGACGAGCAGACTCCTGCAGAGACTTTTGCCGAAGACGCACAAAAGAAATACCGGACCCTGCAGATTCACGATGCGGGCCCATGGCTGAAAGAACTGCGTATGGTGAAAAGTCCGGCAGAGATCGTAGAAATCAGACGTGCGATTGCGATCACAGATGAAGCAATCCGGCGCATGTGGTCGCATGCACGTCCTGGAATCATGGAATATGAGCTAGAGGCGCACTATGATTTCACGTTGAAGTCGCATGGTGTTCGCGAGCTTCCTTATTTACCTATTATCGCTAGCGGAATCAATGCTACTGTCTTGCACTATGAAGCGAATAATCAGCGTGCGGAAGATGGTGACTTGGTCCTCCTTGACCTCGGTGCAACATCGAACTACTATGCGGCTGATATTTCGCGAACGTTTCCCGTGAATGGTCGCTTTACAGAACGTCAGAAAGTGATCTATCAACTCGTGCTCGAAGCAGAAATCAAGACCATCGAAGCAGTCAAGCCTGGTGTCACACTCACACAACTCAATGATGTCACGAAACAAGTCCTGACAGACGGCTTACTGCGCCTCGGCCTCATCCAAGAAAGCAGTGAGCTCCCCAAATACTACTATCATTCCGTGGCTCATCACCTTGGACTGGATACGCACGATGTCTCGGATTACAGTGCTGCTTTGCAACCTGGTATGGTGATCACGATTGAACCTGGTCTGTACATAGAGGAAGAAGCGATTGGCATTCGGATTGAAGATAATGTGTTAGTAACAGAAGACGGCTGCGAGGTGCTCTCACCGCAGATCCCGAAGGAAATCGAAGACGTGGAATTGTTGATTGGCAAAAAGGAATAGCGAACGCTTACGAGCGAATGGATTCATCCATTATAGAAAAAAACATCCTTTCGATAGGATGTTTTTTTCTATTCAATTTTTTCTTAGTTGTTGAATTCTTGCATATTCATTTATACTTGTTAATGTAATAATTTGTAAAAATAGGAGGTGCTTAACATAAAAGCTCTCGCAAGTTCATTAGAAAGGGACGTCCCTGTGCACCTAGGAACATCCCCGAAAAGAGAATTAGAAGGTGCCCCGAAAAGTAAGTGCACGATCTGGGGCGCGGGAATAGAAGCAAGTCGCCATCACTTAGATCTAGAAACAAGCATCGAACAACTACGACAACAAATGATTGAATTGGCAGGAACACATGGTCTTACTAGTGACGCAGTTTTGGGTGTAAGCCAGCAATTGGACAAATATATTGTGATGGCACAAAACACCCATAAAGCAGATAGCATCTGGTGAAGGATTCACTATCGGCCTACTAAAAAATGATCGCAAAAGAGGAACCACCGAAGGATGAAAAATCCAGTGCGGTGGTTCTTTTTTTCTCTCGTCTCCCATGCCATCATTATAGACGGGGGCGATGAAGGATGTTCCAGGATTTCAAGCTTGTTGGTGACCGTCCAGTCGCGATACAAGTGAAAGAATACGTCAAACGTTTAATAATCAAAGGCGCGCTTCAGGCGGATCAAAAGCTGCCCTCCACACGAGAAATGAGCAGTCTGCTAAAAGTGAGTCGCAATTCGGTGATTGCAGCCTATGAAGGCCTAGCCGATGACGGATTTGCGTATGCGATTCCCGGCAAAGGCAGCTATGTTACCGCTATGGAGGGCCATTTGGCTGCGGATAAAGGAGGAGCTGACGGCTCCGACTCCTGGCAGATCGACTGGAAGGCACGGATGAATGAATATGCTGTATCCGCTGCAGAGCTGGACATGATGAAGCAGGGCATTCGCGCCAAAAAAGAAACTATTTCGTTCACAAGCATCGCGCCGGATGAACAGTTGTTTGATCTGGGGGATGTAAGGCGAGCCTTTATGGATCGGATGGCAATCGAAGGGCAAGTGCTGCTCAATTACGGGTATGCCAAGGGCTACAAGCCACTGATCGATTACTTGATGCGTTATATGGAGAATAAGGGCGTCGATGTAAGCGGCAAGGATATGCTGATTACAAGCGGGTTTACAGAAGGTTTTGACATAGTACTGTCAGCACTGCGCCCTTCTGCTCGCCGTGGAGCAGCCATTTGTGAAAATCCAACTCATCATACAGCGATCAAGAATTTAAAGCTGCAGGGATTTGAGATTACTGGCATTCCGATGGAGAGTGATGGTATTGATGTAGAGCAGCTCGAGGCTGTATTGCAGAAGCAGACAAACAGCTTCGAGCTGGCCTATTTGACTCCTTCCTATCACAATCCGACAGGCATTGTCATGTCGCCAGCGAAGCGCAGTGCCGTTATGAAATTACTGATGCGCTATCAGATTCCGGTGATCGAGGATGGATTCAATGAGGAGCTGCGCTACTCGGGAGCGCATGTTGCGCCATTAATCGCAACAGCAGGGCAAGGAAACGGAGTCATCTATATAGGTAGCTTCTCCAAAGTACTGTTCCCTGGATTGCGAGTGGGCTGGGTGCTCGGAGACAAGGCACTAATCGATAATCTGGAAAGCATTAAGCGTGCACGAACCATTCATACATCAACCATCGATCAATCGATACTCTATCAATATTTGCTGAATGGAAATTTCGATAAATATGTAAAAAAGGCCCGTATGGAATATAAGCGCAAATATGAGCTGACGAAGGCTTGCTGTGAAGCACATCTCCCCGAGGCACAATTGTCTGGCGACGGGGGCTTGCATTTGTTTCTTACCTTTCCGATAGCGGTAAATACACGCCAACTGCTAGAAGCTTGCACAGAGCACGGTGTCATTTTTGCACCGGGGGACAAATTTTTTATTCAAGAAGGAACAGGGACGAATACCTTGCGACTTGGTTTTTCACGAGTAACGGATGAAAATATCGAGCGGGGGATTCAGATCATCGGCAAACAAGCGCGTCGCTTTCTTGAGACATAACGATTACAAGCCGCACAACCATTTGAGAAAAATGAGGTGTCATCATGAAGATAGGCGTTATTATGGGTGGTATTTCTTCTGAGCGTGAGGTTTCACTGAAGACTGGTCAAGAGATGATCAATCATTTGGATCGCACTCGTTATGAGGCAGTTCCCATTGTCGTTACGCAGCGAGCGGATTTAATCACTCAGATTCAGCAGGAAGGCATCGATTTCGCGCTATTGGCGCTGCATGGCCAATATGGTGAGGATGGCACGGTACAGGGAGCGCTGGAGACACTGGGTATTCCATATACAGGAAGCGGTGTCCTGGCAAGTAGCCTATGTATGAATAAGCAACTGTCCAAAATGCTGCTGAAGGAGGCAGGCATTCAAACGCCTGTAGGACTTTACTGGAAGGACGTTTATGATCCTCAGGCCGTAGAGCAATTAAGTTACCCGGTGATTGTGAAGCCGAACATGGGAGGATCCAGCATCGGTGTCCAGCTCGTGCATAATGAGAAGGAGCTGCTGTCAGCAGTTCAGGAAGCCCGCCATTTGGATCAGGGAATCTTAATTGAGCCCTATTTGAAAGGGACGGAGCTTACCTGCGCAATTCTGGATGGCGAAGTACTACCGATTATCGGCATTCGCTCCGCGCATTCAGAGTGGTTCGACTACCGAGCGAAATATGAGGACGGTGGCGCGGAGGAGAAGGTGATCGAGCTTCCTTCCGTTACTCAGCAGCGTGTCCGCGAGGCGGCGCTCGCCAGCTACCGACTGCTGCAGTGCAAGGTCTATGCAAGGGTCGATATGATTTTGTGTGAGGATATGCCTTACGTGCTAGAAGTGAACACCTTACCGGGGATGACTGCCAACAGCCTGTTTCCAAAGAGTGCAGCTGCAGCAGGTATGACTTTTACACAGCTGCTGGACCGTATTATTGCGAGCTCTCTCCATGAGCGGAAACAGGAATGGGGGAACACTGCTAACGACTAGCAATTATGCTAGTGACCTAACGGAAGAGAAACCCTACATGTAGTGGGGTTTCTCTTTGTTTTCATTGACTAGAGTAGTGAATGACTACGGAACACTTTACGATACGATCTCCGTTGTTTCGATAAATGTGAGGCCTGTCTGCTTTAAAAATAAGAGTATCCTCAGGCTCAACTATATAAACTTGTTCATTGACAACAACCTCTAGCGTGCCTTCATTTACGAGAATGAATTCCTCAACCCCTGTTGAATGCGGTTCTGCTATATGCTCGCATCCTGGTTCAAGGGTTACCAAGAAGATCTCAAACTGTTGTTCTGGATTGTACGGTACCAGTGGATATACACGATACTGTCCGTTATTTTCAATAATCGGATTTACTTCCTTCTTTTTTACGATCGTAACATTCGGCTTGTATTGACTAACGAGTGAAGAAAAGGATAAGCGCAACCCGCTAGCTATTTTCCAAAGGGTTGTGATAGTTGGAGCCGACTTGCCTCTTTCAATTTGTCCTAACATTGTTTTGCTAACTCCTGTTATTTCAGAAGTTTTATCCAAGCTCAAGTTTCTTTCTTTCCGAATACGCTTTATGTTCTCTCCAATATTTGTCTGAAATTCCTCCATTAAATACCCTCCATCGAGTACGGACGCTATATTGCACGCATGTACGTTATACTTTACAATCGAGCTATATATAGTTTGAAGCAGACACTATATAGTCCAAAATATACGAAAAGAGGCGCTATGTCTATGGAGAACACGATTTTATCGGGCGTTCATCAAGCGATTGGTAACACTCCCATGGTTCATCTTTCTAGGCTAACAGAAAATCTCGATGGAAATATTTTCGCCAAACTGGAATATTTAAATCCAGGCTTTAGCAAAAAGGATAGAATCGCCTTGCAGATCATTGAAGAGGCTGAGAAGGCTGGAATACTAAATCCAAATGATACTGTGGTGGAATTAACGAGTGGCAATACAGGGACAGGGCTTGCGATAGTTTGCGGAGTCAAAGGGTATAAATTCGTTGCTGTCATGTCAAAAGGAAATTCAATGGAAAGAGCGAGGATGATGCAAGCACTGGGAGCAGAAGTTGTTTTAGTAGACCAAGCGCCTGGTTCTCCAATAGGGCAAGTTTCTGGAGAAGATCTTGCTAAAGTGGAAGAAGTTGCGGAGCAAATAACAAAAGAAAGAAATGCATTCCGTGCAGACCAATTTCATCACATTGGCAATATTCATGCTCATGAATTTCACACGGGGGAAGAAATTTGGAAACAAACGAATGGAAAAGTAGACGTTTTCCTTGATTTTGCAGGTTCTGGTGGCACTTTTACAGGTTGTGCAAAAACGTTAAAAAAGTATAATCCCAACATTCGGTGTTATTTAGTTGAACCAAACACCGCACCGTTCTACTCTGGCAAAGCTGCCACTAACCTCAATCACAAGATCCAAGGTGGGGGATATTCCATGGATTTACCTCTTCTGGATAAAAACTTGGTTACAGACTACATCCATGTTACAGATGAAGAAGCGACACAAGTTACAAGAGAACTAGCAAGAAAAGAAGGAATATTCGCAGGATTTTCTTCAGGAGCAAATGTTGCGGCTGCCTTACAGCTTTTGAAAGGGAAAGAAAAAGGAGCAGATATTGTGTTGACGATTAATGATTCAGGGCTCAAATATTTAAGCACAGATCTCTATGAATAACCTTCAACCGTCCGATCATGTAAACCTTACGAGTTTACGAAGCCAGGTGACAACAAGCACCAGGCTTTTTCATGTTCAAATTACACTACGGTGAACGCATGATCATCAGTTGACATATTGCCCCTTGAATCTCAAGTTACTAGAGGTTTTATAATTGGTTAGGAGGTGTTGTAACGTGCACGGAAAGGCGAGGAACAGATTAGACACCACACAAAATCAACAAACTGAACGAACAACGAAGGACGTGAAGTTCTTCATCGGACAAGTGGCGAAAATGACAGGCTCTTCTGTACCCACTGTTCGGTATTATGACGAGATCGGCCTGCTTTCACCTGCTGAGATAACTCCTGGAGGTCATCGTATGTATACGGCAGAGGAAATATGGCGGTTAAAACTGATCCTAACCCTTCGCTATTTAAACTTTGGGATTGATGAGATCAAGAGAATGTTAGCTGGGGATATACCTGTTGATATGGCGATAGAATGGCAAATTGAAGCTTTGGACATCCAAATGCGTACTCTTGCCAGCATGAAATCCATTTTGGAACAAACAAAGGAGAGTAAGGGTGGCAGTGATTCTTTGAGCTATATGCACGAGCTAATTGAATCCATTTCTACAGATGCATTGGAACGAGAAAAGTTTATTTTGGAAAAAATGGTTTCGTCCGTTTTTCCTGAACAATTCCCAGTTGAATGGCGAGAAATATTTTTGTTAGGGGTTAACGTCTCTTCGTTGCTGGAAGGCAAGCTTTCGGCAGCACAAACGGCTGCATTAGATGAGTTGGAGGAAATGTTTAATGATCCACAGATTGTCCAGGAGATGCAGCAAGATGTTATGTCCTTCCTAGAAGTAGTTCACCTACCTAAGATCACTGTGGAGATGTGGAGCGCCAGAATGCTTAAAAACCTTAAACAGTTGTTGAAAGCAGCGGAGCAACATGCACCCCCAGACAGTCCTGTCGTACAGGCGAATATTCAAGAGTATGTCTTGCTGTTTGCCGATGTTGACGAACTCCCTGTCTCGCAGTCATTTTTCCGTCGATTTGCTGAAAGGTTGCTTTCAAACCAATCAGAAAATCTCGAACGCTTCAGAAGAATTTGTTCAATCCTGTACCCAGGTCTGCAAGCGTATATGAAAACAAATGAATTATTCTACCAAGGATTACAGTGGAAGCTTCAACAACTGGATGAAGAGTAATGCACTCTTTGTTACAGCTTGCGAAGGAGGTGAAATCATCTGTCATCATCGGAAGTTGTTTCCAAAAGAAAAGGCTAGGAGGTGGCATGCTGACACATGAAGAGAAACAAGCGAAAAACGTACAGTGTCTTTTGGAGGGGATTTGTCACTCTATGTTTGTTCTTGGTGGTTGGTTGCAGCACGCAAACAACTGTGCCAGCCGAGCAACAGGAGAGTGCTGAACCTAAAACGGGTGGAACCATTACAGTAGCGTACCCTTATGAACCGGATACGTTAGATGCTCACATGTCTGCTGGATCTGCTGGGGTCTATACCTGGTTGCTCGGTGGATCACTGCTATATAAGGATCCTGCCTCAAACGAATACAAGCCCTCTCTGGCTAGTGACTATAAAATTTCTGAGGATGGCAAAACGTGGACCTTCACCATTCGTTCCGGGATTACCTTTCACGATGGAACACCTCTGACTGCAAAAAGTTTTAAGGAAACCTTCGATCGTGTTCTCAATCCGCAGACAAAAGCAAAAACAGCCGCTGAAGTAATGGCTCCAATAAAAAGTGTGAAAGCGCCAGACGATCAGACCCTCGTTCTGGAACTACATGAACCTAATACTGCCTTTCTCGATTCGCTAGGGAATTATGTAACACAGCCGCTATCGTTAAAAGCGATTGAAAAGGCAGGAGAGGACTATAGCCGGAGTCCTGTCGGAGTAGGCCCGTGGAAGTTTGAGAGCTGGAAAACGGGCGAAGGTGTCACCTATGTTAGAAATGAAGCTTTTCAGTGGGGAGAGCCATATTATGAAAATCAAGGTCCTCCAAGAGCAGACAAACTTGTCATAAAAGCGATTGCTGACAGCCAACTCAGGTTGTTATCGCTAGAGAGTGGTGCTATCGATGTAGCCACGGAAATACCTGTGAAAGATGCAAGTTATTATCGGAATAATTCGAAATATGAAGTGATAGAGCGCTTACGCCCTGGTCTGGGATTATTGATGGAGATGAATCTGAAGAGACCACCATTTGAAGATATTCAGGTGCGAAAAGCATTTCAAATGCTCGTCAATAAAGAAGCCATTATCCAAGCTGTTACGCAGGGAGAAGGCGAAGTAGCCCATACACCGTTATCTCCATCGACGCTAGGGTATGACAAATCCTTAGAGAAGTACGGGTACGCGTATAGTGTGGACGAAGCACAGAAATTGTTGGACGATGCTGGTTGGAGAGTAAACGGAAATGGTGTGAGAGAAAAGGACGGAAAAACACTGAGTCTGAAGTTACTCAGTACCGCAGATTTTGACAAAGAAGCCCAATTGCTCCAAGCCATGCTGAGAGAGGCTGGTATCAACATAATGATTCAGAATCTGGAAATAGCAGGGTACATGCAGGAAGTCGTAAAAGGAAATTTTGATGTAACGTTGATATCCGGCGCCTATGATGACCCTGATATTTTATACTTTTATTTTCATTCCAGCGGTGTCTACAACCTGTCTGGTGTAAAAGATGACAAGCTGGATGCCCTCCTTTTAAAAGGGCGTACAACCATACAGACTGATGCCAGAAAGCAAGTGTATATGGATGTACAAAAGCAACTGATTGAGCAAGCGTATGTTGTCCCTCTCTATTACGAGAAGGCCTTTACTGTCATAAACGCTCGAGTAAAAGGAGTAAAGTGGACATCTGTCATGCCGACATATAATGACAGCTGGGTCGAGAACTAACTACATGTCAACAAAGGAGAGAAGCGCATGCAAAATATTGGATGGATTGATTCTTTTGAAAAATATGCTCAAAAAATGATAACAGACGGTCAGGTTCCTGGTGTTTGTATGGGATTAGCAAAAGATGGTCAAATCTTCTATAGTAACGAAATTGGCTTCCGTGACGTGGAACGGCAGTTAGGAGTTACAATCGATACGGTCTTTGGAATAGGATCGATAACAAAATCCTTTACCTGTGTGGCGGTCATGCAATTACAAGAAGCTGGTAAGTTATCCGTACATGACCCTGTTGTCAAATACTTGCCGGAATTCCGTCTGAAAAATCTTGATGTGGGGCAAATCACGATTCATCATTTTATGACGAATACGAGTGGAATTCCCCCCTTGCCAACATTTTTTGCAAGTGTGATGCGAAGCTTGGAAGAGAATGAGATAGAAGACCATCCATTTCTACAAAACTATACAGATGATGAGCTACCAATCGATACGTACGAAGACCTGATGCGTGTTATCGCTTCATTAGATTTAGAGCTTTTAGGGCCACCAGGTACAGAGTTCAGTTATTCGAATGATTGTTTTGCCTTGCTGGGAGCGATCATTACGCGCGTCAGCGGGATGTCATATGAGGCTTATGTTAAGGAGCATATCATAGATCCAATCGGGATGGAGCACACGAGCTTTTTTCTGGAAGAGCTGAATGGCTATGAGAATATTACAAATCTGTATATCAAGCAAGACAGAGGTGATCACAAGGAAGTGATTCCATCTCTGAATTGGTGGGATACTCCCTCTTCTCGTGCGGCAGGATTCCTAAAATCAACGGTGCGGGATATGCTGCAATATACGGACATGTTCTGCAAAGGTGGGCTTATAGCAGGGGGAAAACGTATCCTGGCACCTGAAAGTGTACAACAAATGATGACCCCTTATTTTCCGACTGATATGGCACCTGGTCAATTTTACGGGTATGGCTTGGTCATAACTACTGACTACTACGGAAAAACGCTAGTTGAACATAGTGGTGGTATTAAAGGGGTTACGGCTCAGATGTGCTTCTTTCCCGAAACAGGACTGGCCGGAGTGGCACTGTCCAATCTAGAATTGTCGCCGGTTTTGGCGGTTATGGTGGGTGCGCTAAATAGTCTGGAAAACCGCCCTCCAGAAACCTCTCATCTGGTTAGCAAGATTGATTTCCTAACCGAGGAAGCGATGAATCAATTCGTGGGGGACTATCACTCTAGTGAGTTTGGGACATTGCCGATCCGATTGGAAGATGGTCAACTGATGCTCTCCTTTTTGGGAGAAAACTACGTAATGAGACCATTTGCTGAAGATATCTTTGTAGTCCGGGCTTTTGGAACAGATTGCTCTGCACGGTTTATTAGATTAGAAAATAATAAGATTGCTCGAATGGCTTTTGCTGGAAGACAATTTACTATTCAAGATAAAAAAACGAGTGGGGGAAACGAAAAATGACCCAGCAAGCCAATGTAAGTGATACGAGATGCCGCCAGCTTGATGAGCTTTTATCAACGATTGCTGAACAAAACAATTGGAACGGCAACATCCTGATTTTGGAAGAAGGGAAACCTTTTTATCAAAATTCCATAGGATTCGCCAATCTGGAAACGGCTGAGAGATTGTCACCGCATTCGGTATTTGAACTCGCATCAGTTTCCAAGGCGTTTACAGCAATGGGCATCATGATCCTGCAAGAGCAAGGGAAGGTCGACTATACAGATAAAGTCGACAAATTCTTTCCTGATTTCCCTTATGCTGATATTACTGTAGAGAATCTACTTGTGCACACATCCGGTTTGCCAGATTACATGGAGTTGTTTTCTCAATATTGGGATAAATCTCAAATCGCTACGAATCAAGACATACTCGAACAACTAATCAAGCATCGGCCCGACGTGTTGTTTCAACCCAATGAAAGGTATGAGTACAGTAATACCGGCTATGCTTTATTGGCTTCTATCATAGAACACGTAGCTGATACACGATTTGTCGATTTCTTGCAGCAACAAATTTTTCAACCATTAGGTATGCAAAACACGAAAGTGTACAACCGAAGATATTCTCCTGAGTTGATCCAGCATTACGCCTATGGATACGTATATTCTCCTCAATCTGAAGCATTTGTGTTACCGGATCAATCAAGTGAGCACGATTTTGTTATTTATCTGGATGGCATTCAGGGAGACGGCGCGGTCAGTTCAACACTGGATGACTTGCGTAAGTGGGACAGAGCTCTTTACACAGAAAAGCTGGTAAAAAAAGAAACGCTAGAGAGAGCGTTTTCCCCCGTGCAGCTAACTGACAACAGCATATCTCATTATGGTTATGGCTGGCGGCTGCGTGAAGGTCAGGTGACAGGAAAAGTCGTGCATCACAGTGGAGGCTGGCCGGGGTATCGAAGCTACTTGATACGATATATTCAAACAGATAAAACGATTATTTATCTCACAAACGTGGATCAGGAACGTGAGTTGACGGAAAAGGCTGTAGGGGCAATCGAGAATATTTTATTTGAACGACCTTATGTCATGCCCTAGCCATTTAAAAAAGAGGAGCCGCCATCTACGGTTCCTCTTTTTTCGTCCTACACAAGCATTTTTTTCACTAACTGTGTCCGGTTGCTGACATCCATCTTTTCAAAAATCGATTTCAAATGCTTTTTTACAGTGACTTCACTCAAATACAAGCGGGCAGCGATTTGCGCGTTCGTCAATCCCTCCAAAACAAGGGCGGCTACTTCTTGTTCTCGTGCCGTCAGCATGCTCATGTCCAGTGTTGTGACTATGCCCGTTGATGTCGGTGGAGCAGCAGCTGGAATCGCTTCTTCTTCCAGGGGCAAATCCGCATCCAATCCGGATCGTTTGAGTAGCTTTTGCAAATAAGCGGGGAGATGCTCTCCTTGCGTATCACGGAAAAATACGAGGGAGGGTGTTACTCCGTCATAGTTGGTGTGGGTGGCGAATTCAGCTATATCAAATCCCAAACTTTCGTGAGCGGCTTTGAAAAAAGGAAATGGTGCAGGGGAACACAACAAAAATTCTCCGGTGAACATCAAACCGTGCAGCATATGGCCAATGGCTGTATGTTGAGAAACATCCTCGTAATCGTCTTGATGAATCGTGTGAATGAACCAGCCAGCCCGTGTGTGTTCCGGCACGCTAAACCGTTCTAGCTCTTGTTTGGATAGAGGGGTGAAATAGGAACGGGAGCCAGAATGCTCCATCAGGTAAGGAAGGGTTTTTTCGTTGATGGGAACAACTGCGGCAAGTGCCGAGATCGCTCCGTTTTCATTACGCAGAACGCGAAGCACGTCGTACCCCAGCGAGAATAAACGGTCATGATCAAGCCAATTCAACGGGTACAAGGTTTGCTCCGCTGTCAGGTGAAAATCAAAATGGCGGTTTGTGTGCGGATCAAACAGCTTGATCGTTTTAGGGGAGGGAGAGTGCCGCTGATTGCGGATATACTCCAGCAGTTCTTCTCGATGACTAGTATGGATCGATTCGAACGGTTTGGGTAATGGATCGAACCAATTTAAAAAGGCGCGAATGAGTGCGTCACCTAAAAAGAAGGTAAGCTCCAAAGCTTCTGGTGTGCGGACCGAATGCGCTGATTTGGTAAACTTCTCATAATAGTAGTGAACGGCCCGCTTCTGCAAATCTGCAAAATGAAGCGGAGTCCGTGCCCGCATATCCTGGGCAATGGATTCTCTCATCAAGGAATGAATCGTCCAGCCGCTGTCCACTTTCCGTACAAATGAAAATCGGATCAATTGGAAAAACTCGGACGCCGTGATTTCCCTTTTCAATAAAAAAGACAGATTATCCTGATTGAAGTGACGCAATACAGCAGCTGCTTCCACGAGCGGACGCAAATGCTCGCCGGGAACTTCGCGCAGCCATTGACTTACGACAAACGGCAGCGTATCCATTTCCTCATGAAAAGCACCGTTTCCTTCTTGATCTTTCGGTTGCAAGGTAAAGGACAGCAATGAAAGGGTAAGGGGATGCCCTTTGGAGCGACGCCACATTTCTTGGATGATAGGCGGTTCAAAAATGTGACAGTAATGCGCATAGCGCTCAACAGCATCGTAAGGAAGATGAGACAAAGGGACCCTACTGATGAAGTGCCGCCAACCGGGCGAAAGAAGCCAAGCTTCAGACAGCGGATGCCGCCCTGCGATCACGATCAGGATATTCGCGCTTAATCGCTTAAAAAAATATTCGCGCAACCAATGGTCCAAGCCGTCCAAGTTCTCGTAAATGTCGAGAAAGAGGACGAGTCTCTGATCAGCCGCTTTTTCATTCAGCTTCGAAACACATTCCTCCAACAATTGGGAAGGATGGTGCTCTTCTCCCTTATGATAAACGTGCAATGCCTGCAAAATATGCAGGCAAAAATCAGAGGGCGTGTGCCAAAATTGCTCGCTGTCCAAAGAGAGAGTAGCTGCTTGACGCAGATGAGCCTGCCGTCTGAGCTCGTCGAGCAAATAGCTTTTTCCGACGCCTGCGGTCCCGAAGAGATTCATGATTTTTTTGGAGCGCCGCTCATCCGCAAGCAACTTCAAAAAATGAAGGACTTCCTCGGTTCTTCCCACCAATAGACGACTTTCCAGCTCTTCAAGGCTATCCTGATAATTCATAGCATCACCTGCTCCATCACAAGTTTTTCCTTTTTCTTCCTACGATTTTACTACGCTTCTTTTATACTGGGTACTCATATTTATCGCACGGGTATCCTTTTGGATGCATCCTTTCGAGTAATATCGAGCCCCATATTCTCGGTGTTAGGATGAAACAGGCGAGTCAATACGAAAGGATGGAGGGAACATGTCAAAGCTAAGCCGCTTGGGTCACATTTCCTTATACGCGCATGATGTTCGCAGATTGGCCTCTTTTTATGAAACCGCACTTGAATTGGCAGTAGTGAACCCTGGCGACGAAACGGCATGCTTGGCGATTGATCCGCAATCGGGCAGGCATGATTTGCTCATCCTGAACAATCCGCATCATGTGCATCTGGCTTTTTGGGTGGATACGTTGGATCACTTCAAGGAAGTGTGGAGGAGGCTGACGGATCACGGTATTTTGGCACATGGTCCGTATGTGGAGAGCGAATATGCACGTTTTTCTTTTCTTGATCCGGAAGGCAATCATGTGGAGATCATTTGGGAGCATCGAGGAGAAACAACACATCCACAAAGAAGAAAAATCAGCTTTCGGGAGTTAGAGGAATTCGGCGTTAGCCAAGAATGATCGTCCGTGCAATGGAGACTGGCTCGCACAAACTATTTCATTCATTGTGATAAGGGAGAGGGAAAAAGAATGTCAACTTCTACAAACACTTTCAATGCAGGGGGAAATACGCTCGGGATTACGACGATGGCTGTGAATCCGGCTTCCTTCCAAGCAGCACCCCAAATGGTTCAGGATCGAATGACGTATCATAAAGCGGTGCTAGAGTCATTCGGGATTACGTCCCTGTCCAGTCTGGGGGCGCTCAAGATCCGCGGAACGGTTGTACCTCAGTCGGGATTGACGAAACCAACCCCCACGCTCGTCAGTGGGAATACCATGATTCAGTCTGCGTATCGAATCGACTCAACCAAATCTACACCAACGTTGCAAATGTTGAGTGGAAAAGCAGAACTGTTGCAAACCATCCCGTTCCCTAAAAAAATGACGGCTACACTAGCTGTTCCGTCTCCTGCATCGGCCTTGAATATATCGGTCGACACTGCCTATTGGGCCGCATCAGAAATTTATATCGAGGATGGAACCAATGTTATTTTGAAATATCCGCAGCGCTACTTGATCATCATCGCCGAAAAGTTGACGGTCGGACAAAATGTAACGTTTACATGGGAGCGTCCTTACCGCTATGTTCCAGCTAAACGACAAAAACCAATAACACCGCCTGATGCACCGATGTCTTCGACGCTCTCCGGCATTCCGGGGACACCTGGAACACATGGATTGCCTGGAGACCGTGGATTCGACGGCGCTGCTGCTCCTGAACTCGAATTATGGGTCCTCAATATGGCGGGACGCCCTCATTTTGACTTGAAAGGGCAAGATGGCACACAAGGTGGGTTTGGGCAAGACGGTGGAGATGGTGGCAGAGGAGGAAAAGGCAAGCCAGCCGAATTGGATTGGGCAGGTTTCTGCAAAGCTGGAGCAGGAGCAGGTGGAAATGGAGGAAGTGGCGGTGCAGCTGGATACGGAGGCCCGGGTGGCAATGGGGGCGCTGGCGGTCGGCTGACTCTGTACGCGCCACAAACGATCATCCAAAATTATTCGCAGGGCTTTGCGATCACGATTGAGGGAGGCAGCCCGGGGGCAGGGGGAATTCCTGGCAATCCTGGAGCAGGCGGACCGGGTGGCGCCGTGGGTGACACCAAGAATGGAAAATTCGGTACGGCATGTGGTCCCGGGCCGAGAACGGCAGGTCAACCGGGAGTGCAGGGTTCATTTGCCGATGCTGGTCGTGTCGGATATGCGGGAGGCAGATTGTCTGATCCTGTGAGCTTTCGAGCCATCGACGCAGATGAATTCAGACGCAAGCTCCTGGAGCCGTCGATTAGCCATGTATCTCCGCTCTATGCATTCGCAGGTGATACAGTGACGCTGGAAGGAAGTCGGTATACCAAAACCGATGTCGTTCTGATCGATGGCACGGAAACGAAAACCCAGGTAGTAAGTGATACGATGCTCCATTTTGTCTTGCCTTTTGTGACAGGAGGCTCTCATACACTTCAGGTTCGACAATCAGATATGACTCTTTCCAGCAAGGCATCCGTCTTCGTGAATCCACGAGTCAGTTCCGCTCAGCAAGAAAATCAAGTGAAAACGCGAGTGAGACCTGGACAAAAAGTGATCGTGAATGGAAGCGGCTTTTCCGAAGGGTCACGCGTCTTGGTAAACAACCAAGAAATGCCCGAAGTACGGATGGTAAGCTCGACTCAAATGGAATTTACCATGATTCGACCTGCCGATGTGGAGAGCAATCCAGCGGGTGAGCATGTGACCCTGAAAGTACGGCTATCCGATGGCACACCTTCCAATGAAATTCCACTAACACTAGAAACCTTCCATATGCTCGTGATGGGCGATTCCGTGAGCTGGGGGCAAGGCTTGCAAGAGCATGAGAAGTTTTATTCCATCGTGGGTGCAGCCGTTCAGGCCAGAGAAGGAAATATCAAGCAATATACACAAGTACTCGCTCATTCCGGCGCCATTATTGGAGAGGGTAAGGATGATGTAGTGGCCCCCGTAGACGGTGAGGTACCTAAATCATTCCCAACGATCCTACAGCAATGTGCGTTCTTCAAAGGCGAGGCTGACTTGGTGGATCTGATTCTTTTGGATGGAGGTATGAACGATGTCGATGTTCGGACAGTTCTGAATCCTTTCCATCCAGCCGATTTGGGGAAATTACATTATGACTATTTCTTTGTGAGCATGAAGAAATTGCTGGTCGAGGTGACGAATAAATTTACACAAGCCAAAGTCATCGTTACCGGTTATTATCCACCTGTGTCTGAAAAGAGCGATATGGCTGTGGTAGAAGCACTGTTGATCGGCGTAGGGGCCATTGTCGGAGGAGTCGGCGGCGGTGCAGCCGGAGGGATTCTGGGTGCAGCTGAGTTGGAAAAGGTATACAAGCGCTGTGCCCAGCTAGAAGCAGAATCAAAGCTCTACCTGCGCAAAGCAATCGATGAGAGAAATGCGGAGCTCGATAAACCGCGTATCTTTTTCGCCGATCCGAATTTTGGTCCCGAGCACGCTGCCCTGACTGATGACCCCTATGTATTCGGCATCAATTTGGACCTGACTCCACAAGACCTGATCGCAGCTGAACGCCTCGTTTCTTGCACAGAAGCAGGGTGCACGGGCTTGGATTTCGAGATTTGCAAGCGTGCCTCCATCGGTCATCCAAATCAAAAGGGAGCCCAGGCGTACACAAACGCAATCTTGCCTCTTCTGTAAGTAAGCAATAGAATCATAGGATGATTGGCAGTGATAAGCTGTCGGAGGAACTGATGTTCCCTGACAGCTTTTTCATGTGCACAATCCTTCCATAAAAAAAGTTGGAATACCATGTAGATCCGGTGATATAATGTACCCGTAGCTGATCATTGATGGTTAGTAATGATGAATTGCTCAATCATCCTGATCTCACTTATATGTACGTTGGGACGGATAACGAGTATCCTTGGATGCTTAGGAATTAGCCCACCATTAAACAATTTGCGCATGTTCATGTGTTCATGCTCAGGTTGTTTGATGGTGGGCTTTTATTATTTTCTTGGAGGTTTTAAAGAAGATGAAAAAAATAAGCTTTGAACTAAATGGAGTGAAGCATGAAGCGAAGGAAGGAACCCGTATCCTGGATTATTTGCTGCAACAAGAAATAGAGCATCCTCACATCTGCTACTCACCCATAGTAGGGCCCATTCAAACTTGTGATACGTGCATGTGTGAAATTGACGGAAAAATGATGCGGGCGTGCTCGACTCCTATCGAGGAAGGGATGCACATCCTTACATCCTCTGAACGGGCAAAAGGTGCACAGGCAGAAGCAATGGATCGGATCTTGGAAAACCACATGCTTTATTGTACCGTCTGCGACAACAACAACGGAAATTGTCGGGTTCACAATACGGCAGAGCTGCTCGAAGTTGACCACCAAACACGCCCGTTCCGAGAAAAAAAGGAAGAGGTGGATATGTCGCATCCGTTCTATCGTTATGATCCCGATCAATGCATTCTCTGTGGACGTTGCACGGAGGTTTGTCAGGATTTACAGGTAAATGAAACGCTCACCATCGATTGGGAGCGAGAGATTCCTAGATTGATATGGGATGACAATCAATCAATTAACGAATCATCTTGTGTGTCATGTGGTCAGTGTGTGACAGTCTGTCCGTGCAACGCGTTGATAGAGAAATCCATGCTCGGTGAAGCTGGCTTTCTGTCAGGGATTAAAAAAGACTTGTTGAATCCGATGATCGATCTCATTAAAGAAGTCGAGCCAGGTTACAGCAGCATTTTTGCTATCTCTGAAGTAGAGGCGGCGATGCGGGAAACACGGACCAAGAAAACGAAAACCGTATGTACGTTCTGTGGGGTAGGCTGTTCATTTGAGGTATGGACCAAAGGCCGCCACATTCTGAAAGTCGAACCAACGGAAGACTCCCCAGTCAACAGTGTCTCTACTTGTGTGAAAGGAAAGTTCGGTTGGGATTTTGTTAACAGTGACCAACGCTTGACCACACCCTTGATTCGAAAAGGAGACGCATTTGTACCAGCTACGTGGGATGAGGCACTATCACTGATCGCTGAGAGAATGGGTTCCATCAAGCAAAACTACGGAGGCAACGCGCTGGGATTTGTAAGCTCATCCAAAACAACCAACGAAGATGCTTACCTCATGCAAAAACTGGCGCGGCAGGTATTTGAATCAAACAATATTGATAACTGCTCCAGGTATTGCCAGTCACCAGCTACTGACGGATTGCTGGCAACGGTAGGATACGGTGGGGACTCGGGAACCATTCAGGATATCGCAAGTGCCGGACTAGTCATCATCGTCGGGGCGAATCCAACTGAGGGTCATCCCGTTTTGGCAACCCGCGTAAAACGGGCAAAGAAATTATACGGTCAAAAACTGATTGTCTCTGATCTGCGCAAGCATGAAATGGCCGAACGTTCTGATCTCTTTCTGCATCCAAAACAAGGGACCGATTTTGTCTGGCTGACGGCAGTCGCGAAGTACATCATCGATCAAGGCTGGCATAACGAAGCCTTTCTCCAAAATCGAGTAAACGATTTTGAGGCTTATCGGAAAATGCTTGAAAATTACACGCTGGATTACGCTGTGGAAGTAACCGGGCTGATAAAAGAACAGTTGATTCAAACAGCCAAAATGATTGTCGAGGCAGATGGTACTTGCATCTTGTGGGGAATGGGTGTGACGCAGAATATCGCGGGTTCGCATACGTCAGCCGCTATCTCTAATCTCTTGCTGGTAACAGGAAACTACGGTCGACCAGGAGCAGGAGCCTATCCATTGCGTGGACACAACAACGTACAAGGCGCATGCGACATGGGAACACTCCCTACATGGCTTCCAGGTTATCAGCCTATTACGGATGATCAGGCGAGGCTCAAATTTGAAGAAGCATATGGCGTAACGATCTCGAACAAACCAGGCCTAACCAATATCGAAATGCTGGAAGCAGTGGAGAAAGGTGAACTGAAAGCCATGTATCTGATGGGGGAAGACATGGCTTGGGTCGACTCCAACGCCAACCACGTGCATGATACGCTCAGCAAGCTTGATTTCTTTGTCGTACAAGACGTATTCCTGACCAAAACGGCTCAATTTGCCGATGTCGTTTTACCTGCGTCTCCATCCCTGGAAAAAGAGGGTACCTTTGTGAATACGGAGAGACGTATCCAGCGGTTGTATCAAGTAATGGAACCACTGGGAGAATCAAAACCAGACTGGTCGATCATCCAACTGATTGCACAACGCCTGGGCGCAAACTGGAGTTACGAACACCCTGCTGAAATCATGGACGAAATTGCGAGCCTGGCACCCATTTATGCTGGAGTCTCATACGATCATTTAGAAGGATGGAGTAGCTTACTTTGGCCCGTGCAACAAGAAGGTACCGACGAGCCGCTTCTGTACAAAGAACAATTCAACTTCCCAGACGGTAAAGCAAGACTTTCGCTCGTCGAATATGTTCCGCCTATGGAGTATCCAACGGAATTTGATCTTACCTTAAATAATGGACGACTACTGGAGCATTTCCATGAAGGTAACATGACGAATAAATCAAAAGGCATCCAATATAAGCTACCGGAAGTT
This sequence comes from Brevibacillus sp. DP1.3A, assembly GCF_013284245.2. Classification (NCBI taxonomy): domain Bacteria; kingdom Bacillati; phylum Bacillota; class Bacilli; order Caryophanales; family Paenibacillaceae; genus Brevibacillus; species Brevibacillus sp. DP1.3A. The sequence continues at coordinate 3,546,112 of NZ_CP085876.1, read as the reverse complement.
TTTGTGGAGGTTTCCCCTGAGCTTGCCAGCGAGCGGGGGCTAAAAGACGGTTCATTGGTTCGTCTAGTCTCTCCATACGGTGCCATTAAGCTTCGTGTTCTCGTGACAGATCGAGTCAGCGGCAAAGAGTTGTATGTACCCATGCACTCTGTTAGCCATGAAAATGCCATTAACCTTTTAACCGGCAGCGTCGGGGACGTTCGCACGCAAACCCCTGCCTACAAGCAAGCAAAGGTACGTATGGAGTTTCTTAATGAAGAAGGAATGACTCCACTACCTATGTACAATCCCCGTTATGCGAAGCGAAATCCTCAGATGGGTGTCCAAGTAGAGCGCAAATGGGCCAGAGATGATTATGAACCGATTGCAGATGTAAACATGGTGGGAGGTAAAAAATAATGGCTAGACCGATTTCAAAAGTGGAAGAACCTGTTCTTACCGAAAAAGAAAAACAAGATCAATCGGTAGAAAGTGTCATACAAGCGCTCGCCAAAAATCCGGAAGGGATCCAGGCAACGATCAAGCTGCTCCAGGAACTCCATGCAAGTGGAATTCTTGGAGCACTCAACGCCGCCGTCGAGGCGAAGGAGGATATTGCCAAAATTGTCGTAGGGCAAATGGTACGTCCTCCTGTCACTCATATGATCAACAATGCTATGGCTGCCGCAGGTGGGTTAACTGAGCTAGATCCTGAAATGACAAAAAAGCTGATGGGCGGTGTTACAAAGGGTCTACAAAGGGCAGATGATGCTCTTCGCTCTGGAAAAAAGGCAGGTGTCTTCGATTTGATGAAAGCTCTGCGTGATCCAGACATCAATCGGGCGATGGGTTTTGGCATAAACCTGCTGAAAGGATTAGGAGCGGGCTTAAAGGAATGATGAAAGAGACATCGATCGTGCACTTCTATCAACGGATATTAAATACTTCACTCATCATTCTGGGGCTTGTGTTGAGCTTTTATCTGGTACGCGAACTGTATTTCATTGTGACAGCTGCACTTCTTGGTAATACTAACGTTCATGATATTTTGGAGGAAGTCTTAGCCTTTTTTCTGTACTTTGTTTTTGTTTCTATGATCGTCAAATATTTTAAGGAAGAGTATCATTTTCCGCTACGTTACCTCGTCTATATCGGCATTACCGGCACGATACGTTTTATCATCGTCAATCGTGATGATGCTATGAATAATCTGATTCTATCGCTAGTTATTCTGATCCTGATCATTTGTTACCTACTGTTGGCTCCTCGTAAGAACAAACTGGGAGAATGAAAGGAGAACATCGAATGACGAAAAATCTCGAACATCAATTCAGTATGCTAGTTCGTGAGATTCGAAAAGAATACGTTGGTAACGGCCCAAAAGAAATCGTTACACGTTTTTGTGGTCCATGGGTGATCTGTGAAATGAAAGGGAACCTGACCAATGTAGAAAAATTTATGATTCTGTCTGATGAAGGCAAACGAATGGTACACGATGCACGCACGAAGCTCGTGAAGAATATTTACAACGACCCTGCGGTAGTAGCAAAACTCGAGGATATCATCCACGCAAAGGTCCTGCGGATTTTTTCAGATATCAGTATTGAAGAGGATATTGCCATGACTGTCTATGTATTAGATAGATCAATTTCTTGATCCGTATGGTAGGAAGGGGGAAAACGCTCGTGATTCAACCGGTGTGCGTTTCATCACATGTCCTGCATGATGAATATGGTACGTTGAAGGCAGTGGAAGATTCCATCGTAACAGAGTCACCGATGATTAAGGTTTCACCCGAAAAGATACGTTTCTTCCTATTGTGGGAAAAGTCGGCAAAGTTTTTACTTTTATAATGATGCGAACAAGGGGGCGTTCATAATGCTGAAAGGGGGAAGTCCAGTGATTCCAAGTGAATTGGTGGACGCTTTTGGTCGTGTCCATGACTATCTACGCATTTCAGTAACGGATCGTTGCAACTTGCGGTGTGTTTACTGCATGCCTGCTGATGGAATGGAATTTGAACCGGATGAAAATATCTTGTCTATGAAAGAAATCACAGAGGTTGTGAGGGTTTTGGCCGAAATGGGGGTCAAAAAAGTAAGGCTGACAGGTGGAGAACCATTGGTCCGCAAAGGCATAGAAAATTTGGTATCGGCGATAGCGGAAATTCCAGGAATCGAAGATATCGCTATGACTACCAATGGGATTTTCTTGGCGAGAAAGGCCCAAAAATTAAAAGAAGCCGGCTTGAACCGTGTGAATATCAGTCTGGATACGTTGAAAGCGGATCGTTTTTCGTTGATTACCCGCGGTGGAGATGTCCATCGAGTTCTGGATAGTATAGCTGCATGCCAACAAGTAGGGATAGAACCGATTAAGTTGAACGTCGTACTTATGAAGGGGATCAATGATGACGAAATAGAAGATTTTCTTCAGCTCACGATCGATAGTCAGTTACAAGTTCGCTTTATTGAGTACATGCCCATCGGCCACAACGATATGAGATGGAAGCAATCCTATCTACCTTTGTCCACTGTTTTGGACCGCTGTCATCAATTGGGCTGGAAAGTGGCTGAGAGTCATCATGTGCGAGGCAACGGACCCGCACAAACGTTTCGGATAGAAGGCGCCAAGGGGAGTTTTGGGCTTATTCATCCCGCAGCGATCATTTCTGCGAAACTTGCAACCGACTTCGTTTGACAGCAGATGGAAATATAAAGCCATGCCTATATTGGTCGGATGAGTTTAACGTTCGTAAGTGTATTGGAAACGATGAAGCAGTACGCGACCTCTTTTTCCGAGTACTGCATATCAAACCACTGAATCACGAAATGGCTAAAGCTTTCGTCGATGAGAGTCAAACGCATGTACCAACAGTTAGGCGCATGTCTCAAATTGGAGGGTAGTGTAGACGACATGGATAAAGTAGAAAGCGTGAATCGAATTCACCGCAATGCGGTTCAAGTCATGGAAGCACAGCGCAGAATTGAGCAACATCTGAACCATCTCGGTGTAGAAGAAGTCTCATTGGAAAATGCCTACAGACGTACATTGGCGGAGGATATCATTGCGTCTGACAACATGCCTCATTTCCGGCGTTCCGGGATGGACGGTTTTGCGATCATATCCAGTTCAACTCGCGGAGCATCCCCTGAGTCTCCAGTCCTTTTGGAAGTGATCGACAATATTCCGTGTGGTGCTCTTCCTACAAAAAAATTATCGCAAAAAACAGCCTCCCGAATCATGACGGGAGCCATGGTACCTGAAAATGCAGACGCAGTCATCATGCTGGAAATGACAGACGACTTTGAAGAGCAGGGCAAAACATACATTTCGATTAAAAAAGAAGTCCAGCCTGGGCAGAACCTGACTCCGATTGGTCACGAAATCACAATGGGCGCTTGCGTCCTGCAAAAAGGTACAGAAATCCTCGCTGGTGAGACCGCCTTGTTGGCTACATTCGGTTTCTCCCGCGTCAAAGTATATAAGCGCCCAACCATCGCGATATTTGCAACAGGTTCGGAGCTTTTGCCTGTAGATGCGCCACTTTGTTCAGGGAAAATTCGAAACAGTAACTCTTACATGCTGGCGGCACTTATTCGGGGGTCAGGAGGGATTCCATTACTGATGGGTTCCATCCCAGACGAAGCGGACCAAGCACAAGCTCTTATTCTTGAAGCATTTTCCGTTGCAGATTTCGTGATTACATCAGGTGGGGTATCGGTAGGTGACTACGACATTCTCGTAGATATTTTTGAAAAATGGAATGGGAAGGTCCTGTTTAACAAAGTAGCGATGCGTCCCGGAAGCCCTACGTCAGCAGGGATTTGGAATGATCAATATTTGTTTGCCTTGTCAGGTAATCCGGGAGCGTGCTTTGTTGGTTTTGAGCTATTCGTTCGTCCTGTGATTTTGGGTATGCAGGGTATTCAAAATCGTTACTTGCAGGACTTTACTGCTTTTCTAGGCGAAGACTTTACAAAGGTAAATGCGTATCCTCGGTATGTCCGGGGAAAGTCGTATGTAATCGATGGTAGAGTATTCGTAAAACCTGTCGGGATGGATCAATCAAGCGTTACGGTCTCCATTAAAGATTCCGATTGCTTAATCAAGATTCCACCTGGAGGGAAGGGAATGCTACAGGGTGAGCTTGTCTCCGCCTTGATGCTTAGAGGATAATACTCACCTTGCGGGCGTTATGGTGAAAGTAACGACCGTTCCTTGGAAATAATAGGTAGGAGAGCGCGGGTTGGAAGCGAGAACAGTCAGGTACGAAAGATCTCCTTCTGAATGGTACAATGTAAATATAAGTAGAAATGAATACTATCGGAAGGATGTTTGGCATGAGCGAATCTAATCAGGAGTATATCGTAATCTCCGGTGCGAGGGAAAACAATCTCAAGAACGTATCCTTGCGCATTCCTAAGCGGAAGATTACGATCTTCACCGGTGTATCTGGATCTGGTAAGTCATCGATCGTCTTCGATACGATCGCTGCAGAATCCACGCGATTGCTGAATGAGAACTTCAGCATGTTCGTGCGCAATTTCCTGCCCCGCTATCCGCAGCCGGATACAGACGCGATCGAGAACCTCAGCATGGCGGTTATCGTAGACCAGAAGCGACTGGGGGGCGGTTCCCATTCCACGATGGGCACGATTACCGATATTTCTCCCATTCTCCGCCTGCTCTTCTCCCGAGTGGGCCAGCCTTATGTTGGACAAGCGCATATGTTCTCTTTTAACGATCCACAAGGCATGTGTCCCGAATGTAACGGTATCGGTCGCAAATTAGGCGTCGACATCAGCAAAGCGGTTGACATGTCAAAGTCGTTGAATGAAGGGGCAATCAAGCTGCCGGACTATAAGGTAGACGGTATGGAATGGAATATGCTCGTGCAGACGGGCTTCGATCCTGACAAGAAGCTGAGCGATTATTCGGATGAGGAGCTTGAACAGCTGTTGTACGCTAAGGCGAGGAAAGTGGAGATGCAATTCGCCGGGAAAGCCGTGAACATTACAGTAGAAGGCGTTCTTGAGAAGTTCACCAACAAATACATCAAGCAGGATGTAAAGACGAAGTCTGAGCGTACACAAAAAGCTGTTGCGCCGTTCATCACTGAAGGTCCCTGTCCAAGCTGCCACGGCGCAAGACTTAGCAAGGCTGCACTCAACTGCAAAATCAATGGCCTCAACATTGCAGAGATGTCCTCCATGGAGGTCGGTCGGCTCATCCGGGTCATTCAGGAGATTGACGATTCGGTCGCCGCACCGATGGTCAAGTCGCTGACGGAGCGGTTGCAGCATCTAGTGGATATCGGTCTAGACTACTTGACGCTGGACCGTGAGACGGATACCTTGTCCGGCGGCGAGTCGCAGCGTGTCAAGATGGTGAAGCATCTGAGTGGCAGTCTGGTGGATGTTACTTACATTTTTGATGAGCCCAGCGTTGGTTTACACCCCCGTGATGTACATCGGTTAAATGAATTGCTTCAGAAGCTGCGCGACAAGGGCAATACCGTCATTGTCGTCGAGCATGATCCCGATGTGATCAAAGTGGCAGATCATATCGTCGACGTCGGGCCTCACGCCGGCAGCCACGGCGGTACCATCGTGTATGAAGGAAACTTCCAAGGCCTGCTTGAATCAGGGACACTGACAGGCACCGATATGAAGCGGCCGATCCAACTGAAGCAAGATTCCAGGAAGCCGTCCGGCAAGCTGTCCATCGAGGATGCCACACTGCACAATCTGCGGAACGTGAGTGTAGATATTCCAACCGGAGTGCTGACAGTAGTTACGGGTGTCGCAGGCTCAGGTAAGAGTACGCTGATTAACGATGTATTCCTCAGCAACCATCCGGATGCGATCGTCATCGACCAATCGGCGGTAGGCGTGTCCACGCGCTCGAATCCAGCGACTTACACAGGGATCATGGATGATGTGCGCAAGGCGTTTGCTTCCGCGAACAAGGTCAATCAAGGCTTGTTCAGCTTCAACTCCAAGGGGGCTTGTGAGAACTGTCAAGGTCTAGGTGTTGTGTATACAGACCTTGCATTCCTTGAAAGCGTAAAGCTGCCGTGCGAAGTCTGCGGAGGTAGACGGTTTAAGGAAGAGGTGCTCGCGTACAAGCTGAATGGCAAGTCAATTGCAGAAGTGTTAGAGATGACGGTGGAGCAGGCATTGGAATTTTTTGAGCTAAAAGAGGTAATGCGCAAGCTCCAGGCGATGAGTGATGTAGGGCTGAACTATATTACACTCGGCCAACCACTCAGCACACTCTCTGGCGGGGAATGCCAGCGCATCAAGCTGGCAAGCGAACTGCACAAGAAAGGCAGCATTTACGTGATGGACGAGCTGACGACTGGCTTACATATGTCTGATATCGGTCACCTTCTGGAGATCATGAATCGCCTCGTAGATGCAGGCAATACGGTAATCGTCATCGAGCACAACCTCGATGTGATCAGCCAAGCGGATTGGATTATCGATATGGGACCGGACGGAGGCAGTAACGGCGGTCAGGTGGTCTTCGAGGGCATACCTCCGCAGATCATCCATGCGGAACAATCGATCACGGGAAGATACTTGAAGTAATGCATCAAATCCACTTTCGTAATGTATGGGATTCCGACGTAAAAGCTGCTATGGCATAACGAATTCAGATCTCCTCATGGGAAACCGGGGGAGATTTATGTTATGCCAAAGCAAATGTCAGAAAATAAAAAATAATCTTGACATTGAATTGAGTGATTAGTAAAGTGGTGATTACAAACAACCAATCGATCGATCGATCGACAAAACCCAAAAAGCAAATGATGTAACCGCCACATGTAAATGGACATGAAAGGAGCGCGCTTTTTTGACGAAAGAAAAAATATTTCAAGCAGCATTACGGCTATTCGCAAGAAAAGGTTTTGAAGCAACCAGCATACGTGATATCGCTCTAGAAGCAGAGGTAACCTCCTCCACCCTCTATCATTACATGAAGACAAAAGAGGATCTGCTCGTTGCCATCATGCAAGAAGGGTTACAGACCCTTCTTGGAAATGCAAAGGAAGTGCTCGCTGAGCTTGAAGCACCCGAACAACAATTGGCAGCGTTTGTACAGCTTCATGTTACCAGCCATGCCATTGACAAGCTAACAGCGCTAGTAGTAGATACCGAGTTCCGTGCGCTGACAGGAGATACGCGCGTAGAAATTGCCAGGTTGCGCAGTGAATATGAGCTGCTCTGGCAGCGTATTTTAACGGGCGGATTAGAGCAGGGCGTATTTACGATAGAAAATACCAAGCTTGCCGTCCTGGCTTTGCTTCAAATGTGCACGGGTGTCGCCCATTGGTACTCGCCTGATGGTCCAAATTCATTGGAAGAAATCAGCTTGAATTTTTCCGATATGGCGCTTGCACTCGTTCAGGCAAAGCGGAACGGACAGCAACTGACTGTCTCCGATTTGGATCTGCCTGAACCCGCTCGTTTTTTTATGAAACCATGGCTGGGGGCTGCTGCGCATGAACATTCTTGATGCTCGTGTCCGCTTGCCACAGCAGTTCCGTGAGGCACGCATAGGTGAAATGCGAAATGAGTACGTCGCTCAATATGATGCGGTGTTACAAGTAAGATCGACTATCGCGAAAACGCTCGACGATTTGATTCAAGAAATGAAAGAATCAGGAGTAGACCACGCCATTATGCATGCAGAATACGAATTCGGCGAGGATGGGGATGCGCTGAATGAAGCATTGGCAAAAATCATATCCGCTCACACCGAGCTCTTCTCAGGGTTCGGTACGATTTCAATGGAGCATTTCAGACCGATGCGCGCTGTCCAACAAGTGAGCCGCATCAAAGAGCTGGGTTTTCTGGGAGTAAACATCCAGCCTGCATTTTTTGAGATGCCGATCGATGATCGCAAATTATATCCCGTATACGCAAAGGCTGCCGAGTTAGGCTTGGCAGTTGCTATTCATACGGGAATTAATTATTCGATGATTCATCCCATCCGGAATGAACACCCGCTGTTGCTGGATCAAGTCGCCTGTGATTTTCCGGAATTAACATTGATCGCGTGTCATGGGGGGTGGCCCTGGGTGCCAGAAATGGTTGCTGTAGCGCGCAAGCACCCCAATGTTCTGATGGATTTGGGCGGGCTTTCTCCAAGGTATTTGGGGGTGCAAGGAGCAGGGTGGGAGATGATGTACAGGTTAGCAAACAACCTCTTGCAAGATCAAATCCTCTTTGCAACAGACTGGCCTGTATTTCCTCTGAAACGCGCGATTGCAGAATGGAAGGAATTAAGCATAAAGCCCGAGGTGCTAGAGAAGGTGCTCGGTTCGAATGCAAAAGCATTGTTTTCCAAAATAAAGGCGGAGGTAAAAAAGAATGACAACACGTAAGGCGGTGGTAGAGTGTGAGATCCATCAAGAGATAGGCTGGATTCACCTGAATCGCCCCGAGCGGTTAAATGCGGTGATTCCACAATTGGTAGAGGAGCTGTATGGATCGCTCGATAAGTTGGAACGGGAAGGAGTAAGGGCAGCAATACTGGCTGGTCGCGGGAATGCTTTTTGTGCAGGACATGATTTGCGTCATGAAGAAAAGCCTGCAAGTGAGGCTGAGATTCGTCTTAATTTACAGAAAATTCAAGATATAACACGAAAGATCCAGCGTGTTCCTTTCCCGGTGATCGCTGCGGTCCATGGTTATGCATTAGGAGCAGGCTGTGAGTTTGCGCTCGGATGCGATTTGATCATCGCCGCTCAAGATGCCGAATTTGGCTTTCCGGAAGTGAGTGTGGGACTTAGTGTTACCGGAGGAATCTCGCATATCCTTCCCATCGCAATCGGACTGGTCCGGGCGAAAGAATTGCTGTTTTCGGGCGAAAGGTTCGGTGCATCGCAAGCACTGCATCTAGGACTCATCAACAAGGTAGTGGATCATAAAGTGTTAGCTGAAGAAGCTGACAAGTGGGCGAAACGGTTAGCTGAGCTCCCGCAAGTAGCGCTTGCAAAAGCCAAATTTGCGCTAAATCGCGGGGCACAATGCGATCTGGAGGCAGCTTTTGAATTGGAGATCGAGCATGCGCTGGCAACCGTGCAAACGATCGAATCCAAGCAGGCGGCTGAAGGGTTCCGAAAAAAAAGATCGGTATAGAGAAGGAGGGCTGAAACCTTTTGGACATGCAAGAAATCAAGTCTTTGACGGCACGGGCGGCCAAACGATGGGGAGAAAAAATCGGGCTTGTCTTTGATGAATGGAATGAACAACTGTCATTTGAGGAGATAGAAGACCGTTCCAACCAGATCGCCAACATGCTCCAAGTGCTGGGCGTAGGCTATGGGGATCGGGTAGCCGTCATGCTGAGGAACCAGCCGGAATTCCCGCTTACCTGGCTGGCGTTGGCAAAACTAGGCGCGACTATCGTGCCGATAAATGTAAATTACAAAGAGTACGATGCACAGTATATCCTCCACCACTCCGAAGCAATCATTATCATAACTTCACAGGAATTTATATCCCTGCTACAGAAGATCAGACCTTCCTTACAAACCCTCAAAACAATCCTCTCAGTAGACCAATCAGACGATCCCAACGCTGTCGATTTCAGAACGATGTGTGAAACCGCGCCCACGACTCCAACAGCGCTTACCGTTTTTCCTGAAACTTTAGTCAACATCCAATATACATCTGGTACGACAGGCTTACCCAAGGGGTGTATGCTTTCACATGAATATTGGATCACCATAGCAAAAAAGATGGTCGAGCAGCATCCCAATTTGACCAATTCAGATGTACTGTTAACGGCGCAGCCCTTTTACTATATGGACCCGCAATGGAATTTGCTGGGTGCGATCGCTGTGGGGGCAAAGCTTGTGGTTCTCGATCGATTTCATCCCTCTACTTTTTGGCAGAAAGTACGGCAATATGGCGTTACCTTTTTCTACTGCCTGGGGATCATGCCTACGCTAATGGTCAAAGCACCACGCTCGCCAGTGGACAGGGAAAATAACGTTCGCACCATCCTTTGCTCGGCCATTCCCCCGCATCTGCACCGCGAATTGGAAGAGCGATGGGGCGCGCCATGGTATGAGGTTTTTGGCATGACAGAGACAGGTGGAGATATTTCGGTAAAACCACACGATCATGACCGATTGCTCGGAACAGGCTGCATCGGAAAACCGGATAAAGACCGGACCGTCCGCATAGTTGATATTCACAACCACCCCGTTTCGAGGGGCGAGGTTGGCGAGCTCCTCCTACGGGGCTTGGGGATGATGGATGGCTACTATAAAGATCCTGATGCGACTTGCGCTGCCTTTCAGGGCGGCTGGTTCCACACCGGAGATTTGGTGCGAATGGACGAAGACGGATACATCTATTATGTCGGCAGAAAAAAGGAGATGATTCGCCGGAGCGGGGAAAATATTTCGGCTGCTGAGGTTGAGGAAGTCATGAAAATGCATCCGGCCGTGCAATATGCTGCCTGCCTTCCAGTGAAAGACGAAATACGCGGGGAAGAAATCAAGGCATACGTGGTAGTGAAAGCGGGCCAAACGGTGCCTCCTCACGAATTGATCTCTTATTGCACCGAGCATCTTGCTTACTACAAGGTTCCACGATATTGGGAATACCGCAGTGAATTGCCTCGTACCCCATCTGAGCGTATAGCCAAGCATGTACTGGCGAACGAAAAAGCAGATCTTCGCATCGGTTCCTATGATCGCATGGATGATAGCTGGAGATAACATGCAAATAGAAAGGAAGATAGGGATGAATAGTTGGGTAAAGGTACTGAAAGAGCTGACAGAGGCTGCCGGAGTTCCCGGACAAGAACAGGAAGTGCGAGAATTAATGCATACGTATTTGGAACCGCTTACAGAAGAAGTGTTCACAGATAATCTGGGAAGCATAATCGGGCGAAAAACAGGCCTGGCCAATGGACCCAAAATCATGATGATGGGCCATATGGATGAAGTGGGGTTCATGGTAACGCGTGTCATGAAGGATGGATTCATCGCCTTCCAGCCGCTTGGTGGCTGGTGGTCGCAGGTGATGTTGGCACAGCGCGTGAACATTAAAACAAGCAAAGGGGATATTGTCGGCGTAATCGGGTCAAAACCGCCGCATCTGCTGTCTTCGGAAGAACGAAAGAAAGTGGTTGAAATCGAGCGGATGTTCATTGATATCGGAGCATCCAGTGCAGAACAAGCGAAGGAGCTGGGAATTCGCCCAGGTGATCCGATTGTGCCGATCTGCCCTTTCACGGTGATGGCGAATGACAAGATGTATATGGCAAAAGCGCTCGATAATCGCGGCGGTTGCCTGACAGCCATTGAAGTAATGAAACAGTTGCAAGAAACGGATCACCCCAACATCGTATTTAGCGGCGCTACTGCACAAGAAGAAGTGGGATGCCGCGGCGCATTCACGAGCACGTATATGGTGCAGCCAGATATATTCATTGCATTGGAGACGGGGATAACGTTTGACACGCCAGGAAGCGCCGACTCTCCTAATTTGCCTGATATCAAGTGCGGTGGCGGGCCTACGATTGGTCTATTCGATGGCTCGCTCGTGCCCAATCGGAAATTGCGGGATCTGTTATTTGATACGGCTGAAGAGGAAGGCATCCCTTATCAATATGCTGCTATTGCAGGTGCGGGTACGGACGCAGGAGCTGCTCATATGGTTGGCAAAGGGGCTCCATCCATCGTCATCGCAATCCCAGCGCGTTACATTCACAGCCACGCTTCGATTCTCCATCATGATGATGTGGAAAATACGGTGAAATTACTGACGGCTCTCGTCAAAAAGCTGGATCAAAAAACGGTTGAATGGCTCAGATCGTAGGAGGCAAGGATATGTTCCAAACATGGGAGAGTGGTGTCATTCATGGGGATAAGAAAGCGGGAAACCGCCACGTTTGTGAGCATTGTCCTTTCTTGTTTCGTACTGCTGGCAGGTGTGGCCGGCTGCGGTACGCTAGCCACGAAACCAGATACTGATGAAGGAAAAAGAGATGCCAATATATCCGAGAAAAAGGGCGGAACGATCACTGTTGCGATCGGCAGTGAACCAGATACACTGGATGTCCACAAATCGACAGCGTTAAGCACGGAGGCGGTCGCACTCAATCTAGGGGGGGCTCTGCTTTACAGAGACCCCCAAACAAATGAGGTCAAGCCTCATCTGGCCGAATCGTACTCCATTTCGGAAGATGGGAAGACATGGACATTTCGCATTCGCCAAGGCGTTACCTTTCATGATGGGACACTGCTTACTGCACAGGCGTACAAGCGAACGTTTGAGCGGGCCATGTCTCCGGAAATCGCTCCCAAAGGCGTAGGGATGGTTCTTGGCATCATCAAATCGATCAAAACACCAGATGATCAGACCCTTATTTTGGAGTTGAATGAACCGTCTGCCACGCTTCTCACCTATTTCACTTCCGCGAGCTGGATGCAGCCGCTCTCGGTGGACGCGGTGCAAAAGTTTGGGGATCAATACGGAAGGAATCCGGTCGGTGTCGGTCCATGGAAGATGGAGAGCTGGAAATCAGGAGACTCTATCACGCTGATTCTAAATGATGCGTATCGCTGGGCAACGCCCTTCTTTAAAAATCAAGGACCACCGAGGCCAGACAAATTAGTTCTGAAATTGATTCGAAATCCGCAAACGGCTGTCGCTGCTTTGGAAAGTGGAACCATCGACATCGCTGATCTGCCTGCGAAAGACGCGAAGAAATTCAAGAACAACAATCGTTTTACAGTACTTGAGCAGACAAAGCGCGGCTTGGGACTGTTTGTCGAGCTGAACTTGAACAGCGAGATTTTACAAGATAAAAGCGTACGCAAAGCGTTACAAATGGCAGTAAAGAAAGATGCTATCGTGCAGTCGCATCTGCAAGGCGAAGGAATTGTTGCAGATGGTCCGCTGCCAGCAAATTTGTTCGGATACGATCAATCCATTGCCCAATATGCATACAAATACAACCCCGAGGAAGCGGTGAAGCTCCTGGAAGAAGCCGGATGGAAACTGAATGCACAAGGGATAAGGGAGAAAGCAGGAAAACCGCTTCATCTCGAAATGTTGAGTATGGAAGTATGGTCTCAACCTGCCCAGTTGATGCAAGGAATGTTCAAAGCGATTGGGGTAGACGTGAAAATCATTACTCTGGAAGGTAGCGCAGTTGACCAGTTAACTGCTGCCGGCACATTTGACTTGGCGCTGGATGGATACGTCGCTGATGACCCTGATATCTTGTTTCCGTTCATGCATTCAACTCAGATCGGTGGGATGAATCGTTCAGCCATCCATGACAAAACGATCGATTCCTTGCTGGAAAAGGGACAGGTGACGATGAAGAGCGACGATAGAGCGAAAATCTATGAAGATCTTCAGAAGCGCTCTGTGGAGGAGGCTTTTTGGATTCCCATTTACACGGAAAAACGATTTGTCGTGGTAAATAACCGTGTTCAGGGTCTGATGCTTGATCCATCCGGACTGAAATTGTATCAGGACGTGTGGGTTAAGTAAGCGTGGAAACAAAAAACAAGGAGAACAGGTCATGAACAATCAGGAATGGATCGTGAGTTATGAGGAGTTTGTCCGAGAAACAATGATGGAAAGCAAGGTGCCTGGAGCTGCAATAGGAGTGGCCAAAAACGGACAGCTCGTTTATGCCAAAGGCTTCGGCTATCGTGATGCCGAGCAATGTCAGGTAGCGACAGTTGATACGATATTCGGAATCGCTTCGATTACGAAATCGTTCACCGCTATTGCGATCATGCAGCTACAGGAAGCCGGAAAACTGACGGTTGCAGATCCTGTTTCCCGCTTTTTGCCAGAGTTTCATGTGAAAACGGGAAGTGGAACGGAAGCAATCACCATTCACAACTTTCTAACCCATTCCTCCGGTTTGCCGCCATTATCTTGCGTCGATGAAGCACTCAAGCATGGAATGAACACCTATGAGGAATTGATGACCTATCTGGCACAACTGGAATTTACTTTATTGGGCGCACCAGGTACGGAGTTCAGTTATTCCAATGATTGCTATACGCTACTGGGAGCAATTGTTGAGCGGGCAAGCGGCAAGCCATATTCGACGTACATGAAGGAGCATATCCTTCAACCAGCGGGAATGCAGCATAGTTGCTTTTCTTTGGTGGAGTTGCACGGGTACGAGGATAGGACACCGCTATTTGAGACACCGCCGTTTCAATCATCCGGCGGATTAAAATCAACGCTCACCGACATGATGAGATACACCGAGCTGTTTCGAACGAAAGGTTTGATTGGCAAGGAACGAATTCTTCGCACGGAAAGTGTGCAGCAGATGACCACCCCTTATTTCCGATGCGAACATAACCAATATTACGGGTATGGTGTAGCGATTACACCCAATTTCTACGGTGCTTTGATGCTGGGCCATAGCGGCAGAGAGAAAGGGATCCAAGCCTACATGAGCATCATCCCCGAGAACGGATTGGCTGCCGTGGCGCTCACCAATCTCAGCGGTTCGCCGGCTGCCGCATTGGCACATGGCACGTTTCACTGTATCGAGAATCGTCCTGCGAAATCAACGCATGTCACGTATAAGGAATATGACCTCCCGACAGATCGTCTGCTTGAATATGCGGGCGAGTACGGCTCTATGGAAGGTATTCATCTACAGGTAAGCGTGGATGCAGGCACGCTGATCGTAACGGTCGATCATTCGGACTCATTCTCTTTAAAAGCTATCGACGAAGACGTTTTTCTCACGAACGTTGAAGGGTCGGATCAAACCGTACGCTTTATACGAGACGGAAGTCAAACGGTCATTCGCATGATGGGCTCCTATCGCCAAATTCCCAAGCGAGTTTAGCCGTAAGCAATGAATACGCATTCTGGAAGAGAGGAGTGAACGAATCATGAAACAGTATTTGTTAAATCGGATGCTATCAGGAGTGATTGTCCTCCTCGGCATTTCCATCTTTTCGTTTGCGCTCGTTCATTTTATTCCTGGAGATCCGGTACGGATCATGTTAGGGGAAAAGGCTACAAAAGCACAAGTGGAACAGTTACGTGAACAAATGGGGCTAAATCAGCCCCTTCCTCATCAGTACCTGACCTACATGGAAAAAGTCATCCAAGGGGATTTCGGGACTTCCTTACAAACAGAAAGACCTGTCATCGTGGAAATTATGGAACGGTTTCCGGTAACGGCCAAGCTAGCCTTCGCTGGGATTGGCATCGCGGTCGCGATTGGCTTAGCGATGGGAATTATCGCTGCGAAATACAAAAATACGCTCGTGGACTTTATGCTGATGGCGGTAGCTTCGATCGGATTATCGCTGCCGAGCTTCTGGCTGGGGTTAATCGTAATCATGTTTTTTTCCGTTCAATTAGGCTGGTTTCCAATCGCGGGCGGTACGGGATGGAAGGATCTTGTTTTGCCTGCTTGTACCTTGGGCATTTTGTCTTCCGCGATGATCAGTCGCCTGACGCGTTCCGGTATGGTCGAAGTGCTTTCCCATGATTACATTCGAACGGCACGGGCCAAGGGATTGAGAGAGTCGATCATCCTATTCCGACACGCCTTGTGCAATGTCATGATTCCTGTTGTTACGGTGGTAGGCTTGCAAATCGCGACTCTGCTGGGCGGGGCGGTGATAATCGAACAAGTGTTCAACTGGCCTGGAATCGGCACATTGGCTATCCGTGCGATTTCAGCCCGTGATTTTCCGATGATTCAGGGCATTGTGCTGCTTATGGGCTTTGTCTATGTCTTGGTAAATATGATGGTCGACCTCCTCTATGGTTTGATTGATCCGCGTGTCGACCTCATTACGGAAAAGGAGGGGCGGTAACTTGAATGAGGTGAGCAAAACCGTCGCGCCGCAAGCCAAGTCCCCGATTTTTCCCAAGCTTGCCTTTTGGGGAAAAATCAAGAAACAACGAGCAGCAAAACTAAGCTTGGTGGTGCTTTTACTCATTTCTGCGATCGGAATCGTCGGGCCTTGGATCGCTCCTTATGACCCTACTGAAAGTAATTACGAAGCCTTTTTGCAAGGCCCGTCTGCCAAGCATGTTCTCGGAACGGATGCGATCGGCCGCGATTTGTTTTCCCGTATTTTATACGGAACGCGCGTTACGCTTGTGGTTGCTGTCATGGCGGTCGGCATCACAGTATCGGCAGGAACGATGATTGGTGTCATCAGTGCGTATGTGGGAGGATTTATTGATCACCTGCTCATGCGGATTATGGATATTTTGCTCGCCTTGCCGGGGATCATTTTGGCCTTGGCCATTGTCGCGGCGCTTGGACCGAGTCAAACCAATGCGATGATCGCAATCGGTATTTCTTCGATTCCCAGCTTTGCTCGTCTGATCAGGGCAGCGACGCTCGTGATCATGTCTTCTGGATATGTGGAAGCCAGCAGATCGATCGGGACGCCGAGTTGGTGGATCATTCTTTTCCAGGTTCTCCCCAATATTACGAATGTATTGTTCGTTTACATGACACTGTTCGTGGGGGGAGCGATTCTTGATACGGCTGCGTTGGGCTTTATCGGCTTGGGCGCGCAGCCGCCGACTCCCGAATGGGGGACCATGTTGAACGAAGGAAAAGATTATTTGTCCGATGCCTGGTGGCTTGCGACATACCCGGGATTGGCCATCACCATTGTCGTGTTGGCAGTAAACCGACTGGGAGATGCCTTGCGTGATATTTTTGATCCTCGTACGCAAAAGTAAAAGGGCAATAAGAGGATTGGAGAGGGGACTCCATTTATGGACAATGTATTGGAAGTGACAGGGCTGACAACCCGGTTCACGAAAGAGTCGGGTACGATTACGGTTGTTGATCAGCTTGATTTACATGTGAAAAAAGGGGAGACGCTGGGAATTGTCGGAGAGTCGGGGTGCGGCAAGAGCGTCACTTCGCTCTCGCTCATGCGACTGTTGGACAATACGGCCACTTTGACTGGAAGCATTCGATTCAACGGGAAGGAAGTGCTTGCGATGAGTGAAGCCGAGATGCGCAGTCTCAGAGGCAAGGAAATGGCGATGATTTTTCAGGAACCGATGCATTCGTTAAATCCGGTGTTGAAGATCGGCCGACAAATCAGTGAGGTACTGCACGAGCATGAGGGTGAAAGCAAAGCGGCGGTAAAGCAACGGGTACTGGATTTGCTTACCTTGGTGGGCATCTCCCGAGCGGAAGAGATTTACAGGGATTACCCGCATCGTTTGTCAGGAGGAATGAGGCAGCGGGTGATGATTGCCATGGCGATCGCATGCAATCCGTCATTACTGATCGCTGATGAACCGACGACCGCATTGGATGTGACAATTCAAGCGCAAATCTTGAATCTGATCAAAAAAATCAGAAGGGATATCGGCATGTCAGTGATCATGATTACGCATGATTTAGGGGTGGTCGCTGAAGTATGCGACCGCGTCATGGTGATGTATGCGGGACAAGCGATTGAAACAGCGGACGTACGCTCGTTGCTGCGCAATCCGAAGCACCCTTACACCGTAGGTTTGCTCCAATCGACACCAAGGAAACGCGCAAAGAGGCTTCACAGCATAGAAGGCAGTGTGCCGACACCGGAAAACAAACCCAATGGATGCCGTTTTGCCCCGCGATGCGATAGAGTGATGGCGATATGTTGGGAGCGAAACCCTGTGCTCCATCCAGTGGATCAGCATTCTTCTTGTCGATGCTGGTTATTTACCCAAGACAAGGATTATGAACAGGAAAGCTCGGTGGTAGGTGGATGACGACTCCAATCCTGGAAGTGAAAGGGCTACGCAAGCTGTTTCGCATGAAAAAAGGGTGGTTTCAACAACCGCATTATGTTCATGCTCTAAACGGGATTGATGTGAGCGTCTATGAAGGAGAAACGCTGGGGATTGTCGGGGAGTCAGGCTGCGGAAAGTCTACATTGGGAAAATGTATTCTGCGTTTGCTGGATCCAGTCCAAGGCGAAATTCGTTTTCAAGGTAACGAAATAGGAAAAATGAACAAAAATGAAATGCGTGCAGTAAGGCGAAATATGCAAATGGTTTTTCAAAATCCATTTGAAACATTGAACCCGAAACTAACGATCGGGCACATCTTGACAGAGCCGCTGATTTCGCACTGTATTCCCCGAGAGCAGCGACAAGCGCTACTGGAAGAAACGATTGAGATTGTCGGCATGAGCAAGCAGCATCTATCTCGCTATCCTCACGAATTTTCCGGAGGGCAAAGACAACGAATTGGCATCGCCCGTGCCCTGATTCTTCGGCCAAAGCTGATTATCGCAGATGAGCCTGTCTCCGCCCTAGATGTGTCGATTCAATCGCAAATCCTTAATTTGCTGCAGGATTTGCAAGAACAATTTTCCTTGACCTATGTCTTCATTTCGCATGATTTGAGCGTAGTTGAGCACATTGCCGATAAAGTGGCGGTCATGTATTTAGGTGAAATCATCGAGTATGCTGAGAAAGAGAAGCTGTTTGAACGACCGCTGCATCCCTATACACAAGCATTACTTTCAGCCAAACCCATTACCGATCCTGATGATACGCGCGAGCAAATTGTGTTGACGGGCGATCTCCCGTCTCCGTCTAATCCGCCGGAGGGATGTAAATTCCATCCGCGCTGCCGTTCTAGAATGGAAATATGCAAAGTCGAGTTGCCAAAGCTGTGTGAAATAGAAGGGCAATCAGTCGCTTGTCATCTCTATCAATCATTTCCCGCAATCGATCCTTCTTAAAGCAAGGTGACTGCTCCATAATCCTGGAACTTTTTTGCACGGTACATCGGATAAAAGGAGGAGTGAAATGTTTGATCTTGGGATCCCGTTTAAAAAAATGAATGGCTGTGGCAACGACTTTATTGTAGTAGACAATCGCGATGGCATGTTGAACGAGGTTGCGCTTTCAGCCTTTGTCCAAAATGTATGCAGGCGGGGCACTTCAATCGGTGCGGATGGGTTCATGCTGCTGGAGAACTCCAACATCGCCGATTTTAAGATGAGGTATTTTAACGCAGATGGCAGTGAAGGAGAAATGTGTGGCAACGGTGCAAGGTGCATGTCGCGCTTTGCTTACCACATCGGAGCAGCCAAGGCGAAGATGAGTTTCGAAACGATGGCCGGCATCTATCAGGCAGAGCTGAATCAGAACGGCGTGAATGTCAAGTTCCCCGACGTTCAATTGCAAGCGCTGAAGCTGAATCAACCATATGAGTGGGACGGACCAAGCGGCGTCTACCATTACGGTGTTGTCGGAGTTCCCCACACGGTCTGGTTTGTCGAAAATGTTTTCGCGATAGCGGACGACCAGCTCAGAGAATGGGGACGAATGGTCAGAAATGATCAGCAGCAGTTTCCCAATGGTACGAATGTAAATTTTGTGGAACTGATTGATAGGCAAACGCTTAGCATCAGAACCTATGAGCGCGGAGTAGAGGCAGAGACCTACGCGTGCGGTTCCGGATCGACTGCTGCAGCAATCATTGCCGGTATTTTAGGACATGTAGACACCTCTGTGAACCTGCTCACTCGAGGGGGACCCCTTAAAATTTCTTACCATCTCACAGATTATGCTGCCGAATCCGTTTACTTGGAAGGCAACTCGAAGCTGGTAGCAGAAGGACATTTGTTGCCCGATGCATGGACATGAGAACGCCACACAATATCATCCATGTGGAACAGTCGATCACGGGAAGATACTTGAAGTAATCCATCAAATCCACTTTCGTTGCATGGAGCACGATAATGAAATAGCCGTACCTCATAAAACAGCTCACTCAATGGCATCTATCGCCAATGAAGTGAGCTGTTTTTACACTAGGAATAAGACACAAGATGACATATTTAAAAGTCTAAAATGGGTGGTAGATCAACGAAAGGAGAACTATTTATGAAGCGAAAAATCATTTTAGATTTAGCCGTTACTTTAGATGGTTTTATTGAAGGGAAAAATGGGGAAGTTGATTGGTGCATAATGGACGACGAAATGGGGTTTGTTCATTTCTTACATCAAATCGACACTATTCTTTATGGAAGAAAAAGTTATGATTTATGGGGACAATTTACGCCAGAAATAGAACATACGGATACGGAAAAAGAGATTTGGGCATTGGTTCATAGTAAAGAAAAATATGTGTTTTCCAAGACACAAAAAGGGACTGATCATAAAGCAATATTCATCAACGATCATATTCTTGAAGTAGTCAATCAATTAAAGAACATGCCTGGCAAAGACATCTGGCTATATGGTGGAGCCAGTCTTATTACAACTTTTATCAATTTAGGGCTTGTCGATGAATTTCGATTATCTGTTCTCCCTGTTATTTTGGGAGAAGGAAAACCGTTGTTTATAGATATAAAACAGAGGTTGAATTTGAGTTTGGTGAATACAAAAACGTTCTCCTCTGGCGTTGTGCAACTCATCTATCATTTGAATGGGAAATCATATACTGGATAGATATTTCAATCAAAACAGCGGTGAGTCCAAGACTGCATTTTCAGGTCTTGAGTCGCCGCTGTTTTATTTTTCAGAGTCAGTCCAAAGCCAATTTTTATGGGGCTGGAGGTTACATTATTCACTTCATCACTTTGTAGTTATATAACCAAATGGTAATATAATTACCAATAACAGTAAATTTGAAGTCTCGGAGGGATTGTATGGACGGAAAGATTATACAGATGGATGGACGCCGTGTCGTTAGCTTCGAGCGTTATTTGAACCATCCGGTAGAAAAAGTATGGAGAGCGATCACGAGCCCAGAGCAACTTGCCAAATGGCTAACCGTGCAGACTGAGTTGGATTTGAATGTGGACGGCAAACTTGCATTTCGGTGGGAGAATGGAGATCTCGTACATGGCCATTTCACCAAAGTCGATCCCCCTTACGAGTTGGAGTACACATGGCTAGAGCAAACATCGGGACACTCTATAGTGCGATGGAGTCTAAAGGAAGAAGGGGAAGGGTGCCTTCTACATCTCACACACACATTTAACGGACCCGCTATTGTTCCCGATTTTTTGGCGGGCTGGCATGTGCATCTTGATGTGCTGGATATCGTCCTTCATGAACAGTTTCGCCAGTTTCCTTGGGAACGCATGAAGGAAATACGCGAGAAATATGCTTCTAATTCTAATTTAAGTTGAATGGGGTGAAGCATTGACTTTACTGAAATATTACTTGGAGCATGGGCTTACTTAAGGATTTGTCCCACGGCATGATTTGGAGATACCGATGACAGAGCAGTACGCAAAAAGAACGGCCAACTTCATGAAATTACAACAATAAAAGCAGGGATTACAATGAAAACCATGAATATATTTGAAATTTTGGCTGAGCCGCACAGACGGACTATGCTTGATTTCCTGCGTATCCGTGATCGCTCAGTTGGTGAGCTCGTAGACAAGTGTCAGTTAAGTCAACCGGGTGTTTCCAAACATTTGCGAATCATGCGGGAAGCTGGTTTGGTTACTGTGCGATCGGTTGCGCAAAAAAGCATCTATTCGATACGGCCGGAACCTCTCCAAGAGGTCGATCAATGGCTGGAGTCATATCGTCACTTCTGGTCGAGCAAGCTGGATGAGCTTGAGACATTTCTTGACCACACGGAAGAATAAATAAGCGAAGACAGTTTGAAACCTTGAATAGCCCACCCCTCCTGTTACGGAGAGCATAGTGGGCTATTTGTGCAGTCCGTTCGTTTGAACTGGAAGCATGAAGACAACTGGCTGTATACCATGGACAACCGAGTTCAATCGTTCTATATGGCGTACGGATTGAAGAATAGACGGGGATCGTGGTAGAATTTGTCACGAGATTGCCTCTTTTGACTAATTGTACTGGAGTTGAGATAAGACCATGAAAACGGAAATCATGAATAGATTCATCTCTTACGCACAAGTTGATACACAATCCGATGAGAACAGCGAAACTTGCCCCTCTACACCAGGGCAGCTAGTGCTTGCCCAAATGCTCGTAGACGAGCTGAAAGCCATAGGTATGCAGGAAGTTACGATGGATTCGAACGGTTATGTAATGGCGACCCTACCGTCCAATACAGACAAAGAAATTCCAACAATCGGTTTTCTTGCTCATATGGATACGGCCACCGATTTTACCGGCGCTGGCGTGAAGCCGCAAGTCATTGAAAATTATAACGGACAAGACATTGTCTTGAATGAAGTACTGAATATTGTCCTTACACCGCGCGAGTTTTCAGAGCTGGCTGGCTACAAAGGCCATACCTTAATCACGACAGATGGTACCACATTACTTGGCGCGGATGATAAAGCCGGTATTGCCGAAATCATGACCGCTATGGCTTATCTGATTCGACATCCAGAACGAAAACACGGGAAAGTAAGAGTAGCTTTTACCCCTGATGAAGAAATCGGCAGAGGCCCAGACAAGTTTGATGTGTCCGCATTCGACGCAGTATATGCTTACACGATGGATGGTGGCCCTCTTGGCGGGATCGAGTACGAGAGCTTTAATGCTGCATCAGCGATCATTACCTGTAAAGGGAAGAATGTTCACCCCGGCTCAGCCAAAGGTAAAATGGTCAACGCTGCTAAAATAGCTATGGAGCTGCATGGAAGGCTGCCAGCTAATGAAACTCCTGAGGAGACGGAGGGTTACGAAGGCTTCTATCATCTGTTTTCCATTCAAGGTGACGTCGAACAAACTCAGCTTCGTTATTTGATCCGGGATCACGATTGTAATCGGTTTCAGGAAAGAAAGTCCGAACTGACTCGTATTGTGGAAGAATTACAGAAAAAATACGGAGAGAAGCGAATTGAGCTCGAAATCAAAGACGAATACTTCAATATGCGGGAAAAGATTGAGCCTGTAATGGAAGTAGTGGACATCGCTACACAAGCACTAGAAAACCTCGGAATCGTGCCGATTATTCAGCCGATTCGCGGTGGCACGGATGGCTCCCAGCTATCCTACATGGGATTGCCAACACCGAATGTTTTCACAGGCGGAGAAAACTACCACGGACGGTTCGAGTATGTTTCCGTTGACAATATGGTGAAGGCTGTAAAAACCATCATCGAGATTGTTAAGCTGTATGAGCAAAGATCCTGAAGACGGCTATCCTTCATGTGTAGCATTTTTACGTGGATGTCCTAGGGGTAGAAATTGCATAGGGGATGTTATCAGGAGGGAACTCTCACGATGAAGAAACAAAAAATTGTAGTGGTTGGTGCTGGTATTGTTGGTGCATCCATGGCCTATTATTTATCAAAGCAGAATCAGAATGTCACTTTACTAGAGACGAATTCAACTGCTGCATGTGAAGTCACTAATAAATCTTTCGCTTGGATTAATCCATCGGGCCGGGTATTAGAAAATTTTCGACATTTGTATGATGCATCGATAGCCGAATATCATGAATTAGAAAAAGAGATACCTGATCTAGAAATAAAATGGGATGGATCACTGACTTGGGAAACCCCTACAGATTATGACGAGTCTCGTAAACAACCATTAAAACGGCAGCAAATCATAGAATTAGAACCGAATCTAAAGGAATACCCCGAGGAAGCTTATTATGCGAACGAAGAAGGCGCACTAGATCCAATTTTGACTACAAAACTTTTAGTGAAAAAAGCAGAAGAAAATGGAGCGAACATACTGTTTGATACAAAAGTGATGCAAATAATCACAGAGGGTTCTAAGGTTGTTGGGGTAAACACCTCCCATGGTTTAATAGAATCAGATGTGATTGTATTAGCAACTGGCACAGCTATATCCGAACTCTGTCAGCCAGTAGGCTTCAATGTTCCTGTCGCTCCTTCGCCTTCTATACTGATCCGAATGAAATCGAAAGAAAAGCTGATCCACACCTTAGTTTCAAATTCTATGTTTGAAGCGAGACAACTAACCGATGATACGTTACTAGCAGCGGAAGATTATATCGATGAGTCTGAACAAAATGGACCAGAGGCAGTTGGAAAGCGGGCGTTTGAAATTCTACGGCACAATTTAAAAGGAGGAGAAAAGTTGGAGCTGGAAAGCATCACAGTAGGCTTGCGACCCATGCCTGAAGACGGTTACCCCATTGTGGGATTTCATGACCAAATAAAGGGTCTTTATCTGACCGTTATGCATTCAGCTGTTACACTAGCTCCCATCATTAGCCGCTTAGCTGCGAAGGAGATAATAAACAACGTACAGATGAAAGAATTAGAGTGCTGTCGACTAATCCGATTTTCTCGTGAAATAGATTAATTGAAAGACACCTTTCGTTCAGAGATTACCTTCGCGAACAGCCAGATATATGTAAAGAAATACGGAGAATGAAAGAGGAAGCTAGCGAGCAAAGGGCGGATTCTAGTAGAGACGATTCGCCCTTTGTCATGAGTTATTTTAATCTCTTCACCATGTAACTCCATTTTTTCTCTTTGAATAAAATATGTGATAGGAAGCTGCTTTCTCGCAATTGCGTATGGAACGATAATCGCTGGTAAAGCTGCTCTGCCCGGGGGTTTTTGCCTGCGACGTACAAGCTTAACTTGTCTAGGCTAGGTTGTGTTTGTGCGAAATTCTGCGCCCACTGCAATAGCAGGTTTCCAATTCCTTTGCCTTGATGATCCGGATGGACAACAACGTCTGTAATATAACATTCTCCAGCCTCTGGTTTATGGTCTAAGAAAGATAACCCGATGAACATTTTCAGGAGATTCCATTTTCCAAAACGATGGAAGTTCTTCCATCCAGGAAATGTTTTCATGCTAGTAGATTCGGTCTTCCACTTGATGGATATCGTCCCGATAACTTCTCCCTCTTGTAGCGCGACCATTCGTTGACTTGCAGGATCTGAAGGAACATGATCCAATAACTTTTCGAAAAAAAGGGCGAGATCGCCATCATTGAGCTTCGTAAGGGTTTGGAATTTCCCACGAAACCCGTGAACAAGAAGTTGACCAATCTGTTGATTGAACATAGAATGCATAGGTTCTATCGTAATTGGTGATACAGTCATGATCGGGTTCCCCTTTCGAAATGGGTAGTCGGTTCGATCATAGCTTGTAGTTCATAATGCAGCTGGCTTTGACTAAATAGGGATAAGTAAGATCTTTCAATGAGAATCAAGGGTCCCTGTATAACATGAGACTGAGCTGCGGCATAGGTGTAAAACTGTTCAATCACTTGTTCAAGCTCATCCTCTTCATGGACTAGCCTCTGGGTAGACAGATAGTTGCCGCTGGGTATTGAAAAATCGCCAGGCGCTTCTGTTTCCGTGTATAACGTAAGGGTACTGGAACCATCCTCGATAAAATGAATGTCCGATTCGAACAAGTTCGGGACTGACTTGGCCTGTTCAGCTAACAGTTTGGCGTTTAGCGTCATTTGTGAACTCATTTCGATCCACCGTGCCAAATAAGTGGTTTCACGCCACTTTATTTGGTAGGGATTCGTGTGAGATTGAAAATTCTTTTGTTCATGCAAAACCTTTGTTATGAATTGCTGAAGCTCTTGAAGGCGAAGCAACTCTTTATTTATTTCTCTCAAAGAACGATTGAGTAGCTGCCCGTATTGATCAGCAGAATAGGAAGTCATGCATTCTTTAATCGACTGGACAGGCACTCCCAATTTGCGAAGCAACAGAATATGGGCTAGCTGGTAAACTTGATCCATGCTATACATTCGATACTGATTGTTATCTACGTAAGCAGGTAGAAGAACCCCTTTCTCTTCAAAATAACGAATCTGATGAACAGACACATTCATAAGCTTAGCTAATTCGCTAATGGTGATTTCACTCTTCATAAACGTTACTCCCTTAGGATGTGGTAGAATATCTTAACCATACACCTTAGGTCAGACCTAAGGTCAAGAGGTACGTTCAAAGGTAGACTCTTTTTTAGATGCTCTCGATACCACGGGATATTGACACATCCATGTCTTTGGAGATATTGTAGATATAATAAATCTACAATGGATTTTAATGACAGGAGGCCGATGAGTATGGCGAATATTTGGAATGAGCGCTTTCATTCGGAAGAATATTATTATGGGGAAGAACCTAACGTTTTTATTCAACAACAAGCTTTTCGGTTAGAACAAGGACAAAAAGTGATCGCGTTTGCAGAGGGTGAAGGCCGGAATGCAGTTTTTTTAGCAAAAAGAAATCTTGAAGTGACAGCCATTGACTATGCGGAGAGCGGATTGCAAAAAACGAAAAAACTGGCTCGGAAGCATTCCGTTGACGTACAAACCCAAAAAATTGACCTTTTGGAAGAGGATGTGCCGAGCGAACAGTATGATACCGCGATTATGGTATATGGACATTTTCATAAAAATGCTCAGACGATGGTTCTGAATAAAATGAAAAAGGCAATAAAGCCCAAAGGAATTCTCATGCTTGAGGTATTCTCGGAGAAACAATTAAAGTATGGTACAGGCGGCCCCCAGGAACTTGACATGCTTTATGATCCAAAAGAAATTCTTGCTTGGTGCAAAGGTCATGAGGTGATCCATTTCTTCTATGGCGAACAAGAGCGTGTGGCAGGAAAGGCGCACACCGGATTAGCCCATGTCATTCAACTGGTAGTAAGAAAATGATGGGTATCTGCCCCAATCTCTTTATCCTAATTTTCTTCAATCCGCAGCTTCTTACCAAGTACCGTACCGTCCACACAAATCTTGCATTTTAAATGTTATCAACTCAAAAACCTCTTTCTAAGCTCAAGTTACAATCATCTGACCATTCAGGCGGGAGCAAAGATAACTTGTCACACCTTTCGAAGACTTAATATGCCTATAATGACTTCTTCTAATATTACTTGATCTTAGGTCTGACCTAAGGTGTATGGTTGGAGATATTCACTATGAAATCTTTTCAAGAGGAGAAGGGTAGATGAAAAAGAAAATAATGATTTCCATGATGATCATCGTCCTGCTATTTGGCGGTGCAGGACTATACATATGGGAGCAAAACAGCTTTGATATGATTGAGCAAGCCGTTGAAATCCAGACATCTGAAGGCAAATTGACCGGTACGTTCGTACTGCCTAAAAACTACACGAACAAATTGGGCTTAGTCTTGTTTATACATGGTGATGGACCTATTGATGCCACGCATGATGATGGCTATAAGCCGCTATTTGAGCGGTTAGCCTCTCTTGGTTACGCCTCCTTGTCCCTTAATAAGAGAGGAATGAACGGTTCCGAGGGCAATTGGTTACATCAGAGTATAGATGACCGCGTGGAAGAAGCGCGTGAGGCTATTGCTTGGGCAAAAGAGCAGCCAATGATTGACGAGAAACAAATTGGGGTTTGGGGAGCAAGCCAGGCAGGATGGGTCATTCCAAAGCTCGCCAAGAAGGAACCGCTCGCATTCAGCCTTCTTCTATCGCCCGCCATTAATTGGGTAAGTCAAGGGCAATACCATACACGCAAAAAAATGGTGATAGACGGGTACTCAGAAGCGGAAATTCAAGACAAAGAGGCGTATGACTTGCAAGTACTCACCCTTTTGGAAAAACAGGTCTCCTATGAGGAGTATGTAAAAACCGCTCGCGAAAATAATTTGATGTCAAAAGAAAGATGGACATTTGTGAGCAAAAATTTCTTGTCAGATGCCACTGATGACCTTCGAAATTTCAATTCGCCTGTGCTTCTGCTTCTGGGGGAAGAAGATATACATGTCGATGTGAAGGATACAGAAAGGGTATATCGCGATATCGTAAAACCTGAGCTGCTGACCGTATCGGTCTTCCCTGACGCTGATCACTCCATGTTAAGCAAGCAAACGGCTAATTCAAATATACGTGCAGTCCTCATTAGTCTTTTCGCTCCCAGACAAATTACGATACCGGGTTATATGGATGCAATCGATCAATTTCTAAAGAAACTTCCGAAGCATACATAATGGCGGAAGAACTATTCGATGAGTCTAAACAATGAAGGTGATGCATTCCAATGGTGTTTTGTTGTTGACCTTCACACTATATCAAGGTAAAGAATGTGCTTCACATAAGTCTAACGTATAAGGAAGTGAACATAATGACAAATCCAGTAAGAAGTGCGCCTGTATTTTCACAAACGATCACTGACTTTTGGCGGGAGCAATTTTTGAACGGTGACGTCCTCTATAGTGATGACTCTTTTACTGTTGCCATAAACCCTGCACTTGACGAAGATAGTCGGGTCATGGTGTTGGAAACCTCCGACGGACGTGTTATGGCGGTCTTGACGCCTGCGCTGGCTGATAAGATAGGCCTCTCTCCACGACAATCCTTGTCTGAGTCGATCTTTCGCCAGAAATTGAATGAAGCGGGCGTCACACTGCATGGCGCAGACTATCTTTTTTATTTTTCAAAAGCCGATAAGAACGTATTGCTGCAAGAAAACCTCGAAGGTGACTTACGCCGGTTAACCGTGCATGATGAGGCGGTTTTCTCCGAGTTCGCATCCTCCGCCTCGGAACAAGATTTGGATGACGCTTATGTGGAATTGGATCATTGGGCGGTGTTCGGGTCTTTTGAGCAAAATCGCTTAGTCAGCGCTTCCAGTATGTATCCATGGGAGGAGGATGCGCAAATTGCGGATCTTGGGGTACTGACGCTGACATCCTTTAGAGGAAAAGGTCACGCCCGCAAAGTGGTTCGTTCTATCTGCAAATACGCCTATGGTCAGGGATACGAACCGCAGTATCGATGCCAACTCGATAACCATACGTCTACGGCTTTGGCGAAAGCAGCGGGTTTCACGCTGTTTGGAAAATGGGAAGTGATTTCTCCCGACTGCATGGAATGAGAGTCCCATGTCTCGTCTCATATTGATTGAATCATTCATTTGCTCAGATGGCAGAGACATTATTACGAAGAAAATGGGGGCTTACTTGCTTTGACTGTGATAGCACCAACCGGAGCAACGGCTGCAAGCGTCGCCCCTGCGGTTGCGGATAGCCAAGGATTGGAGAAAATCGCGGCAGAAGCAATAGGCAAAACGATAACGGTCAAACTACCAAAGGAGGGGTCTTTCGCTGTATATGATAAGGAAGGCGAATACCCTCTCAACTATTCCATCGTCAGTGGCAACAACAAAGTGACTCTGCCGAAGAGCGGAACAATGGTATTCACCGGTGCTCCAGGCTCGGAATTTCAAGTAACAATCAAGTAAGCCAGTTACGCCCAAAAAGCCCACACATTCCGTTACGCGGATAATAGTGGGCTTTTTGTGATGGATCGAATAGAAGGCGAACAATGGAGTTTGACAAGATCATAATCTACACGGTCCATGCATACGTTAGAATCAACCTTTCGGAAATGAAAGAGTTCATATATTTTAATCCTCAGGAGGAAAAAACAAAAAGATGTTGATTTCTCTTGTTAACTGCTATATAAATTAATTAGAAGTATTATTATGTAATACTTAATTTAAATGACGGGAGAGGGACAAATGGACTCTATGGCAACCGCTAACACTGGAAAGTGCCCGTTTTCGCACGGTAGCACTACGAATCACAACCCTAGTGCTACGTCGAACAAACACTGGTGGCCCAACCAGTTGAACTTGAACATCCTGCATCAGCATGACAGAAAATCTAACCCTATGGGCGAAGAGTTCAATTATGCAGAAGAGTTCCAAAAGTTGGACTACCAGGCTTTAAAACAGGATCTTTATGATCTAATGACAAACAGCCAAGATTGGTGGCCTGCCGACTACGGACATTACGGCCCATTATTTATCCGTATGGCTTGGCACTCCGCTGGTACATATCGTACAGCAGACGGACGTGGAGGTGCTGGAACCGGCACACAGCGTTTTGCTCCACTTAACAGCTGGCCAGACAATGCCAACCTTGACAAAGCTCGTCGACTTCTATGGCCGATCAAGCAAAAATATGGCAACAAGATCTCTTGGGCAGACTTGTACATTCTAGCAGGTAATGCTGCTATTGAATCCATGGGTGGGAAGACAAGCGGTTTTGGAGGCGGACGCGCGGACGTTTGGCATCCAGAAGAAGATATTTACTGGGGCGCTGAAAAGGAATGGCTAGGCGATAAGCGTTACTCCGGCGATCGTGAGCTCGAGAATCCGCTTGCTGCTGTTCAAATGGGTCTGATTTATGTGAACCCAGAAGGTCCGAACGGGAATCCAGATCCGCTTGCTAGTGCTCGCGACATTCGCGAAACCTTCAAACGC
Organism: Brevibacillus sp. DP1.3A; assembly: GCF_013284245.2. NCBI lineage: Bacteria > Bacillati > Bacillota > Bacilli > Caryophanales > Paenibacillaceae > Brevibacillus > Brevibacillus sp. DP1.3A. The sequence goes on along the minus strand of NZ_CP085876.1, from coordinate 3,515,963 downwards.
ATGGGAATGAACGATGAAGAAACCGTTGCACTCGTGGCAGGCGGCCATACATTTGGGAAGGCTCACGGGGCAGGAGATGCTGCTCTTGTAGGCCCAGAGCCGGAAGCTGCTCCTTTGGAAACAATGGGCTTAGGATGGCAGAGCACACACGGTTCCGGTAAAGGTCGCGACACCATCAGCAGCGGTATAGAAGGTGCCTGGACTGCGAATCCAACACAATGGGATAATGGTTTCTTTGAACTACTTTTCGGATATGAATGGGAGCTGACTAAGAGCCCGGCAGGTGCCCACCAGTGGATTGCTGTAAATCCTGCTGATGAGCATCTTGCACCAGATGCAGAAGATGCATCCGTTCGTGTTCCAACGATGATGACCACTGCGGATATGGCCTTGCGTATGGATCCCGCATACGAAAAGATTTCTCGTCGTTACTATGAGAATCCAGAGGAGTTTGCAGATGCATTTGCAAGTGCATGGTTCAAACTCACACACCGCGACATGGGGCCTCGCTCAAGATATTTAGGTCCAGAAGTTCCAGCAGAAGATTTTATTTGGCAAGATCCTATACCCGCTGCTGATTATGATTTGACAGATGCAGATGTAGCAGAGCTGAAAACAAGGATCTTAGAGTCTGGCCTTACCGTCAGCGAGCTGGTAACAACGGCTTGGGCTTCTGCTAGTACCTTCCGTGGCTCGGATATGCGTGGTGGCGCTAATGGTGCTCGCATCCGTCTTGCTCCACAGAAAGAGTGGGAAGCGAATGAGCCGAAAAAACTTGAAAAGGTGCTTACGATCCTACGAGTCATTCAAGAGGACTTTGGTAAAAAAGTCAGCATGGCCGATTTGATTGTACTCGGCGGTAGTGCCGCAGTAGAAAAAGCCGCACTAGATGCTGGCTTTGATGTAACGGTTCCTTTTGCTCCTGGACGTGGCGATGCAACACAAGAGCAAACCGATGCAGAAAGCTTCGACGTACTCGAGCCAATCGCTGATGGTTTCCGGAACTACCAGAAGAAGCAATATCGTGTCAGTCCTGCGGAACTCCTGATAGACAAGGCACAGTTACTAAATCTTACTGCTCCAGAAATGACTGCACTCGTTGGCGGTATGCGTGTTATCGGTACAAACCACGGTGGCACACAACACGGTGTATTCACGGATCGCGTAGGTACACTCACAAACGACTTCTTCGTTAACTTGCTAGACATGGGCGTACAGTGGAAGCCTGTAGACGGCGGTGTATTTGAAGGACGTGATGGCAAATCCGGTGAAGTCGTGCGTACAGCGACTACTGTTGACCTCGTGTTCGGATCAAACTCCGTTCTGCGTGCCATTGCAGAAGTTTATGCGCAAGACGATAACAAAGAAAAGTTTGTGAGTGACTTCATTGCTGCATGGGTGAAGGTAATGAATGCAGATCGTTTCGATCTTAAAAAAGCATAATCTGAAAATGAAAAGCAAAGAACAGTATTTGTTGTTGGATACTGTTCTTTGCTTTTCTTTTCTATAGTAATATTAGAAATTGAATCGGTTACGATGTTCTAATCTCATTCAACGGTAGGAATGTGAAACCCGCTCTTGAAAACCATCTGAAGCAAGCCTCCAGGTGGTTTTCAATCTTCCCTGTAACAACGAACGAAATGGTTTTTATAGAATTTACAACTTGGAGACAACTGAAAGATACTTTTAACATATGAACGCTATATTCTATTAACTGTAACAAGGGTTTCGTGCCCAAACCAAAAACAAAAATTTCAGGAGGCATTACCATGAACAAAAAAAATATTCTCGTTTTGTCAATGGCACTAACAATTGTAGGCGGTGCTACAGCAGCTGTATTTGCAAGCGATAACGCAGTTAATTCTACTAAAAACAAAGTCGTAACGTTGGCAAGCAAAGAAGGAAATGGCACAAATCAAACCACTACAAATGATGTAGTCAAAGTAGCAAATGGAAAGATTAGTGATGAAGAAGCGGTAAAAATGGCAACCAAAGCTCTAAAAGACTATATGGGGCTTGACGCGAAATCTTTTGGTGAGGCGCGTGTAAATCGAACGAACAACCAAGATAACTTTAAGTTCTTTATGGATTTATATTCAAAAGAAGATGCAGCTGTATTAAAAGAAAACGCCAAAAAAGATACAGCAGATGTTATCGTTGTACAGTTTGTTCGTGCTGAAGACTTAAACCAGCCCATGGCCGCTTCTAATCAGATTGTCATAAATGAAAAAACAGGTGAAATTGTTTCTTTAACTGCTTTCACTAATGAAGCTCAAAGCTCAGTGACAACAATCGATGATGAGAAAGTTAAATCTGCGGTTATCAACTTTTTTGATAAACAACAGAAAAATGTTAAGGAAAATACCATGAAGGTTAGTAAGAATGCTAGTTCCGGAACCGTACGTGTTCTTTGCAACCTGGAAGATGGAAGAGATGTAGATATGACAATTAGTCTGAAGAATTATTCAGTATCTAGATATGAGATTAATTATGACAGACTAATCCCTCTACCTTCCGAAGAAAAAGATTACCGTGAGAATTTCAGAGAACTGTAAGTAAATTAAGATATTGTAGGACGTAAAAGATGGAGTAAGTGCCCAAAATGGTACTTACTCCATCTAACCGTTACAAAAGGAATGAGGTAAAAACAGATGATAAAAATTTTAGTTGTAGAAGATGATATCGCAGTAGCAAATTTAATAAAATTGAATTTAAATACCGCAAATTATGAGAGTTCAATCGTTTTTAATGGAGAGGAAGCCCTGAGTGTAATTGAAAGCGATCGTTTTGATCTCATACTTTTGGATGTCATGCTTCCAAAAGTTGATGGATTTACTTTATTTGAAAAAATAAAACCTTTAGGGATACCTGTCATTTTTTTAACTGCGAAAAGTTCAGTTGCGGATAAGGTGTATGGATTAAAAGCGGGAGTAGATGACTATATGACGAAACCCTTTGAAGGGATTGAATTACTGGCCAGAATTGAAAATGTATTAAGGCATTACAATAAAAAAAGCAACATCATAAATTTTAAAGACACAGAAGTATACTTGCAAGAAATGCAGGTGAAAAAGAACGGTGAAATGATTGAGCTTACCTTGAAAGAGTTCGAGTTATTGGTGTTTTTAGTACAAAATAAAAACATCGTATTAACGAGGGAAAAAATCATAGAAAAAATTTGGGGATATGACTACATTGGCGAAACTCGGACGATAGACAATCATATACAAAAGCTAAGAAAAAAGCTGGGATGGAAAGATGAAATTAAAACAGTATTTAAATTGGGGTATAGGCTGGAGGAATAAATGAAATTTTGGCAGAGGATATTTTTATGTACATTAATCATATTTGAGATCTTTTTTGTACCAGCATCCATTTACCTTATTAATAGCAGCTTTGAACTCAATCTCAATATGGAGATCCGTTCCGGGATAAGTGAACAGAATCGATTTGCTAACTCTTTAGAATCAAATCTATATCTACTTAAAGTTCAAAAATCTTCAAACCCGGATGCTGAAGGAGTTGGCAAACCAAACATAGATTCCATGATTCGTACGTACTTGGACAACCTCGGAGAACAGGATGTGTATCTGGATGTAATAGATGAAAATAACGAAGTGATTTTTAGCCATTTTAAAAACAACAAGATAACTCTTACTCATCGAGAAGAATTAAACATCCCATCCGATAAAGTAAATTACATCATACGGGATCTAGGGGAAAAGACTTACTTATTTATAGCTAAGAATATTTATTTGGAAAATAATCACTATAAGCTTTCTTATGTGAAAGATATTTCGAGTGTTTATGAAAATAGAGAAGACTTATTAAGCCTTTTAATCAAGTTAAATGCTCTTGTTTCAGCAATTTTGGTCATTGTTACCATAATCATGAGCATGTTTATCGTAAAACCGATTAATAAACTGATCCAGTCAACAAGAATAATTGCAGGCGGGAATTTCAGCGAAAGAGTAAAGGTGAAATCGAATGATGAAATCGGGTTGTTAGCGGAAAATTTCAATTTGATGGCCGCTGATGTAGAAGATAAAGTAAACCAGCTTAAAAAAACTTCAGAAGACAAGCAAAGGTTTATCGATAACCTGGTACATGAACTTAGGACTCCTTTAACTTCGATCATAGGCTATGCGGATTATTTACGAACGAATAAACATGATGAAGAGACTTATATCAACTCATTAAGCTTTATCTATGAAGAAGGAAAGCGGCTAGAGAAACTGACATTTAAGCTTATGGAGCTCATTGTTTTGCGAGAAGAAGATTTTGAGTTGAAAAAGGGAAAACTTGACGAACTTTTTGTGGAAATCAAACATTCCTTTATTCCAAAGCTGAACATAAAGAATATGGATCTGGAAATATCGACGGAGCATCTGAGTGTTTTAATGGATAAGGATTTGATGAAAATTTTACTTGCAAACCTGATAGACAATGCGATTAAAGCATCGAAGAACAACGATAAAATACTTGTACGTTCATACAGAGATACGGAGTCAAAAATTATTCTTGAAGTGAAAGATACAGGGATCGGTATTCCTGATGACGACATAACAAAAGTCTTTGAGCCATTCTTTATGTCCGACAAATCGAGATCGAGAGCGAATGGAGGAGGCCTCGGGCTCGGGCTTTCATTATGTAAGGAGATAGCTAAAATTCATGACGCAGAAATTAGAATAGAAAGTAAGCTCGGTGAAGGTACAATTATCCAATTGGTTTTTCATTGTTAACACCCGGGAGCGGATCGGTTCAATCTTAAAAAAGCATAATCTGAAAAAGTAGAGAGGACTGTCCCAAAAGTCATGAACAATGACTGCGAGACAGCCTTTTTCTTTCGAACAAACGTATCATTATCTCCATTCTTACTAAAATGTAAGAAAGAAGGTCAAAATCGTTAGACAAGAGTCATTCAATTACATGAAAGTCTCGTCTATAATCCAGACATAAATAGTTTATAAGGGAGCAATTAAGATGAAAAAAGTAATAGGTTTCTTATTGGTTATTGTGATTTTTGCAGGGATTGGATTCGGAGTAAAACGATTTGTAGAAGGTCCATCGCAAGCGGTCGATGGCGTGCTCGTTATTGGCACAGAAAACAACGCGAATAAGGTCAAAGAGTTGTATAAAGATGACACCAAACAAACGATGGACTACAAAATGAAATTGGTTACAACGAAAAAAATTACGAAATTGTCAGAGCAAGATCAGAAAGAAACAGGTCAAGAATTTGATACTAGAGAGATCAAATATTCGGTTGTTACTCGATCCACCGCAGAGCAATTCGTCAAGAAGGGGATTCTCAGAGCCAGACAAGATCCAGACAGCACGTCTATTATTTCAGACCCTGTTACCAGCATCAAAGAATTATCGAATGGTCAAAATCTGTTTTACTCTATAATTGATGCAGAAATGAAGAATAACCAAATCGATTTGAACGGCAAGATGGTACCTGTAGCGTATGTGAAGCATCAGATGTGGATCGGGTATATACCACAAGCGGATCTTGTTATTGTTGACGAACAGACTTACAACCAATTAACCGAAGCAGAGTCAACGCTCTCCTTGATCCAGTTTGAAAATCGCAGCTTCGATTATAAGAAGAAAGATCAGGTGAACCAAGTCTTACAAGAAATCGGGAACGTATACGCAAATAGTGAAGACAAAGTAAACTTCGTAGACGTACAAGATTGAGTTTGGGTGATGAGAGGGTGAACGGTATGGAAGTTGTACGGATGGAAAACGTAGTAAAAAGTTATGGGGAAGGTAATAACAAGGTAGATGCGTTAAAAGGGATTCACCTTTCGATTCAGCAAGGAGAGTTTGTTTCCATCGTTGGTGTTTCCGGCTCAGGTAAAAGTACACTGCTGCATATTTTAGGCGGGTTGGATCGTCCAACTTCAGGACAAGTATTCATTGGGGATCATAATATTTACGATTATACAGATGATGAGCTTTCGATATTCAGAAGAAGAAAAGTCGGGTTTATTTTTCAATTTTTTAATTTGATCCCGGTATTGAATGTCCAGGAAAATATCGCGTTGCCCATGTTATTGGATGATGAACCGATAGATATGACATATTTGGATGAACTGATTGAAATCCTGGGTCTCCATGAACGGAAAGACCACTTGCCTTCCGAATTATCGGGCGGTCAACAGCAACGCGTCTCCATCGGCAGAGCCTTAATGAATCGACCGCATTTGATTTTGGCGGATGAGCCCACAGGTAATCTGGATACGCGAAATACGAAGGAAGTCATAGATTTATTACGATTGACTGCTAGAAAATACAATCAAACCATTGTCTTGATTACGCACGATCTTGCGATTGCTTCGGCTTCTGACCGGATCATCACGATAGAAGACGGTACGATCATTTCAGATCAACGGCTTGCTGCGAATTAGCCAAAAGACTGGAGGAGAATGATTTTGATCAGCAGTTATAAACAATTAAGCAGCAAGTATTTAAAGGGGAATATGAAACGAACGATTTTGACTTTGATCGGAATCATACTCTCTGTAGCGTTAATTTCCACAGTCGGCCTTTTTATGAAAGGATCACAACTATCCCAAATCGAGAACATCAAGAAGATAAACGGGTTTTCTTTTCATCTCGGTATTTCAAATTACGATGAAGCACTATTAAACAAAATCAAATATAATCCACAAATAGCATCGTATGGCTTGATGTCTCAGGGCGGGATCGTTCCGGTTGGAGAGGTTTCTGTTCAAAAGAATTTCGCTGATCATAGCGCCATGGAGTTTTTAACCTACAGTCTCATTGATGGCAGATTACCGGCCAATGACCGTGAAGCAGCTGTCGATTCATGGACGCTTCCTTATATGAAAAAGGGTCTTCAGATCGGCGACTCATTTGTATTGGATGGTCAAACCTATCAACTAGTTGGTTTACTAGATAATCGGGCGTTCACTCAGATAAATAAAGTGGGACGTTTACTAACCTATAAACATGATTTTGCTATCGGAGAGGGTAGGATCTTAGCCGAAATAAACGAGAAGGCGGACTTTAAAGCGGTTGTAGAGGAGATAAAATCACTTACGAAAGACGAGAATCTGGTTATCAATGAGGAATTGATCAAAGTTTTGAAACCGGGATCGAATCAATCGATTTTGGCTGTTCTCGTCATCGTCGTTAGTATTGTTGTGATCGCGACAGTCGTGGTGATTTACAACGCTTTTCAAATCAGCGTCGTAGAGCGAATGAAGCAGTTCGGCTTGCTCCGAAGCATCGGCGCTACGCGAAAGCAAATTAGACAAATCGTGATGAGAGAAGCTGCTGTGCTGGCTGTTATCGCCATACCGGTTGGGCTTGTATGTAGCATATTGGCGGTTGCTGCACTCCAATCCATTTTCTCGATCATTTTAGAAGATGGTGCAGGTGTTTCGTTCTTCCATATCGATTGGCAGATTTTATTCATCAGTTCGATCATTACGCTGACGGCCGTACTAGCGTCCAGTTATTATCCGGCTTTTTTTGCGGGTAGAATATCCCCACTGCTGGCAATCAGCAGCAGGCTATCCATTAAAAAAGAGGCGATCAAAAAACACAAGAATACCGTGTTGAGAAAGCCGTTATCTTTTCCCTTGAGCCTAGCCTTGAAAAATGTCAAAAGAAATAAAAATCGTTATACCATTACGATTCTATCTATCATTATATCCAGTGTATTGTTTATTACTTTCTCGTCTATGATGGATATCGCATTTGCATCCAAATATATGAAGGACTTATCCACGAAATCAGATCTATCCATCTATCTGGAACAAGATCATGAAGATTCTTTAGCAGAAAGACAGCAAATGTTGGAGCTTTTGAAGTCGGTTGAAAATGTATCCGGAGTGAAGGAACAGGACCTCCATTTTGAAATCGATTTGAAGGATAAGACACAATCTCTTGCAACAGTTACTCACATCGAGGAGTCTGTTGGTAAAAAACACGCCATTACCATTGTGAATCACATCGAAGAGAATAAAGTGAAGAAAGATTCGGAGCTCGTCATAAAAGTGCTGGTATACAGTTTTATCACAGTCATTTCTTTGATTGGCAGTCTCAATATCCTTAATACGATTACGATTAGCATTATCATCAGACGAAAAGAACTGGCTGCGTTAAAATCCATAGGCATGTCACAAAGGAATTTGAAAAAAATGATCATCTATGAAGCGCTGATTTACGGTTTTTCTGGAAGTTTGCAAGGGATCTTTTTCGGTTGTATACTTTCTTATATTATCTATTTGGCGGCTTCCGGTGTCTTGAGGGTCGAATGGACGATCCCCTACGAAGCTTGTCTCATTACGTTTGCTTCAGCTTTGATCATCAGCTTTTTATCTGTTCTATTACCACTGAGAAAAATCCAAAAAGATAATCTTATCGATGTTATCAGGGAACAATGATAGAATGGGCCTGGCTATTTTATAGTCGGGCTATTCGGATTTGGTTAATGGCTGAAATGGAATGATGATAGGGAGAGGACAACCTTGAATAAAATATTGCTTGTGGAAGATGATGAGGCGCTAGGTCTAGCCATCGAATTCTCATTGCGAAATGAAGGCTATGAGGTGGTCAGAGCCTCTAGTGTAAAAGAAGCGAAACGCCAGTTTGATCATCAACCTTTTGATTTGGCGATCCTAGATGTTGGCCTTCCAGATGGAAACGGCTATGATTTATGTCTGCATTTCAAAAAACAAAACGATTCATCGGTTATTATCTTCTTAACGGCCTTGGATGAAGAAGCAAATGTAGTAATGGGCTTGGATATTGGCGGGGACGATTATATAACGAAACCATTCCGAGTCAAGGAATTCATATCCAGAGTGAAAGTGCAATTGCGTAAACGTGGGCGGTTGGAGACTTCCTCCATCACCTTAGCATCTGAAAATATAAAAATGGATACGAACCTCGTCAAGGCTTTTAAAAATCAGGAAAACATTCCATTAACCAATCTTGAATACAAGCTTCTGTTAACTTTCATGATGAACGCCCATAAAGTACTAAAAAGAGATGATCTCTTGATGAAAGTATCGGAAGGAGAAGATGCTTTTTTTGATGAAAATACGCTTTCTGTATACATTAAGCGTCTAAGAGATAAAGTGGAAGATGACCCCAAAAATCCGCAGTTTATCGTCACCCAAAGAGGATTAGGTTATCGGTGGAATAAGGATGTGAGTAGAGAGTAAGATGATGAAGAATACCGAATTGAAAGGGTATATGACGATACTGGCCGTTCTGTTATCACTATTTACCATTCACCAGTTTATTGCACATCAACTGTTTTATGATGCTTTGAAAAGCGACTCTATTGCAACCTGGAGTGAAATTACGGCTAGATTGGTTGAACAAAATCCCGAGAATGAAGCGGAAATTATGAAAGTCTTAACAAGTCACGCATCTAATTCAAGTGTGTATCAGGAAAAAGGAAGAGAGATCTTTAGACAGTATGGATTATATGAAGATTTGGAATCAGAGCTTTTTCCCCTATTAAATAAACATATTGCCAGCCATAATCAATGGATTTATTGGGGATTGATTTGTTTCGGATTGATATTGCTTGGGGCAAGCTATTTGCAATACAAGATGGTCTTCCATAAAATTAGACAACTTACTTCCGCAGCAAAAAAAATAATCGATGGGGACTACACGGTAGTCATCAATGAAAATAAAGAAGGGGATCTCGCCAAACTAGCGGCTTCCTTTCGTTCCATGAAAGATATCATTCGAAAAAGCATGCAGGATCTTCTGGAAGAGAAAGAGTTTTTAGCACTAATGCTGCAAGATATCTCCCATCAATTAAAAACGCCTCTTTCAACGATATCCATCTACAATGAAATGTTGTTGAATGCAGAGCTGCCTCGTCAGCAGCAAGTTCAACTCCTGCAAAATAATGAAGTTCAAATCGCGAGAATGAATGTCTTAATTCAAAATTTGTTAAAAGTAGCGAAAATCGATGCCAGAGCTATTTCATTTGATAAAGAGCCAGCCAATTTGGTGGAGACGATCGAGGAAGTTTTGGATCGCTTGGCAAGCATGATCAGTGATAAGCATATAGCGATTGACTGGGATGCGCCAAAGGAAATCGTCGTTGCCCACGATAAACTATGGATGCAGGAAGCTTTGTTGAACCTGCTGAAGAATGCGATCGAGCATTCCAAACCCAGCAGTACAATCATGATTCAAGTAAAAGATACGCCAATTTATACGGAGTTGGTGATTCAAGATTTTGGAGAAGGAATTGCACCTGAGGAATTGTCCCATATTTTTGATCGATTTTACAAAGCAACAGGTTCTAAAAAGCATGATTCGACTGGGATTGGATTGGCGCTAGTCAAAGCCATTATCGAAGCACATCATGCCTTGATTAAAGTGGAGAGTGAGAAAGACAGCTTTACAAGATTTACGATTACTTTCATGAAGTTTTAAGTACAGAAGAAAAAGGGTAGTAGAGAAGTTAAATTCTTCCTTACGCTTAATTGACCGTCCGATAGTGTTTTATGGATAGAAGCGCCGCAGGCAGCCCAAAATGGCTGCCTTTTTGCATTTTAGGGGAAAGAACTGTTCAAAAAGGCGAACCAATTTATTTAATTGGCTCCGCCAACTCTAAAACAATTCCCTCTGGCCCACGACAGTAGGACCTCAAGGCCAAAATCGAGAAAAAACTCTTTTTCATGTGGAGTTTAAAATAATGTTGACATGACACTAAATGGTGTCATAAAATTAAAACGTCACCAAATGGTGTCCTATAATCAATGAGACACGAAAAGTGGTCCATTTTGGGGTCCGCGCCTCGTGGGCACTAGACCCGAAGACATGAATGGCTGCCCCTTGGTAAAAATATTAAGGAGCGGGTGATGTGAGCGAGAACAACCAGTTGCGGGATGTGTTCGCCGCGATTGCAGATCCTACTAGGCGCCGACTGATTCGTCTGTTAGCAGAGGCAGAGGAGTTGCCGCTTCACGAGTTGACGTCGCAGTTTCCAATGGGCCGTACAGCGGTATCCAAGCATTTGACGATTCTCAAAGAGGCTGGACTGGTACTTGATCGAAAAGTCGGCAGAGAAACGCGTTTTAGGCTCAACGCCTCTCCACTCAAAGAAATTCAAGATTGGGTGGCTTTCTACAGCAAGTACTGGAGTATGAATATGTTGCGCTTGAACCAACTATTTGAGGAGGAAGAAGAATGAGTTTAGCATTGTCCTTGGATTTTCAGTACACGACATCGATTGAGAAGGCTTGGTCCGCACTGACCGATTCAAGCAAGTTAGCAAAGTGGATCGCGGAAAATGATTTTAAACCCGTCGTGGGGCATCGCTTTCAGTTTCGCCATCAGCCATCCGAATATTGGGATGGAATCGTTGACGGTGAAGTGCTTGTCGTGGAAGCACCACACCGGTTGTCCTATTCTTGGGCTACCGGAGACGAGCGGCATACGGTCACCTGGACGCTGCAGGATTTAGGGGACGGAAAGGTTAACCTTCATCTCGAACAAACTGGATTCTCAAATGTTCACGGACTCGAAGGCGCCAAGTATGGCTGGAGTGCATGGTTCGGCAAGTTTGAAACGGTATTGGAACAATAACCGCGGAGGAAACAACATGGAAGTTTTTGAAGAATATTTAGCGCGTATTGATAACCCGCAACATCATGCCCGAACGGAAGAAGTTTTGGGGTGGGTAACTAAGAAATTTCCAAATTTAATGCCAAAAATTGCGTGGAATCAGCCTATGTTTACCGATCACGGCACATTTATTATTGGCTTTAGCGTTGCCAAACATCATTTGGCTGTTTCCCCAGAAAGGGTAGGGATTTCTCGTTTTTCTGATGAAATTGTACAGGCTGGCTATGATCACACCAAAGAGTTGGTACGTATCCGGTGGGATAGTCCGGTTGATTTCGCATTACTTGAGAAAATGATCGAATTTAATATCTTGGATAAGGCAGATTGTTCAACTTTTTGGCGGAAATAGCTCACCATCATAAAACAGATCACTTGATTGGCCTAGATACCATTCAGTGATCTGTTTTTATATGTTTCTCTAATCCTAGCTTTTCAAGCAAAAATCCAAAAAGGTCTCAACGCAAAGTGAACAACTTGAGAAGCTATAAAGTAGACGAAAGAACGTATTGACGAGAACGTAGCTCAATCTAGTTGTTCACTAAAAATAATGTTTTAGATTCAATATGAAAGTGTTAGACTGTGAAAAAATAGACTTAGATTACTCTCTCTGTAGAGGAAGATTGATGGTATATGCACAAAACCGAATGGAAGTACTACCGAACGATACCTATGAGCACATGTAACAAGCACTCCGCATGTCGATGGAGAGAGAGGCTCGCCTATTTCGTGGCCGTTTTTGTTGTCATGGCTTTGGGCTTAGGGTCCAGAGCGTTCGCCGATGTGTTGCCTGTCTTTGTAGCTGAGCATTTTGGCGATGCATTATGGGCGTGTATGATCTACTTCGGCTTTCGCACCTGTTATGCTCATAAAAAGATTTCTTTCGCGCTGTGGTGCAGCCTCGCGTTTTGCTTTGCGATCGAGGCCAGCCAATTGTATCAGGCCGGTTGGATCAATTACCTCCGGGCGACAACTATTGGGGCGTTGGTATTAGGAAAAGGATTTTTGACGGCGGACCTTGTACGGTACACTGCGGGAGCTGCCGTCGCTGCCCTGCTCGATCTAGCTTGGCCTTGGCGTAAGCGCTCGTGATTTTTGGAGGATGTAACTATCGTAAACTTCTAGGAGGGATCAAGTTGCAGCAGATCTTTACCGATATGATTAAACAGGATGTAAAGCCGTTCCTTTCCAAACGTGGCTTCGCAAAGAAGAGTTTGAATTTCACTAAGAGAACGGAAAGCCTCATCTACATGTTCAACCTCCAAAAATCTGCTGGCAATGCAGCGGACAATGTAATGTTTTATGTGAACTGTGGTATTTATGCAGCGGAGTTGGCACAAATACAATCGAGAGAGATTCTAACAGCACCTCAAGAAGCGGAGTGTCACTTCAGAGCAAGAATTGGGGAAATTGTTGAGTCTGTTCCAGATCGATTTTCAATCACTCTTGATACGAATATGGATGATTTAAGAAAAACGTTGCTAAGTGGATTAGATGAGGTTATTCAGTTTTATGATACTATGACCAGTGCCAGATCCATTGTTGATTATTACACTTCAGGTCCATTTTTACATCTGAGCGAAGAGAGCTTTCATTTGCTCTTACAATCCAATAATGTAGTAGAGGCGAAAAAATATTTGAAGGCTTTGCAGGAAAAGTACGGAACTGAAAAGCGATGGACCATATTTGAGAATAAATACTCGGCCATCTTCAATAAATACGAAGTGGAAATTGATAAGCGATAAGTCAGCACAAAGGGGTCTCACCCATTCCTCGGGCTATGACATGAACCTAACGGGAACGTTCGTTTAATAATAACAGCGGTCAGTCTAAGACTTGATTTTCAGGTCTTAGGTGGCCGCTGTTTCATTTCGTGGAGTTAGTATAAAACCAATTTATGGTAAAATAGGCGAACAATTAGGCAGAAAATCCATAACGTAAAGTGTATCAAAGCCAATAGAGGAGGGAATTTATGTACGGGTGGTATCCACAAGAGGGCTATTATCCAATTTCGGCGGGAGAAGGCAGACAATACAACGATTACGAATTACTGAGACACATTGCCAGATTAGAGCGACGTCTGGCGGAAGTACAAGAAGCCTTGTCAGCATGTACGAAAAAGAATGACGCATTAAAAAAGGATTTAGAAGTTGTTAGACAGCAAAGCTCAATGCAAACTCAAAATGATCAAACCTATCAACAACCAGCAGTAGATAAAGTAAATGTCAAATGTATAGCAGCTACAGGGACATCGGTAACCTTTGAAATATCGGGAAGAAGATTAACATTTGATAGCGATTATTATGGTAATTATGTAGGCGAATATACCCCTGGAAAAGTATACGTAGCCATGGCGGATTATGGAGCGGGGCAAATCTATCTAACCATTCAGGATGATAATGGAATTTGGCATACATTTCGATATTCACGTATCCAATCGTAATTGACAAGTTGTGCTCATGTGTCGAGTGATATAACCAAGGATACTGACTGCGTGTTGCTAGAAAATGCTTATGTCACTCGACATTATACATACTTCGGAAAGTGCTATGTAAGCAAATATTTAGCCCAAACCAAAAAAGTGGCAGACTGATGTCATTTTGATGGTTGAGAATAATAGCCTATAAAAAGAGACTTGAATATTCAGTGAAAGTGTAATTAAATGTAATTGTGCGTATAAGTTGGGATAAATTGTATATTTGCAAACTCCTCATGAAACGTCCCTTTATTCACGAAATGGAAAATGGAGATACTCACTGATTTGGAGATCACGGGCATAGGGGATGGCTGCTTATATTCGATTTCATTGACGAATTACATACCATGTGCAAATTATTGGAGGAATTTTGAATTTATGGTAGAATTGATAAACTACACGAATATCCTAAAACTCCCTCCATCCAGTGGTTACTTACGAGCTGGCACAAGGCATTTCTAAACGCGATATTTAGATAAATTCCTAAATATCTAAAAATGATGGATGAAAGTAGGATGGATTGATTATGTCAATGAATTACGCATTTAAGGCACTCTCTGATCCCACAAGAAGAAAAATTCTTGACCTGTTGAGGGAGAAAGATATGACGGCTGGAGAGATAGCCGACCATTTTCAAATGACAAAGCCCAGCATCTCCCACCACCTCAGTTTGTTGAAACAGGCACAAATGGTTTACGACGAACGAAAGGGGCAAAACATCTACTACTCACTTAATACGACCGTTTTTCAAGACTTATTAAAATGGTTTATCCAATTCCATTAGAAAGTGAGGTAATCACATGAATAAATCGAATTTGTCTATTTTATTTTTTTTCATCAGTGTTGTCTTGGGCGTCATTTGTTATCCCTCCATGCCAGATCAGATGGTAATTCATTGGGGACCAAATGGCGAACCGAATGGTTTTGCGCCTAAGTTTGTGGGTGTATCCTTTATTCCGGTTGTGATGCTGTTTATTTTCGTGGCTGTTCGCAGTCAAAAACAGTATTACCAAAAGTTCCAAAGCAGTCACGATACAATCTTGAATACATTAATGATCGTACTTCTCGTCATCCATAGCGTGATAATCGCATATGGATATGGATATATGTTAAATATTGGGATTTTTGTCACGCTTATTTTAGGAATTCTCTTTGTAACGATAGGAAATTTTATGCCTCGTTTTCGACATAACTATCTGATTGGGATACGCACGCCATGGTCACTCGCTAGTGAAGAGGTCTGGAAAAATACCCACCTATTGAGTTCCCGTGTGTTCTTCTTCGGAGGAATCCTCATCATGCTCACCTCATTTTTACCAACGACCATTCATTATGTCCTGATGTTAATCATTGTATTGGTGACGATTCTGATTTCTTTCGGAAGCAGCCACTACTATTACAAAAGAACAGGAAGGGGAAAGTAGAATGAAAAACTTAAAAATAGCAATTCTGTTATCATTGGTGAGCGCTATTGGTTTTATCGCAGCTATTCCATATATGCTGGCAATCGGTGGGGATGCATTGGCAATGATACCTCTCCCGATACCGGTTGCAATGGCAATTTTCGTCTTGCAAGGAAGCATTATGGCATTTTTGTTTTCGTGGATTGGATTGACCTTTGCAATCAAGGTGGGGCTGGATGCCCCTGTCATTCGGAAGTGGCTATATAAAACAGGTGGAGAATCCTTCAACAAAAAGGGAATCATTCAGGCAGTCATCTTTGGATTTGCAGCAACAGGTCTTCTCCTCATACTGGAACTCGCTGTTTTCCAACCATTACTACCAATCTTGGCGGAAAAAGCCCAAGACGTAGAAGTGTCGACTTGGGCAGGTATCCTGACATCCATTCAAGGCGGAGTATACGAGGAAGTCATGGTTCGCTTGTTCATGATGACAATGATCGTGTGGATTTTGAGCAAGTTATTCGGACGTAAAGCCTCCCCTAAGCCCTGGATGTACTGGGCAGGCATCATTGGGGCAGCCCTTATATTTGGGCTTGGTCATCTCCCTGCGGCAAATGTCTATTTTGGTGAGATTACCCCGCTGTTGTTCATTCGCACGATGGCTCTTAACGGGGTGGCAGGAATATTATTTGGTTACCTCTATTGGAAGCGCGGGCTGGAGTACGCAATGATTGCTCACGCGATAGGGGATATCATCCTTCATGGTTTCATTAAATAAGACCGCCTCGCATACGATTCTGTTGTGTGTAGAAACATACAATTTCTTTACATTTCGAGAGATGATTCGAGTAAGTAGATCAAAAACTCCGTCACAAGGGGTTTTTGGTCTTCTTTCCTGTTTCGTAAAAAAGCGGAATGAAAAACAAATTTTAATTTTTATGGAAATTTATTGAATACCAAAAAAATGAGCGGTAATATAGAGAATGGAATTTATTAGGAATGAGGGGGGCATGCCTTGCGTTTTCTAACGAATTTTTCTCTCAGAAACTCAACAGCTATTATTATTATGAGCCTGCTTGTCGTAGTCAGTGGAATCATTGCCGCCATGTCTCTCAAGGTAGAGAACATGCCAGATGTCACTTTCCCTGTGCTTCTAGTCAATACTACTTATCCGGATGCATCACCAGAAGATGTTCTCGATGATGTAACGAAGCCATTGGAACGTGAAATTGCGCATGTAACAGGCGTTAAGGCAGTGGAGTCATACTCAAGCAACAATAGTTCCACGCTACAGGTCTACTTGGAGACTGGTTCAGATGTACAAGCTGTCAGGGACGAGCTGGAAAGAAAAATTTCCAGTATCGCGCTTCCTAGCAAAGTAAGCAGACCACAAGTGATGATTCAGGGCTTCAGCAATCAACCCGTCTATTATTTGTTTGTGACAGGACAGGATAAGGAGAGTGGACTCGATCATTTTGACAACGATGTGAAAGAAACACTGCTCAAAGAGTTAGAAGGTATTGAAAGTGTTGATAAAGTATCGACAATAGGCGGACAATTCAAAGAAATGAAAATCCTGCCAAATATAGATGCGCTAAACTACTACGGAATCACTCCGTTGCAGTTGAAACAGCTTTTACTAGACAATCACGTAGCTCTGCCAATCGGTTCGATCACCGAGGATGGGGAAGAGCGCGTCATTCGCGTGGTGAGCCGTTACCTCAATGTGGAGGATATCCGTAACACCAAGATATTCCTCCCAAGTGACCCCAAAAATGGGCTTACCTACGTCAGGCTTGGCGATATCGCAGAAGTCAATTTTGATCAGGTCATTAATTCGATCAGCCGCTTTAACGGCCAGAATGGAATTAACATCAATATTTACAAAACACGTGACGCCAATGCAGTAGAAACCGGTGATGCCATCAATGAAAAACTATCCCTATTAAAAGAAGAGTATCCGAACTTAACCTTTACCACGATTTATGACACCTCTGTCGATATCAAGAATTCGATTAACGGCATGCTCAAGGAAGGCATGCTCGGAGCTATTATGGCTTCTGTAGTCATCTTGCTGTTTTTGCGTCATGTGAATGCAACCCTCATCGTCCTAGTCTCTATCCCAACATCCATCCTAGTGAGTATGATCTTCATGTCCTGGATGGGCATTACTCTCAATATGATCACACTGTTCGGGATGGCAGTGGCTGTAGGACGAGTAGTGGATGACAGTATCGTCGTCATCGAGAATATTTTCCGCCATTTGCAATTGAACAAAGAGCGCAAGGAAAACTTGATTCAAATTGCCACCCACGAAGTGCTACATGCAATTACCTCATCGACTTTTACGACAACTGCCGTATTTTTACCCATTGTGTTTGTTGGAGGGATGATCGGAGAAGTATTCCGCCCATTTGCACTAACCGTCGTCTGCTCGTTGTTTGCCTCACTATTAGTAGCCGTGACGATTGTTCCACTGTTAGCGAAGCTGTTGATCCTAAAAGACCACAAGATCAAGGAATATGAACATGGGAAAGGGTCTGATACGTACAGGAAGTTACTGCACTGGGCGCTCAACCGCAAGCCTGCTGTCGGATTTCTGGCACTCGTTCTATTTGTCGCAAGTCTAGCGCTTCTCCCGTATATGAAATACGGATTGTTTCCTGATCCAGAAGCGAAGTTCATATTCGCGCAAGTAACTATGCCAAAAGGTACTCAACTAGATGGTCTCGATCAAACGGTTGCCCAGGTCGAAAGTAAATTGCTGGAGCAGCCTGAAGTAGAGTACATAGAAATCAATCTTGGCTCTGAAAATGAAGCGGAAATACGCCAATCGAACCAAGCCCTCTTAATAATCAAAACAGGGCCAGATGTGAATCTCGACCAAACCATCAAGAAATTTGAGGGAATCGTCAAACCAATGATTCCACTAGGATCTGAAATGGCCTTGACTAAACCTGGTAGCAGCGATACCAACAAGTTCAAGGTAATCCTGTACGGGCCAGATCTGGATCGTTTGAAAGAGGCAAGCGAAATAGTCAAATCAAACTTGAAAGTAAGTCCTTTGTTGACCAACGTGAAGGACAATTTGAACGATTTCAAAAATGAAGTTGTCATCAAAGTCGATAGAGACAAAGCTTCGGAGCTGGGAGTTTCCCCTGTACAGGTGGCTCAAGAGGTCAACCTCCTAGTCTCGGATACTCAAATTGGCAAAATCAAAGTCGACGACAAAGACTATAGTCTTTTCTTTGGACTCGGTCAAAACCATGCGAAATCGCTAGAGGAACTGAACAATATCTACATTCAAACGCCAAGCAAGCAACAAGTGCGTTTGGTGGACTTTGCTGAGATTGATCAAGAAAAAGTGCAATCACAAATCATGCGCAAAGAGGAAAAACAATTCGTACAAATTACAGCAGATATCACGAGCGACAACAAAGGAGGAGCGAGTAATTTCCTGTTTGCGATGTTGCAAGCGGAAAAATTACCTGCTGGAGTTACATTGTCATCTGAAGGTGTCTCAAGTGACATGGAAAAAAGCTTTAAAGATATGCTCTTAGCTATTGGAGCAGCCATTTTTATCGTCTATATTGTCATGCTCATCACTTTTGGCAATGCTACGGCTCCGCTCGCGATTCTACTGTCCCTACCACTTGCTGTGATCGGTGGATTATTTGGCCTGTTCATTTCGGATACCGTTCTCGATATAACGGCACTTATCGGCTTTTTGATGCTGGTCGGAATTGTTGTTACCAATGCAATCGTGTATGTGGACAATATCCAGCATCGAAGACTGGAAGGTACTTCTATGCGTGAGGCAGTTGTCGAAGCTGGCGTTACCCGATTACGCCCCATCATTATGACAGCAGTTGCGACAGTCAGCGCGCTCTTGCCGCTTTACCTCGGCTTTTCTGAAGGAGCCTTGATGACCAAAAGCTTGGCGATTGTGGTTATTGGTGGACTTGTTACTTCGACGATCCTGACCTTAATCGTAGTTCCTGTCGGGTATGAATTACTGTATCGGATCAAAAAAGAGTTTTTTGCCCCGGATACCAAAGAAGCAGAGATCGAGCCAAGTGAGGATATGTTTATTTCCGTGCTGAGAAGTTTACGCGATATGAAAAAGTCTGGGTAAGGCAGAGGGAGGAATTTACTAAAAATGAAGAAGACGAAGCTAATCAGCTCAGTTGTGACATGTCTTTTAGGCTTGGCGATCATCTCGGGATGCAATTCTCAATCCGCAGAAAAGACCAATTCTAATGAAGGAAGAACACAAATCGAAAGCCCGTCGAGTACTGAAATTGAAACCATTAAAGTGGAGAATTCCGTTGATGTTCAAGTAGAGGAAGTAATAGAAGGAGAACTCAAAGAATCCGACAGGTTGCTGGCGGAGGTATTTGCTAACACGGATGTGAGTATTTACGGCAAAACTACCGGGACCGTCTCACAAATCCTAGTGAAAAAAGGGGACACAGTCAAAAAAGGGCAAGTCATCGGAAAGCTGGATCAAACCGAAGCGCAATTGAAACTACGTCAAGCTGAGGCGGCATTAGCAGTCGCCAACGCAAATCTAGAGCATTCCAACAAAATGGGGACGTCCAGTCAATTGGCAAACAGTCATCTGAAGCAGGCGGAGCAAACCTTTGCGAATGCAAATCGTACGATTGCACAAGGATTGACGCTGGCGAAAGCAAATTACGATCGCGCTAAAAAGCTGTTTGAAGAGAAAGCATTGTCCAAAAGTGAGCTTGACAATGCAGAAAACGCATATCTGCAAGCAAAAAATCAGTATCAAAGCCAGCTAGATCAGGCACAAATCGCTTTAATTAATGCTCGGACGCAAGTGAATACAGCCGATAAAAATGGACGAGTCACGCAAGCAAATGTTCAACAAGGAAAGGTTGAAGTGGATATTTCCAGAAATGCGTTGGAAAACACACTGATCAAATCAACAGTAGACGGCATTGTCACCGATATACAAGTCCAAGAAGGTGATACGATTAACCCGCAAAAGCCTGTTGCAACGGTAATTAACCTTGACCCGATGATTGTGAAGGTGAATGTGTCAGAAAAAGCGTTGGCAAGCTTCCAAAAAGGAATACAACTAGATTTGCAGGTTCCATCTCAAAATATCAAGGTCAAAGGTAGTATTACCTACGTGGGACTAAAGGCCTCTGACCAATCTAAGCTTTTCCCTGTGGAAATAGAAGTGCCAAATCCAAAAGGTACGCTACTTCCTGGAATGAAGGCGGTTGTGTCTTCAATCAAAGGACAAGCAGGCATTCTCATACCGACAGATGCCATCCTTGAGCGAAATGGGAAATCGGTTGCCTACGTCGTGAATGGTGAAAGAGTAGCTGAGAAGGAAATCTCGATCGCTTCAAAAGGAACTGAGAAGACGCTTATCGGCTCTGGAGTGAAATCAGGAGACAAGGTAGTTATCAAAGGACAATCACAATTAAAAGATGGCGCAAAAATTCGCATTGTTCCCTAAGTAATATCGAGGAGGATACCTATGCAAAAGATGTACGCTTCCCAGAACCGATGGCTACTCTCTGCAAAAATGACAGCAGAGGCAGAAGTGCTATTATTTTGCTTTCACTATGCTGGTGGTCATGCTGGTATTTATCGGGATTGGCAAAAAAAGCTGCCCGTTCAGATTGGCGTTTGTCCTGTGCAGCTACCAGGGAGAAGTAATCGCTTTTTAGAGCCTTGCTACACGGATTTGTCTGTAATGATTCGTGATCTGGCAGAAGCGCTACTTCCCTATCTGAATCGACCGTTTGCCTTTTTTGGACATAGCATGGGAACGCTGGTCAGCTTTGAGCTGGCCAGATATTTACGCAAACATTACGACCTCAAGCCGCAGCACCTGTTTGCATCCGGATACCATGCCCCGCATCTGCCAGATCCGGGTGAAGCCATCCATCATCTCCCAGATCATGAGTTTCTGGAGGGCGTACGAACGATGAATGGCACGCCAAAGGAAGTTTTTGAGGACAAGGAGATTCTGAACATGCTTCTCCCTACGCTTCGGGCTGATTTCACGATATGCGAGACGTATCGCTATCAAGACGATCAACCGCTGGAGTTCGGACTGACGGCCATTGGCGGTTGGCAGGACCCGGATTTTTCCGTAACCCATCTCGAAGCCTGGAGAGATCACACGAACGCTTCTTTTCAAACGCACATACTAGAAGGGGACCATTTTTTCATCCATTCTCAACAGGACCAAGTCCTTACTATTGTCGGGTCAACTCTTCAAAATTATCTTGCTGGGTACAGGGGGATAGGATGATGACAGGAAAAGCAACGCGAGAGGGGACACAGCGCCTAGCACAGGCCAATACCCATCTTTTCTATAAGCAATTTGGTAGCTTCGATGTGTGGATCAGTCAGGTTGGATTCGGAACGTACCGGATTGATGAACAAGATGAGCAGTACCAGCAAGCTCTCCGTAAGGCACTGCTCGAAGGAATCAATCTAATAGACACGAGTAGTATGTATACAAATGGTAGCGCTGAGAAAGTCATCGGTCATGTGCTGAAGCAGCTGATAAGTGAAGAAAAAATAAAGCGGGAAGAGCTTGTAATCGTGTCCAAGGCTGGTATCGTCCAAGGCGAGGATTCCGAAGAGACGACGAAGAGGACAGCGGAAGGCAAACCGTATCAAGACTTCACAACGGTACATGATGGAATGTCGATATGTATCCACCCAGAATACCTTCAAGACCAGCTGACACGCAGTCTGCAGCGCCTGCAGGTGGACACGATTGATTGCCTCATGCTGCACAATCCAGAGTGGTATTTGCTATGGGCAAAGATGAAAAAGATCAAACAACAGGAAGCGTATGATGAATTATTAGAGCGAATGGAGAAGGCTTTTCGACATCTGGAGAAAGAAGTAGAATCAGGCCGGATTCAATGCTATGGAGTCAGTGCCAATTCGTTTGTCAGCAATGTCAAGGAATTTGATTTTGTTGCGCTGGATACCCTTTGGGAGATTGCAGAAAAGATTACGCCGAATCACCATTTTCGCGTCATACAGTTTCCAATGAACATGTACGAATCCGGTGCCATGCTGGAAAAAAGCCATGCGCAAGGCAAGAGTGCCTTGTTATTTGCCAAGGAAAAAGGACTTGGTGTAATGACCAACCGGACGCTAGATGTGACAGCGAAGGAAAAAATCTTCCGCCTGACGAACTTCCAACTAGATCAGAGCACAGTCATTGACGAAAAAGAAGCCATTCGTCAAATCAAGGATTGTCTGAATCGTGTAGATGATGTAGAGGATCAGATCGTCTATCGTGTCTTGCCATTACTTAAAATGGAGAAAGAAGATGTGAAAGAGCTGAAGAAAAAAATATCATCTGGAGCTACACTCCGCAAATACTGGAAAAAGCTATACTCTACCACAAATGTGCAAAATGTGAGAAGCTTCTTGTTTGAGCCGGTCATCGAAGATATTCGCAATACGATTAAAAAACATGAGGGCTTGGACGACCAGACGCAGCAATGGCTGGATACCTACAAGGCAACTCTCATGGAGACAGCTGAAGCTTTGAAGAACTACTACGCCCCCAAAGACTACCAGCGTTCACTGGATATCTCGAAAGAGGTGACGAGGGTGAAACCGCATTTGATGACAACAGATAACCTCAGCCAAGCTGCGATTAGAACGATGCGCGCCACTCCAGAGGTACACAGCGTCCTCGTAGGGATGAGACGTGAGCATTATGTAGATGATGTACTCATGGAATTGAAGAGACCTTTGGATACGATCATGCAAGAAGAGGACTGGCATACAATGACCCAAACCCTTAAAGCGGTTATTGGCTAAAAACACTCCCCAAATAGTAAAACCACCTGATGAAATCGTGTGACAACAACGATTTCATCAAGTGGTTATTTTTCATACTTTCGGTTATTTCCACTTGCTGATGATATGCTCACGATCAAACACCTTAATACTTATCTGGAACATGATCAGGGCAACCACCGCACAAATCGTGACCATTCCCAAATAGATTACCGGATTGCTCATCATGGAGAGGAAGATGACCTGACTGACAGCAAGTCCGATGATCGGCAGAACCAGTATGGCACCAAATTGTTGGGCTGCTGCGACATTGTCAACTTTGGAGGAAACAATGACGCTCATGGATACGCTGATGATCGAAATAAATGGGACGAGCAGGAGCATCGCGAGAATAAATACGATGGAAAAATACTCGCTAGCATTGTCAAAGGTTGCAAAGATGAACCCTAGAAAGATTAGCTGGACCACCCAGGTCAGAGCGATGGAAGGCAAGGAGTAAGCTAGGACCTTACCAAGCAAAAACTCCTTGGTGGAAATCGGGGTGACCAGTACGCTTTCTAATGTTCCTGTCATTTTTTCCATGATGATGCTCGTCGTGGCAAATGTTAAGGGGATCATCGCCGGTACGATCAGGAACAAGAGGAAATAGAAGCGGGCAATGGCAATATGACCATCTTCACCTGCCATGTTAAGGAGGGGATTAGTCAATTTCATTAGATTAAGGATGAACTCCATCTTACCGTTTTGGGCAAATACAGTTGTGATCAGAGCTACAACCAATATTACGAATGGTGCAGCAAGATTCGTAATCAATACGGAACGGGCTGCGAAAAGCTCTTTCCATTCCCGGATAATAACAAATCCCGGCATCCTAGATCGCCTCCTTTTCTTGATTCAACAAGCTGAGATAGGAGTCCTCCAGTGACACGGAGATGGGGGCTATGTAATTGACGGTAATATCCGCTGCGACCAGCTTTTTGATCAGCTGTGGGTTCGAGGTCTTTGGATTGGCTACCCTCAGATGGAACTGATCTTCGGTGCGCTGATACGTCTCCACTTCCTCGGAGGCTTT
Source organism: Brevibacillus sp. DP1.3A (assembly GCF_013284245.2). Taxonomy (NCBI): domain Bacteria; kingdom Bacillati; phylum Bacillota; class Bacilli; order Caryophanales; family Paenibacillaceae; genus Brevibacillus; species Brevibacillus sp. DP1.3A. The sequence continues at coordinate 3,491,557 of NZ_CP085876.1, read as the reverse complement.
AATAATCTGTTCTGACTTTTGTGAATCCGATCCTACATCAAGAAGCACATTGTAGGTGGTCCACTCTTCGCGGAACTTCTGTGGGGTAGTTAAACGAATCACCTCACCCTTAATGATGGCGAATTCATGACATAACTCATCAATTTCTGCCAGGATATGTGAACAAAAGATGATCGTTTTTCCAGCGGCAGCCCACTCCCGAATCAGATCTTTCAGCTTCCGAGTGCTGACAGGATCGAGATTGGCTGTGACCTCGTCTAAGAAAAGCACTTCTGGATCGTGTAAAATCGCGCAAACAATCGAAAGTTTTTGTTTCATTCCTTTAGACAATCTGCCAGCAGGATCGTTTCTTCTGTCCCACAAATCGAACTGGCGAAGCAAATACTCGATGCGTGAAGCACGCTTGGCTTTGGGAATCTGGTAGCAGGAGGCGAAGAATTCCAGGTTGTCCAACAGAGAAAGCTTGTCATACACCCCGGGAGATTCTGTTACACAACCAATTTTTTTGCGAATCTCTTCTTTATTCTTGCTGATTTGATGACCGAGGATGGTGACTTCTCCTGACGTAGGCTCAATGAGGCAGGAAAGGATTCGGAGGGAGGTTGTTTTTCCAGCTCCATTAGGCCCAAGTAGACCAAAAATAGTACCTTTGGGAATCGAGAGGGAAATGCCATCGAGAACTTTTTTGTCTCCGAACGACTTTTTGAGATCCTTAATTACGATTGCAGGCTCCATAAAAAAATCTCCTTTTCTAGACTTTTCTGTGACTCCGATTGAGTGTACAACTTCCATATTAACTTTTTTATCCAATTCAGAATATTGAATGTTTGTAAATATATTGAGTTCATTACAAAAATGGGCAGAAACAACTGGAGATTGAGAAGGAAATTCCTTGTGGCAATTTCATATCAGAGTGATATGTCATGTTGAACGAAGTGCAGCATTGAAAATGGAAGTTGTCAAAGATTGTCATTTTTTACCAGCTCTGTACTTACCTCCTTTCATCCCTTAAAAACCAGCAGAGTATTGCCTTTTGGCATTCTTTACTCTAATTGTTGGGAACCAAAAAATAAAAAAATTTACATACAACCACTTGCAGAAAACCATATTTTTGAGTTATATGTAAAATCATGTAACAAAAAGTAAAATTGTGGAACCACTTCCATCTAAAACAATTTTCAATCGAAGTCAACTTTTTGTCAACGAAATTATGAGAAATGCTGGTGATGTTTTTTTGAGAATATTATTCCTAACAACATTCATGAGCAAAGAAAACAAGATTGTGCAGTACTTGGAATCAAGAAACCATGAAGTCATCGTGTGCGAGAAAAAATGGGAGCAACAACAAGCTGAATATTTTGAACAAATCGACTATATTGTCAGTTACGCGTACGGCTATATTCTGAGTAAGGATATCGTTTCCCGTTTCAAAGGGCGCATTATCAATCTACATACATCCCTCTTGCCCTGGAACAAGGGGAGAGATCCTGTTTTCTGGAGTATTTGGGATGAGACACCAAAAGGGGTTACGCTCCACCTCATAGACGAGAACATAGATACAGGCGATATCCTTATTCAAGAAGAGATTGCTTTTGATGACGCAGATACACTGATCGATTGTTACAACAAAGCGAATCAGGTGATTGAAGACCTGTTCATCCGAGAGTGGGAGAATATTGTAAGTGGGCGGATCACACCATTTCCGCAACCATCTGGTGGAACGATTCACTACAAAAAAGACCGAGATTTCTACAAAAACCTGAACATGACCACCGTAAAAGAGCTGCTGGCATTAAAGCGTTTTTGTGGAGAACGAACACAAGTAGAGATGCAGAGTGATAAAACCTACCATCAGTTGTTTGAACGACAAGTAGATATGTCACCGGACAGTCTAGCAGCTGTATGGCAAGACCAGTCCCTGACATACAAAGAGCTTAATGAGCGAGCCAATCAGTTAGCCCATAATCTTTGTGCCAAAGGAGTTAAGCCTGACGATTTTGTGGCGCTCATGATGGATAGATCACTAGACATGCTGGTTAGTATTCTCGCCGTTCTAAAGGCCGGAGCAGCATATCTCCCTATCGATCTGGATTATCCGGATGAACGAATTGCTTATATGCTACACGACAGTAGCGCACCCGTTTTATTGACACAGACTTCCCTTATTGAGAAGGCGAAAAGTATTTGCGAAGTAGAAGTGATCGACGTGTGTGACTCTGGTAGCTTTAGCGACAGAAAAGAAAATCTACCGCGCGTCAATCGATCAACAGATCTCGTCTATGTCATGTATACATCGGGATCGACAGGTTTGGCCAAGGGCGTGATGATCGAGCATCGCAACTTGGTAAATTTTTGCGAATGGCATCGCCAGTACTTTGAAGTGAGCGCTGAAGACAAAGCCCTTGTCTATTCCAGTTTTTCATTTGATGGGTCTGTATTGGAAATGTTCCCCTATCTACTCACGGGCGCTTCGTTACACATCGTGCCAACTACACTGAAGTATGATCTGATTGCCTTGAATGATTATTGCAACCAAGAAGGCATTACGATCAGCTTTTTTCCGACGGGAGCAGCTGAACAGTTCATGCAAATGGATAATCGTTCTTTTCGAGCGATGCTCACAGGCGGGGATGTGCTAAAAAAGGTTGATCGGCACGGTGCATACAAGCTGTACAACTTGTATGGACCAACAGAGTGCACGATTGTTGCTACTATTTTTGAGGTGGACAAGCAATACCAGAGCATTCCGATTGGCAAGCCTATCGCTCATACCTACATCTTCATTTTGGACGAAAAGCTGGCATTACAACCGATTGGGGTAGTGGGCGAGGTATTTATCCTCGGTGAAGGGCTGGGACGAGGATATGTGAACCGACCAGATTTGACCGCAGAGAAATACATCATTCATCCACAGACGGGCCAGCGCATGTACCGCACGGGAGACAGAGCACGCTGGTTGCCTGACGGGAACATCGAGTTTTTGGGCCGCCTCGATAATTTGGTAAAAATTCGCGGATATCGGATCGAGCCAGGAGAAATTGAACCTTTCCTCATGAATCATCCAATGGTCGAAATGGCAACGGTTATCGCCAAAGAACGGGAGGATGGCCGCAAATACTTAGTTAGCTATTACGTTGCTCCTGATGAAATCCCTTTTCACGAGCTGAGGGAATGGCTCGGAAATGATCTTCCTGATTACATGATCCCGACGCACTTTGTTCACATGGAGACTTTACCGCTCACCACGAATGGAAAGGTAGACAAGCGGGCATTGCCAGATGTACAGGGAGATGAGGAGCTGCTGAGGGAAGATTATGTCGCGCCCACTGATGAGCTTGAACAACAATTGGCTCAGGTGTGGAGCAACGTGCTAGGAAATTTGCAGGTGGGAATCGACGACCATTTTCTTGAAAGCGGTGGGGACTCGATCAAGGCCATGCAGCTCATTTCCCAGTTCAAGAATATCCGATTCGATTTGAGATATGACCAGCTTTTTAAGCATCCAACGATTCGCCAATTGAAACGTTTGTTCACAGAGCAAGAGCAAACGAACATACAACCATTGCAGGAGCTGATCGTGCAACAGGAATACGAAACATCCGCGGTGGAGAAACGAATGTACATCATCCAGCAGCAGGATGTCGAGTCGATCGCATACAATGTGACATTCACGGTTGACTTTCCCCAATCCGTAGATGTGGAGCATATCCAGACGGCCTTGCAGCAGCTGGTGATGCGCCACGAAGGATTACGAAGCACGTATCACATGCATCATGACGAAATCGTAAAACGAATTGTCCCGTGGTCCGAACTATCATTAGTCCGTCAAACGGGTGCAGAAGAGGTGCTACACAGCCTACTTGCAGAGCACATCAAGCCATTCGATTTGGCAAAAGCGCCATTGCTCCGGGCTGGAATCATTGAAACTTCTGACAAACAGGTTCTCTGGCTCGACTCCCATCACATCCTCATGGATGGCTTATCCAAGTCGATTTTGTTGCGAGAATTACAGACTTTACTCGAACGACAGCAGCTTCTCCCTTTAAAGAATACCTATAAGTCGTTTGCACGATGGCAAAATGACTGGCATTCAAGCGAGGAATACAAACAGCAAGCTGCTTACTGGAAAACCCTTCTAGAGGGCGAGCTTCCTGTTGTCCAACTTCCTACACGAAAACGTCCGCCGCAACTGACATTTGATGGGGCTACGATCACGTATCGCGCAAACAAAGAACTCACTAGAAAGCTCAAAACGACAGCAACAAAACATGATGTAACCCTCTATATGCTGATGCTCACCATTGTAGCTGTATGGCTATCCAAAATGAATAACGACAGCAAGCAAGTCATACTAGGTACCGTAACAGATGGAAGACAGCATCCAGATACGCGAGAGATACTTGGGATGTTCGTTAATACGTTGCCACTTCTACTCTCGATTGAGCATGAAGAAAGCTTTTTACATAACCTGCAACAGGTAAAGCAAGAGCTTTTGGCTGCTTTGCAAAACCAGTACGTTCCCTTTGATAAAATTCTCGAGGGCTCTGGCGCCAAACGCGACGGGAATCGTCATTCCTTGTTTGATGTGATGTTCATGATGCAAAGCTCACCAGAGACAGGGGTGGAAAACCAAACGCATCATATCAACAACAGGATTAGCAAGTTCGACCTGACACTAGAAGCAGTGGAGCGGGAGAACGAGCTGCACATTGTTTTTGAATACAACACACTGTTGTTTGATGAACGCATGATCCACCGTATGATTGCACAGTTTGAACATCTCCTTTTGCAAGCTGTTCACGGTTTGGAGGAGCAAGTTAAAACGTTTGGACTAATGACCCAAGCACAGCGCCTCGATTTGTTTCTAGGGGTAAACGATACATCCAAAACATACCCCGACAAATTGATCATGCAGTTGTTAGAAGAATGGGCTACTGCTACACCTGACAAGAGCGCATTGGTACTCCGCGAACAGTGCATGACGTATCGAGAGCTGAACGAACGAGCAAATCAACTGGCACATACCCTCCGTACAAAAGGGGTGAAACCAGACGATCTAGTGATGCTTATAACGGAACGATCCTTCGAGATGATAGTGGCAATTTTCGCCGTGTTGAAAGCAGGTGGAGCCTATCTGCCGATCGATCCGAACAGTCCAACTGACCGAATTTCCTACATTTTCACAGATAGCGGCGCCAAGATGGTGGTAGCACAGTCTCGTTTCGTTGAAAAAGCAAGCTTTACAGCGGATGTTATTGATTTGAACAGCGAGAGTAGCTTTTCCCCAGATACAAGCAATCTACCGCTGGTTAACAAACCGGATGACCTTGCGTATGTTATGTACACATCTGGCTCAACCGGGAAGCCAAAAGGCGTGATGATTGAACACGAGGCTCTGCTCAATGTACTCCATGCCATGCAAGACGAATATCCGCTTATGTGTGAAGATGCATTCCTGCTGAAGACGACCTACATTTTTGATATCTCTGTAGCGGAAATTTTCGGGTGGATTCCTGGTAATGGCAGATTGGTAATTCTCGAGCCAGAGGCAGAAAAGAGTCCCGAAGAAATATGGCAAGCGGTAGTCCAAGAAGGAATAACTCACATCAATTTTGTGCCATCCATGTTGAATCCGTTCGTCGAATATCTGGAAGGGCGAAACGACGCCAACCAATTGCGTTACATCCTTGCTTGCGGGGAAGCGATGCCAGATGATCTCGTGCCAAAAGTATTTGAAGTACTGCCGGAGGTGAAATTGGAAAACATCTACGGGCCAACAGAAGCGACTATATATACTTCCCGCTATTCGCTCGCAAAAGACTCACTGGAGAATCCTGTTCCCATCGGAAAGCCACTGCCCAACTATCGCATGCATATCGTCAATCAGTACGGACAATTGCAGCCAATAGGAGTACCGGGCGAACTATGTATTGCCGGAATTAGCTTGGCGAGAGGATATTTGAATAACGAAGAGCTGACAGCGGAAAAATTTGTTGCCCATCCATTAGAGGCTGGTAAGCGTATCTATCGCACAGGCGACCTGGCACGCTATCGTGAGGATGGCAATATCGAGTATCTCGGACGCATGGACCATCAGGTAAAAATTCGTGGATACCGCATCGAGTTGGATGAAATTCGTAGCAAACTGATCCAGGAAGAGTCCATTTATGATGCGGTGGTTATGGCCCGAACCGACGAGAACAATCAGGCATACTTGTGCGCCTATCTGCTTTCCGCGAAGGAATGGACAATCAGTCAATTACGCGACCTGCTTCGCAATGAATTGCCAGAATATATGGTACCTGCCCACTTCGTTCACTTGAAGGAGTTTCCGCTTACATCCAACGGTAAGCTGGATCGCAAGGCCCTGCCTGAACCAGATGGAAGTGTGAGAAGCGAAGTGGAATACGTAGAACCGCGCTCTGAAATGGAAGAGATTCTTGCCGGAATTTGGGGAGAAGTACTAGGCATCGAGAGGGTAGGGATTCAAGACAGCTTTTTCGAGCTTGGTGGAGATTCGATCAAGAGTTTGCAGATCGCGTCTCGTCTGCAACGGATGAATCTCATGATGGAAGTCAATCACCTATTTAAATATCCGACGATCGAACGAATTGCACCGTTTGTCATTTCCGAGAGGATCACTATTGATCAGGGATTGGTAACAGGGCCTGTCTTACTTACACCAATCCAGGACTACTTCTTTGAACGGATTACAACAAGTAGACATCACTGGAATCAAGCAATGATGCTTTTCAGCCAAGAGGGCTTCCATAGCGAACTACTGATGGAGTCTCTAACTGCGCTTGTGCTTCATCATGATGCCCTGCGCATGAGTTTTACCGAATCGGATGAGGGATTTGTCCAGTTTAATCGGGGCGATGATGGTAATCTGTTCGAATTCCATGTGTTTGATTTTACAGAAGAGCTGGACGCTCGAAACAAAGTGGAAGAAGAAGCAAACCGCTTGCAAGCCAGTATGAATTTACAGGAGGGACCGCTGGTTCAAGTAGCGCTCTTCAAGACAAGAGTAGGTGACCATCTGCTTTTTGCGATTCACCATCTGGTTGTTGACGGTGTTTCCTGGCGCATTATTCTGGAAGACTTCCGAATCGCCTATCAACAAGTAGCCTCAGGTAATCCAATTGCTTTACCGGAAAAAACACATTCTTATCAAAAATGGGCGAAAGAGCTAAAAAACGTAGCCAATAGCAAGAAGCTTGTAAACGAACTAGCTTATTGGAAAAAAGTCGAATCCATTCCGACCCGTCCGTTGCCAAAAGATCAGGAGACCATTTACCAGACCGAAATGGAGACGATAACAGCTTCGGTTCGTTTCTCCAAAATGGAGACTGAAAAATTACTGCGCCATACAAATCACGCCTACCAAACAGAAACGCAAGAGATCCTGTTGACTGCCTTGGGAATGGCGATGCAGGAATGGACAGGGGCAAACGATGTTAGGGTCTTTTTGGAAGGACATGGACGTGAAGAGATTGTCAAAGGCTTGAATGTCTCCCGGACGGTAGGTTGGTTCACTTCCCTTTTCCCAGTAATCCTGCCTGCTACCAAATCGGGCCAATTGGCGGAGCAGATCAAGCAGGTCAAAGAAATGATGCGCGCTATTCCTAATAAAGGAATCGGGTATTCCATCTTAAAGCATCTCACAGAGACAGAGCACAAACGAGACATCCATTTCACACACCAGCCCGAGGTTGTGTTCAATTATTTGGGACAGTACGATGCCGATCTGGACAATGATCTATTCACGCCATCGAATCTACCAGAGGGTAGAGTGCTAGGACCTCATACCGAACGCATGCATCCGTTAGATATCTATGCCAAGATTATCGGTGGAGAGCTGGTTATCTCTATGAATTACAATCGCCATGAGTATCACAAAACGACGATAGACAGGCTCATGGGACTCTATCAAATTCATTTGAACGCTATTATTGTACATTGTATACAAAAGAAAGATTCTGAGTTAACACCGAGTGATTTTGTGGACAAGAAGCTCTCTCTGGAAGAACTCGATGACATTATGGACTTGATAGGCGATTTGTAAGTAAATGTAGCTCAGGAGGAGAGTAGACGTGTCAAGTAAAAAGATCGCCAATATATATCCGTTATCTCCCATGCAAGAGGGAATGTTATTTCATTCCCTCCTGGACGAAGGAACAGAGTCCTATTTTGAACAATTGCGATTTACCATTAGAGGACTCATCGATCCAGCTCTTCTCGAACAAAGCTTAAACGCGCTGATCGAGCGACACGATATTCTCCGAACTGTCTTTATCCTTGAAAAGGTTCAAAAGCCGCGACAAATTGTACTCAAGGAAAGAAAGACAAACGTGCAGGTGATAGATATCACACACCTCTCTGAAGACGAGCAAGCTGTCTTTTTGGAGGACTTTGCTAAAAGAGAACGTCAGAAAAACTTTGATTTGGCAAAAGATGTGCTCATTCGCCTCACTCTTGTCCAAACCGCTTCTGATGCCTATACACTGATCTGGAGTCACCATCACATTTTGCTTGACGGCTGGTGCATTCCGATTGTGTTACATGACTTTTTCCAAATCTATCAACAATTAAAAGACGAACGACCAGTAAATCTCGGCCAAGTTTATCCGTACAGCACGTACATAAGCTGGTTAGGGGAACAGGATGCAGAAGAGGCAAAAGTCAACTGGTCACGGTATTTAAGTAGCTATGAGCCGAGCACATTTATTCAAAACCAGGGTACCGGAATCAAATACAATCAAGCAGAGCTGGTCTTCACGATTGGTCAGTCGTTGACGAGCCACTTGAATAAAATCGCAAAACAATTGCAAGTGACTGTAAACAATCTCTTTCGTACCATCTGGGGTCTCATGTTGCAGCGCCAAAGCAATATCGATGACGTTGTATTCGGATCGGTTGTCTCTGGCCGTCCAATCGATATCCCGAATGTCGAGCAGATGGTTGGACTTTTTATCAATACCATACCTATCCGTGTTCAGATGAGAGAGAATCAAACGTTTTCTGATCTGGTGAAACAAGTACAAGAAGAGTCGATTTCGCTGGAAAAATATCATTATCTTTCCCTCGCGGACATTCAGAAAAATCAACAACTGATCGATCATATTATTCTGTTCCAAAACTATCCGATGGGCGCAGAGCTTTTGACCCGTCTGAACCAATATAACCAAGAATTCACTCTCACAAATCTGCATGCTTTTGAACAAACCAACTACGACCTAAACATAATGGTCACCTCAGACGATACCCTCACAGTTACGTATATATACAATGCATCCGTATTTACGGAAGATCAACTCCAGCACCTCAACCAACAACTCACAACGATCATGACGCAAGTGACAAATACACCGGATATCCTTCTAAAAAATCTAGAAGTGGTAAATTCCGAAGAGAAGCACCTTCAGCTCCATACTTTTAATGATACATATCGCAATTATCCTATTGATTATCTGATTCACCAGATTTTTGAAGAGCGTGCAGAGAAACAACCACACTTCATTGCGCTGGTCATGGGAGAGCAAAAGCTAACTTATCGTGAGCTAAACGAAAAGGCTAATCAACTTGCTACATTTTTACGTGCAAAAGGGGTCGGACCAGAAAGTATTGTCAGCTTGCTCACAGAACGCTCACCGGAAATGATCATTGCCATTCTTGCGATTTTTAAAGCAGGCGGAGCATATTTACCAATAGACCCGACTCATCCGAAGGAACGCATCGAATACATTTTACAGGATAGCGGCAGTGTGCTACTTCTTACAAAAAAACGCTTTTTAGAGACAATTGATTTTGCAAATCGGATCTTTGATCTAGAGGCGGAGGAGCTTTATCAGGGAGCACCGGGTAATCTTGCGAATGTTGTCCAAACGAGTAATCTTGCATACGTCATCTATACATCGGGTTCGACAGGCAAACCGAAAGGCGTCATGATCGAGCATGCGAGTCTATTGAATCAAATCTTCGCACTGCAAGAGAAATATCCGCTACAAGAAAAAGATGCGTATTTGTTAAAAACGACCTATACCTTCGACGTATCTATCGCAGAAATCTTCGGCTGGATTCCCGGCAACGGCAGACTGGTGATTCTCGAACCTGGCGCGGAGAAAGAACCTGACAAAATTTGGGGATTCATTGTAAATTATGACGTAACTCACGTCAATTTTGTTCCATCTATGCTCATTCCTTTTGTCGAGTATCTAGAGGGGCGAAAAGAGAGAAACCGCCTGCGATACATCATGGCTGCCGGGGAAGCAATGCCGAATGATCTTGCGCCAAAAGTATATAACGTATTGCCAGAAGTGAAAGTGGAGAACATCTATGGTCCGACCGAAGCTACGATTTATGCTTCCTGCTACTCACTCACGGTAGACTTGATAGAAAATCCTGTGCCTATTGGAAAGCCATTGGCCAACTATCAAATGCATATCGTCAATCAGTATGGTCAATTGCAGCCAATCGGAGTTCCTGGTGAATTATGCATTGCCGGAGCTGGATTGGCGAGAGGATATCTAAATAATGAAGAATTGACGAACGAAAAGTTTGTTCCCCATCCGTTTGAAGCAGGCAAACGCATGTACCGTACAGGCGACCTGGCTCGTTATCGCAAGGATGGAAACATCGAATACCTCGGACGTATTGACCATCAAGTGAAAATTCGTGGCTTTCGGATTGAGTTGAACGAAATTCGTAACCAGTTGATTGAAGAAGAATCGATTCGTGATGCAGTGGTAGTGGCACACACAGATCATAACAATCAAGCGTATCTATGCGCCTATATCATCGCCGATCAGGTGTGGACTGTTGCCTCATTACGTACACTGCTTCGCGAAACGCTGCCAGATTACATGGTTCCGTCTCATTTCATTCAAATGGAAGAGTTCCCACTGACCTCGAGCGGCAAAATTGATCGCAAAGCTTTGCCACTCCCAGATGGCAATGTGCAAACAGGCAACGCGTACAGTGCGCCGCGCAATCCAATTGAGGAATTGCTCGCCCGGATTTGGGAGGAGGTTCTTGGTGTATCACAAGTCGGGATCCACGATAACTTTTTCGAATTGGGAGGGCATTCGCTTTTAGCGACACAATTGCTGTCCCGTACATCCAAACTATTTCAAACTCAGCTTCAGATGCGTGAGATTTTTACCTATCAGACGGTAGCAGAATTGGCTGAACGTATTCAATTCACTCGCCAAGGTGCGGAGCCGATAAAGCAAAGTCCGATAAAACCGCTTTCATTGGACAGTTCTCAAGAGTTACCGCTGTCTTACGCCCAACAACGTCTATGGTTCCTTGATCGGCTTATTCCGAATAGCGCCATGTACAACATTCCGGTCGGATTCCATCTGCGTGGAGCAGTCGATACGAATGTAATGGAACGTGCTTTGAATGAAATCATCAAGCGGCATGAATCCCTTCGAACAACGGTTAAGGACATAGAAGGACGAGCGGTTCAAGTAATTCATTCAAATGTACATTTGTCACTTCCTGTCACTGACCTACGCGACATGCCAGCAGCGGAAAAAGGCGCTATATGGATGAGTAAGGTGGAAGAAGATGGCGCGACTCCATTCCAACTGGATCAATGGCCGCTGATGAGAGCAGCGTTGATCCGACTGGAGGAACAAGAGTCCGTTCTCTGGATGAATATGCATCACATCATCTCAGACGGTTGGTCTATGGATGTAATGGTAAACGAGCTAAGCACAGTGTATGAAGCATTCGTCAAAGAAGCAGAAGTACCGCTTGCCGATTTACCCATTCAATATCGCGATTACGCAATCTGGCAACGAGAGAACTGGCAAGACAATGTATGGGAGCAGCAGCTCAGCTATTGGAAAAAGAAACTGGGCCAGAGTGAACCACTTTTGCCACTTCCGACGGATCGCCCACGGACAGTCGTGCAAAGCTATCGCGGTGACAATTATTCTTTCTTCGTGCCAGGTGAAGTGGGGCAAAAGCTACGCGAGCTTGGGCGACAAGAAGGCGCGACACTGTTCATGACGCTCTTAGCGGCATTCAAGCACTTCGTGTACCGCTATACACATACCACAGATATTCTGATAGGCACACCTGTTGCGGGACGTAATCGTCAGGAAATAGAAAACCTAATCGGGTTCTTTGTCAACATGCTGGTTCTTCGTACTGACCTGTCTAACGAGCCTACATTCGTTGAGCTGTTACGACGTGTTCGTGAGACGGCATTTGATGCTTTTGCCAATCAGGATATTCCTTTTGAAAGATTGGTCGATGAATTACAAATTGAGCGCAGTCTTAGCTATTCGCCGCTATTCCAGGTACTTTTCTCCGTACAGGGAATGTCAACGGGTGTACGGAAAGGCGAGACGATATCCATTACACCTAATGAAGTCAATCTCAACAAGACGACCAAATTTGATTTGACTCTCACTATGATTGAAGACGAGGATTACGGATTCAAGGGTGTGTTTGAATACAGCACAGATCTATTTGATCGTACGACGATTGAGCGCATGGCTGAGCATTTCCGCAATCTTTTGCAAGCTATTGCGACCAACCCAGCACAGAAAATAACGGAAGTGGAACTGTTAGGCGATGTAGAACGAGATCAGCTACTCGTCGGTTGGAATGATACTGAGGTTGATTATTCCCGCGATCTTTGCGTGCACGAACGTGTTGCCCAACTGGCACAAACGTTGCCTGATCAGATTGCCGTTTCGGGTGAGCAAGGTGCAATCACCTATGCAGACCTGGATGCGAAGGCCAATCAGCTCGCTCATCTCTTGCTAAAACAAGGGGTTGGCTCGGAAGACTTGGTAGGAATCTGCGTGGAGCGTTCCATCGAGATGGTGATCGGTCAACTCGCGATTCTCAAAGCAGGTGCCGCTTATGTGCCGATGGACCCTGCATACCCCCAAGAACGACTCGCTTTTATGATCAGGAACTCACAGATGTCATTGGTCTTAACCCAAGAGCGGTTGGTAGGTGCATTACCAAAAGACGCTGCAACGTTCCTTTGCTTGGATCGAGATTGGCATGTCATTGCTGAGATGAGTTCGGTTGCGCCAGCGGTTACGGCCAAAGCAGAACAACTCGCCTATGTCATCTATACGTCAGGTTCTACAGGAACACCAAAGGGAGTGGAGATCGAGCACGGATCACTCTTGAATCTAGTCAATTGGCATCAGCGAGCGTACAACGTAATCGCTGCGAACCGTGCATCGCAAATAGCAGGTACAGCTTTTGATGCTTCGGTGTGGGAGATTTGGCCGTATTTGACGGCAGGTGCTACGATTTGCCTGCCACAGGAAGAGATTCGTCTCGTACCGGAAAAACTGCGTACTTGGTTAGTCGAATCAGGCATCACAATAAGCTTTTTACCAACGCCTTTGGCAGAGAGCCTGCTTACCTTGAATTGGCCAGCCGACTCAGCATTGCGCTACATGTTGACGGGTGGTGATACCTTGCACCATTACCCGTCTGCGAATGTACCGTTTACGTTGGTAAACCAATACGGACCAACAGAAAATACTGTCGTTGCTACTGCTGGCATCGTGCCCGTGCAGGGAGAACGAGAAGCGGCTCCTTCCATTGGACGTCCCATTGACAACGTATCTGTCTATGTACTCGACGCAAGCAGAAAGCCTGTGCCTGTAGGAGTTGTCGGGGAACTTTACATCGCGGGGAAAAGCTTAGCACGCGGCTATCTGAACCGTCCTGATCTGACGGAAGCCAGCTTTGTACCCAATCCGTTCTCTACAGATGAAGGGGCACGGATGTATCGCACTGGCGACTTGGTTCGCTATTTGGTAGATGGCAATTTGGAGTTTATTGGACGCGCCGATGATCAAGTAAGCATTCGGGGATTCAGGGTTGAGCTGGGGGAAATAGAGTCGGCCTTGTATGCACATTCAGCTGTTTCGGAAGCAGTGGTGATCGTCAGGGAAGACTTGACGCCTGGAGTGAAACGACTGGTGGCTTATGCCGTGCTTCATGAGGGAGAAGAGGTACAGACGAATGAATTGCGTCAGTCTTTGAAAGATAGACTTCCAGACTACATGGTGCCATCTGTCATCATACTGATGGATGCCCTGCCTCTCACTCCAAACGGAAAAGTTGATCGCCGTGCTTTGCCGGTACCCGATGCCTTGCGAGCTCAATGGGAAGATTGCTTTGTTGCCCCACAAACAGAAATAGAACACAAGCTGGCCGAAATCTGGCAAGGAGTTCTAGGTGTAGAGTCAATCGGGATTCACGATAACTTTTTTGAACTGGGCGGCGATTCGATTCTGACTATTCAAATTGTGTCGCGTGCCAATCAGGCGGGTATCAGATTTACACCAAAGCACTTGTTTGACTCTCAAACATTGGCAGAATTGGCTGCAAGTGTCGTTGTTCTTGAGGATGCACCACAAGTGCAAATGGAGCAGGGTGTTGTTACAGGCGAATTGCCTCTGACACCCATTCAGACGTGGTTCTTTGAGCAGGAAATTTGCCATGTAAACCACTGGAATCAATCTGTCATGCTTGCTGTGCGTGAAGAGATGGATGCAAGTTTATTGGCAAAAGCTTTTGCGACGATTCTTGCTCACCATGATGCCTTGCGCCTGCGTTTTCGGAACGTCAACGGAAAATGGGAGCAATATCATGATGTCGTTTCGGATGAGGACGTGTTTCAGGTAGTAGATTTGACAGCTGTACTTGAAACGGACATAGAGGAACAAATGCAAGCCATTGCAGACCAGCTACAAGAAAGTCTGGATATCGAAAAAGGACCATTGCTTCGTGCTGCATACTTCCAATGCGGGGCCAAACAGCGTCTGTTCATTGCGATTCATCATCTCGCTGTCGATGGTGTTTCTTGGAGAATTATTCTGGAAGACTTGCAAATGGCCTATCAACAATTGACAGGGTTGCAACAGCTGAATTTGCCTCAGAAAACGACTTCTTTCAAGCAATGGTCGGAACAGTTGACACAGTACGCAGAGCAAAGCGTAGTCGACGAATACTGGGCGAATCTGGATACAAGTCATGTACTCAACCTGCCTGTTGACCATCCAAATGGAAAGAACACAGAAAGTCTGGCCGTTCAAGTAAAGATAAAACTGGATGTGGACGAGACTCGTGCCTTATTGCAGGAGGTACCAGCCGCTTACCGTACTCAGATTAACGACGTGTTACTCAGTGCTTTGATCCGAGCCTATAACAACTGGACGGGGCAAGAGACACTCTATGTTTCAGTGGAGGGACACGGGCGTGAAGAGATCATCGATGGCGTGGACATTTCTCGTACAGTAGGCTGGTTCACAATCATGTACCCGGTCTTGCTGGAAATGGAGCCAAAGACGCCTTGGGGTTCCCTGATAAAATCAGTCAAAGAACAATTGCGCACGATTCCTGACAAAGGGATTGGCTACGGCATTCATCGTTATGTAAGCAAAGATGAACAAACGTTAAATACCCTGCAAGCTTATCCGCAACCTGAGATTAGCTTCAATTATTTAGGACAATTTGATCAGGATCAAACGGCTGATTCTTCCTTGTTCCAGATCATTCCGAACTGGTCAGCATCAAATCTGAGCAAGGATGAAGCCCGACTCCATAAACTTGATTTCCAGAGCATGGTGGCGGGAGATCAGTTAGAAATGACCTGGACGTACAGCGGCGATATGTACGAACAACAAACGATTGAAGAGCTTGCTCGTGACTATGTGCAATCATTGCAAGCGATCATTGCCCATTGTCGCTCTGAAGAGGCAGGTGGCTATACACCATCCGATTTCGCATTGGCAGAGTTGGATCAAAAAAGCCTCGACAAGTTCATCGGAAACAATCGTCTGATCGAGAACATTTACACGCTCACCCCGTTACAAGAGGGGATGCTGTTCCACTCACTTTATGAGCAAGAAGGCGGGGACTACGTCGTTCAACTGGTCGTGAATTTGGATCACTTGAATGTGGCGATGTTTTCAGAAGCATGGCAAAAAGTTGTTGAGCGTCATGCCATCCTCCGAACCTCCTTCTTATGGAGCGGATTAGAAAAACCACATCAGGTTGTTCATACAAAAGTAAAAGCACATGTCGAACAACTGGACTGGAGTCACTTAACGAAAGAAAAGCAAGAAGCGAACTTGCAAACCTATCTCGAACAAGATCGCAAGCTAGGCTTTGATCTCGCTCACCCGCCATTGATGCGGTGGTCGTTGATTCGTCTAGATTCGAAAACCAGTCAACTCGTTTGGAGCTTTCACCATATGTTGTTGGATGGTTGGAGTACACCGATCGTCCTTAACGATTGGTTGGCCTATTATCAGGCATCTGTTGATGGTACCGAAGCAAAACTGTCTGTCGCTCCTCCGTTTTCCTCTTATATTGCCTGGTTAAAGCAGCAGAGTCTTGAGGTATCAGAGCAGTATTGGCGAAATCATCTGCGGGGCTTCCGAATACCAACTCCCCTTAGCATGGGGAACCCGGGTGGAAGGGCTGTGCAACAAAAAGAATACGCAGATCATATGACTCTTTTATCGAAGGAAACAACTGCGAGTCTGCAAACTTTTGCCCGTAGGCATCAACTGACGATGAATACGCTGGTCCAAGGTGCGTGGGCCTTGATTTTAAGTCGTTACGCAGGTGAGTCGGAAGTGGTATTTGGGACAACCAACCTGGGACGTCCTACAGATTTGCGTGGAGTGGACTCCATGGTGGGTCTGTTTATCAATACTCTGCCTGTTCGCGTACTTTTCTCGGAACAAATGACGGTGATCGACTGGCTGCAGAACATCCAACAGGAACAGAGTGAGATACGTCAGTACGAGTTCACGCCGCTCGTTGACATTCAAAGCTGGAGCGAAGTGCCACTTGGACAGGCGTTGTTTGACAGCATACTCGTTTTCGAGAACTACTTGTCTGGTGCAAAAACAAATGCCAATACAGACATGTCGCTAAACGCAATCAAAGCAGTTGAGCAGACGAACTATCCATTGACATTGGTGGCAGCGCCTGGCGAAGAGCTAATGCTCAAGCTGATTTATGAAACCAATCGATTCGAGCAGTTCACCATGGATAAGGTATTGGCTCAATTGATCAAAGTATTAGAGTCAATGATGGCTCAGCCTACGGAACATCTCTCTACCATTTCATTCATCACAGACGAGGAACGCCACAAGCTGGTAGTGGAATGGAACGCAACGGAAACGGAATATGCTCGTGACGCAGTGATGCACCAACTATTTGAAGCACAAGTAGTCGCAACACCGGATGCCGAGGCTTTAATCGTCGGAGAAGAAAGACTGACGTACGCGGAGCTGAACCGACGAGCAAACCAGTTGGCTCACTATCTGCGTGCGCAAGGCATCGGCCCAGAGGTCTTGGTCGCTGTTCTTATGGAACGTACGACTGAGATGATCGTAGCGATGATGGGTATTCTCAAAGCTGGCGGCGCGTATGTACCGATTGATCCCGCGTATCCACAGGAGAGAATCGGCTATACGTTGGAGGATTCGCAAGCGGCGATCCTGTTGACCCAAGAAAGCTTGCTGTCGATGCTGCCTGAACATCCAGCACAAGTGATCTGCCTGGATCGTGACTGGGAGCTCATCGCGGAGCAAAGCGAAGAGAACCTGCCAAATTTGGCGTTACCAACGAGCCTTTCCTATGTCATTTACACCTCGGGCTCGACAGGTCTGCCCAAAGGGGTAGCGATTCAGCACAGCAGTGTCCTTGCCTTTATCGCCTGGGCGAAAACCGTCTTTTCGGCTGAAGAAATGAGTGGGGTGCTCGCCTCCACTTCCATCTGCTTCGATTTGTCTGTTTATGAAATATTCGTGACCTTAAGCTACGGCGGGAAAGTCATCTTGGCTGACAACGCCTTGCATGTACCGAGCCTGCCAGCAGTCAACGAAGTGACCTTAATCAATACCGTTCCATCTGCGGCGAAAGAACTGGTGCGGATGAACGCGATCCCGTCGACGGTACGAGTGGTCAACCTAGCTGGAGAGCCACTGCCAAACACATTGGTGCAAAGCCTATATGCACTGGAGCATGTCGAAAAAGTCTTTAATCTTTATGGTCCGTCTGAAGATACGACCTACTCCACGTATGTACAGGTCACCAAAGGCGCCACGTCAGAACCGACGATTGGCCGTCCTTTGTCCAACACACAAGCGTATATTCTTGATACCAACCTACAACCTGTACCATTGGGCTTACCGGGGGAACTGTATCTTGGCGGGGAAGGATTGGCTCGCGGGTACCTGAATCGCCCAGAGCTGACGGCAGAACGTTTCTTGTCCAATCCATTCCACGCTGACCCGCATGCACGGATGTACAGCACTGGCGACTTGGTCCGTTATCTCCCAGATGGAGAAATCGAGTATTTGGGGCGAATTGACCATCAGGTAAAGATTCGCGGCTATCGGATCGAGTTGGGAGAGTTGGAGGCTGTCCTTCGAACCCATCCAGCTGTCAAGGAAGCCGTGGTGATGGCAAGAGAAGACAAGCTGGGTGACAAACGTCTGGCAGCGTATGTGACGACAGAAGAGGAAAGTAGGGAAGACGGCACTGACTTTGCGGCATGGGCAAAAGCAAAATTACCGGAGTTTATGGTTCCATCAGTCTTTGTCTGGCTGGACGCTATGCCACTCACACCGAACGGCAAGATCGACCGGAAGCAACTGCCAGAGCCGGAGTGGGGGCAGATGGCTTCTACACAAGAGTATGTAGCGCCACGCACCCAAACGGAGGAGCTGATAGCCACGAGCTGGTCGCACGTACTCGGGATCGAAAAAGTTGGGATTCATGACAACTTCTTCGAGTTGGGCGGACATTCTCTCTTAGCGACACGGGTCATTTCCCGTCTTCGTGACATGTTTGCAGGGGAAGTACCTATCCGTACACTTTTCGAAAACCCAACCGTTGCAGAACTGTCCGAAGCACTCGGAAGCTTTTTGCAAGAAACAACCGGAGCTTCGATCGTACCTGTTTCACGGGAAGGTCAACTGCCATTGTCCTTTGCGCAACAACGTCTGTGGTTCCTGGATCGTCTGATGCCAAACAGCGCCTTGTACAACATCCCGTCCGCGATGCGATTGCACGGGGATCTGAAACTGGAGGCTTGGAACAAGAGCTTGCAGGTACTGATCCAGCGCCACGAAAGCTTGCGGACAACCTTTGACCACGTCAATGGGCAAGCCGTTCAAATCATTCACCCTTACCAAGAGCAGTCGCTACGTGTAATCGACTTGAGCGAGCTACCAACGGACGAGTGTGAAGCAGAAACACAGCGTCTGGCAGGAATAGAGGCAGCTACGCCATTCAACCTGAGCGAAGGTCCGTTGTTCCGTACCACCTTGATTCGCATAAGCGAGCAAGAGGCCGTCTTCTTATTTAACATGCACCATATTATTTTCGATGGCTGGTCTATCGGTATTTTCATCAAAGAAATGCGAGCACTGTACGAGGCATTTGTTCACGGCAAAGAACCTGCATTAGCTGATCTGACATTGCAGTACGCCGATTACGCTGTATGGCAACGGAAGTGGATGGAAGAAGATGTGCTTACGCAACAGCTAGCGTACTGGAAAGAAAAGCTAGTCGATGCCGAACCACTATTAGCTTTGCCGACAGATCGTCCGCGTCCAGCCGTTCAAGGCCACGTTGGCGCGATGCATACCATTACACTTTCAGCTGAACTGTTAGCAAAGTTGAATTTGCTCAGCCGTGAAGAAGGATCGACGCTGTTCATGACACTGCTGACTGCCTTCCAAACTTTGCTCTACCGCTACAGTGGACAGGAAGACATCCTCGTCGGAAGCCCGGTTGCAGGACGAAATCGGGAGGAGACCGAGTCGCTCATCGGTTTTTTCATTAATACATTGGTGCTACGTACGGATCTGTCAGGAGAACCGACATTCCGTGATTTGCTGGCGAGAGTGAAAGAGACGGCGCTCGAAGCTTATGCTCATCAGGATCTTCCGTTTGAAAAATTGGTCGATGAACTAGCGCTAGAGCGTAGTCTCAGCTACTCGCCGCTGTTCCAAGTGATGTTTGTCCTCCAAAACTTCCAGCTAGATTTAGACGAAAAGGCTGGCATTCGCGTATCGGAATTCGATATGGACAAACACCTCGTCACCGCCAAGTTCGACCTGACGTTGACGATGACAGAAAGACAAAACGGATTGATCGCAACGTTTGAGTACAATACAGCGCTGTTTGATGAAACGACGATTGTGCGAATGTCACAGCACTTCCATCACTTACTCGAAGCCATCGTTCAGATGCCGGAGCAGACCATTACTCAATTGCCGTTTTTGCCTCAGGCAGAACGGGAGCAATTGCTTGTGGAATGGAACGACAGCACGACGGCTTACCCACGGGATCAACGTGTGGATCAATTGTTCCAGCAGACCGCGATGCTTTACCCGAATCGCATAGCATTGGTAGCGGGAGACCAGAGCCTCACATACTCCCAGTTAGAGACACGAGCCAACCAAGTAGCGAACTACCTGCAAAAACAAGGCGTTCGCTCAGGTTCACTCGTCGGTATCTGCGTGAAGCGTTCTCTCGAAATGCTGATCGGGGTGCTCGGGATTCTCAAAGCTGGTGGGGCTTATGTACCGCTCGATTCGGATTATCCAAAAGAACGTTTGGCCTACATGATGGACGACGCGCAAGTCACTGTTTTGCTCACGCAGGAGCAGCTTCTATCGTCACTTCCATCTGGAGAGCATACCGTGATTTGTCTGGATCGCGACTGGGCGATGATTGCCGAAGAAAGTGAACGTGCACCTGACATTGACACCACAGCGGAAAGTCTCGCTTACGTGATCTACACCTCTGGTTCTACCGGGTTGCCAAAAGGAACGCTTGTCATCCATCGAGGCATTGTCCGTCTCGTCAAAGAAACTGATTACGTGACGATCACAGAACAGGATGTTTTCCTGCAAGCATCGACGGTATCATTCGATGCGGCGACCTTTGAGATTTGGGGCAGCTTGCTGAATGGGGCAAAGCTAGTGCTGATGCCACCTGATCTACCTTCCTTGGAAGAGTTGGGACAGGCCATTCAGAAGCATAAGGTTACAACGCTTTGGCTGACAGCGGGACTGTTCACACTGATGGTGGATCATCACAAAGAATACCTGACGGGGGTTCGGCAACTGCTCGTGGGTGGAGATGTCGTCTCGGTTCCTCACGTAAGAAAAGCGTTGGAAATCGAAGGACTAACGATTATCAACGGGTACGGTCCAACGGAAAACACGACATTCACCTGCTGCTATCCGGTCACGGAGTTGCCAGAGACGAATAGTTCTTTCCCGATTGGCCGTCCCATCAAGAATACGACTGTGTACGTTCTTGATGGCAAAATACAGCCCGTCCCGATTGGCGTAACAGGTGAGCTGTACATCGGTGGAGATGGTCTGGCTACAGGATATTTGAATCGTCCTGATTTGACGGAAGAACGTTTTGTACCCAACCCGTTCTCAACCGATCCGCAGGCACGACTCTATCGAACGGGTGACTTGGTTCGTTATCTGCCCGATGGTCTTATCGAATTCATCGGCCGAATCGATAATCAGGTGAAAATCCGCGGATTCCGTATCGAGCTGAGTGAAGTAGAGGCAGTTTTAGCCAAACACCCAGATCTTGTCGCATCCGTTGTCATTGTTCGAGAAGATGAACCGGGCAAGAAACAGCTCGTAGCTTATGCGGTCAAAGAAGCGGAGCAAGAAATGGATACAGCCGAACTGCGCAAGCACTTCAAAGCACATGTTCCGGATTATATGGTGCCATCTGCTTTCGTCATGCTGGATGAATTGCCGCTTACGCCAAACGGGAAAGTAGACCGTAGGGCCCTGCCAAAACCTGACTATGCGAACACAAGTGATGAGCACTACGTTGCACCACATACCAATATCGAGCGCAAACTGTCTGAGATTTGGCAAGACGTTCTCAGAATCGAAGAAATCAGTATCAACTCCAACTTCTTCGAACTCGGAGGAGACTCGATCCTGAGTATCCAAATCGTCTCTCGGGCTAACCAAGCAGGGATTCGTCTTACACCTAAACAGATCTTTGAAAACCAAACAATCGCTGAACTGGCAGCTCTCGTTTCAACCACTGGAAACGGGGAAAACGCTATTCAACTGGCGGAGCAAGGCATTGTGACCGGAAATGTGTTGCTTACACCAATCCAGAAGTGGTTCTTTGCCGCAAATCAACCGTCTATCCATCACTGGAATCAATCCTTCTTGTTGACAGTCGAGGAACCGGTGGATACGGACGCATTGGAGCGTGCCATTACCGAGTTGCTTGCACACCACGATGCTTTACGCATGCGTTATACCAACAACGACGGTTTATGGTCACAACACATCGAGGGCTTGGGCGAACCTGCACCTTTCGATTTGGTTGATTTGACTGACATCTCACCAGAGGAACAATTCGCGCGATTGGAAGAAATTGCAGGCGAGAAGCAGGCGAGTCTGAACATCACAGAAGGCCCGATGTTCCGAGCAGTGTACTTCCACCTTGGAAAAGAACGCGCGGGACGACTCCTGCTCGCTATTCATCACTTGGTAGTCGACGGGGTATCCTGGCGCATTTTGCTGGAAGACTTGCAGGCGGCTTATGAGCAAGCTGTAAATGGTCAGGCGGTGCAATTGCCGTCAAAAACGACCTCGTTTAAGGCATGGGCTGAACAGTTACACGCTTATGCCAACTCTGATGCGCTCGAAATGGAAAAAAACTTTTGGACAAATCAAGCATATGAAGTGGAGCCACTTCCTGTAGACCGTACGTATGAGTCAGCCCAAAACACCGAGGCATCCACGAAACAGATTACACTTACGCTGACCGCCGAAGAGACGCGCAACTTGCTTCACGAAACGCTCCCTTCCTACCGGCTGCAAATCAATGACGTATTGCTTGCTTCCTTAGCAAAAGCACTGACTCGATGGACAAGAAAAGAGACGATGGTCGTACTTCTGGAAGGGCATGGACGCGAGGAGATTATCGAAGGGGCAGATTTATCCCATACGGTTGGCTGGTTCACAAGTATGTACCCGTTACAGATCTCTATCGAGCAAGAAAAAACTTGGGGACATACGCTGAAGACAGTCAAGGAACAGCTCCGCCAGATTCCAAATAAGGGTGTTGGCTATGGGATTTTGCGCTATCTAAGTGATGATCTTGAACTACACCACCACCTGAACGCCCAACCGAAACCGCAAATCAGCTTCAACTATCTTGGGCAATTTGATCAGACGGTGGCGGTTTCCTCTACTTTTGGCATAGCGTCTGAATGCAGTGGAGCCAATCTTGCCCCTGATTCGATTCGAGAGAACTTGCTAGATATCATTAGTGCGGTTACAGGAGATCAGCTACACGTCACCTGGTTGTACAACGAAAACATCCATGACGAACAGACGATTGCGGCGGTTGCTGATGATTACATGGAAGCACTGCGAGAGATTATGTCTTACACTCAATCGGCAGAAGAAATCGGCTACACACCGTCAGACTTCCCACTGGCTAATCTAAATCAGCAGTCTATCGACAAATACATCGCTTCGGATCGTCAGATCGAAAGTGTATACTCGCTGACTCCACTGCAAGAGGGGATGCTGTTCCACTCTCTGTATGAACAAGAGGGTGGCGATTATGTTGTACAGTTCCTCATGACAATGCGAGATATTAGCTTGGAAGCATTCGAGCAGGCATGGCAGAAAATAGTCGACCGTCATTCGATTCTTCGTACCTCCTTTATATGGGAAGGTTTGGAACAACCGCATCAAATTGTCCGAAAACAAGTAAAAGTAAGCATAGATAAAATCGACCTACGCCATGTGGATGTCGCTAAACAGGAAGCTGAAATCCAAGCGTACATGGAAAAAGACCGCGTGCGAAACTTCCAGTTTAATCAGGCGCCATTAATGCGTTGGACATTGTTTTCCACAAACGATAATACGTATCGCTTCTTATGGAGCTTCCATCATATCTTGCTAGATGGCTGGAGTATGCCACTTATCTTGCAAGATTGGCAGGCAAGTTACCAAGCGATCTATAGAGGCGAAGAAGAAAAATTAGAAGCAGTCCAACCATTCAGTCGCTATATCGCATGGATCAATAAGCAAGATAAGCAAGTTGCAGAGCGCTATTGGCGTGAGCAGTTAAAAGGTTTCTACGAGTCAACACCACTTGCTATAGGAAAAGCAGGCAGTCATGCCATACAGCCTAAAACCTACAGAGATCGAACCGTTTACTTATCCAAGGAAGTAACGGCCCACCTGCAAGCTTTTGCCCGCAAGCAGCAGTTGACGCTAAATACGTTAGTACAAGGGGCATGGGCACTCATCCTGAGCGGTTACAGCGGATCAGACGATGTTGTCTTTGGAACGACAGTTTCTGGTCGTCCAGCAGAGCTGCCAGGAGTGGAAAACATGGTAGGACTCTTTATTAATACGTTACCTGTCCGCGTCATGTTTGATCCAAGCCAAACGATACAGGAATGGTTACAACACTTGCAAAAGACACAATTAGACATCCGCCAGTATGAATACACACCACTTGTAGACGTCCAAGGCTGGAGTGAGGTTCCACATGGACAATCGTTGTTTGACAGTATTCTCGTTTTTGAGAACTACTTGAACAGCACGAGTGAGGATTCAGATTCTGGGGTGTCGCTGAGTGAAGTCCAAGCAGTGGAGCAAACCAATTACCCACTGACATTGGTGGCGGCTCCTGGCGATGAACTTGCTCTCAAATTGATCTATGAGCAAGGGCGTTTTGATACGGAAGTGATTGTTAAAGTATTAGAACAGATGTCGCAGGTTTTACATGCCCTAACTGCACAAGCGGAACAGCCGCTGACTACACTTTCATTTATTACGGATGAGGAACGCCACAAGCTGGTAGTGGAATGGAACGCAACGGAAACGGAATATGCTCGTGATGCAGTGATGCACCAGCTGTTTGAAGCACAAGTAGTCGCTACACCGGATGCCGAGGCTTTAATCGTCGGAGAAGAAAGACTGACGTACGCGGAGCTGAACCGACGAGCAAACCAGTTGGCTCACTATCTGCGTGCGCAAGGGATCGGTCCAGAGGTCTTGGTCGCTGTTCTCATGGAACGCACGACTGAGATGATCGTAGCGATGATGGGGATTCTCAAAGCTGGTGGGGCGTATGTACCGATTGATCCCGCGTATCCACAAGAGAGAATCGGCTATACCTTGGAGGATTCGCAAGCGGCGATCCTGTTGACCCAAGAAAGCCTGCTATCCATGCTGCCTGAACATCCAGCACAAGTGATCTGCCTGGATCGTGACTGGGAGCTTATTGCAGAGAAAAGCGAAGAGAACTTGCTCAATCTGGTAGAGCCAACGAACCTTTCGTATGTCATTTACACCTCGGGGTCGACAGGTCTGCCTAAAGGGGTAGCGATTCAGCACAGTAGTGTCATTGCCTTCATCGCTTGGGCGAAAACTATCTTTTCGGCTGAAGAAATGAGTGGCGTGCTCGCTTCCACTTCCATCTGCTTCGATCTGTCTGTCTATGAAATATTCGTGACCTTAAGCTACGGCGGGAAAGTCATCTTGGCTGACAACGCCTTGCATGTACCGAGCCTGCCAGCAGTCAACGAAGTGACCTTAATCAATACCGTTCCATCTGCGGCGAAAGAACTGGTGCGGATGAACGCGATCCCGTCGACGGTACGAGTGGTCAACCTAGCTGGAGAGCCACTGCCAAACACATTGGTGCAAAGCCTATATGCACTGGAGCATGTCGAAAAAGTCTTTAATCTTTATGGTCCGTCTGAAGATACGACCTACTCCACGTATGTACAGGTCACCAAAGGCGCCACGTCAGAACCGACGATTGGCCGTCCTTTGTCCAACACACAAGCGTATATTCTTGATACCAACCTACAACCTGTACCATTGGGCTTACCTGGGGAACTGTATCTTGGCGGTGACGGATTGGCTCGCGGGTACCTGAATCGCCCCGAGCTGACAGCAGAACAATTCTTGTCCAATCCATTCCACGCTGACCCGCATGCACGGATGTACGGCACCGGTGACTTGGTCAGGTATCTCCCAGATGGTCAAATCGAGTATTTGGGACGAATTGACCACCAGGTGAAGATTCGCGGCTATCGGATCGAGTTGGGAGAGTTGGAGGCTGTCCTTCGCACCCATCCGGCTGTCAAGGAAGCCGTGGTGATGGCAAGAGAAGACAAGCTGGGTGACAAACGTCTGGCGGCGTATGTGACGACAAAAGACGAAAGTAGCGAAGAGGCCACTGACTTAGCGGTCTGGGCAAAAGCAAAATTGCCAGAGTTTATGGTTCCATCAGTCTTTGTCTGGCTGGACGCTATGCCGCTCACACCGAACGGCAAGATCGACCGGAAGCAACTGCCAGAGCCGGAGTGGGGGCAGATGGCTTCTACTCAAGAGTATGTAGCGCCACGCACCCAAACGGAGGAGCTGGTCACCACAATCTGGTCGCATGTGCTCGGTATCGAAAAAGTCGGGATTCATGACAACTTCTTCGAGTTGGGTGGGCATTCTCTCTTAGCGACACGGGTCATTTCCCGTCTTCGTGACATGTTTGCAGGAGAAGTACCTATCCGTACGCTTTTCGAAAACCCAACCGTTGCAGAACTGTCCGAAGCACTCGGAAGCTTTTTGCAAGAAACAACCGGAGCTTCGATCGTACCTGTTTCACGGGAAGGTCATCTGCCATTGTCCTTTGCGCAACAACGTCTGTGGTTCCTGGATCGTCTGATGCCAGACAGTGCCTTGTACAACATCCCGTCCGCGATGCGATTGCACGGAGACCTGAAACTGGAGGCTTGGAACAAGAGCTTGCAGGTACTGATCCAGCGCCATGAAAGCTTGCGGACAACCTTTGACCACGTAGATGGGCAAGCCGTACAAATGATTCACGCTTACCAAGAACAGTCGTTACGTGTAATCGACTTGCGGGAGCTACCAACGGACGAGTGCGAAGCAGAAACACAGCGTCTGGCAGGAATAGAGGCAGCTACGCCATTCAACCTGAGCGAAGGTCCGTTGTTCCGTACCACCTTGATTCGCATAAGCGAGCAAGAAACAGTCTTCCTTTTGAACATGCATCACATCATCTCTGACGGTTGGTCGATGGGAGTATTCATTCGCGAATGGTTCACCTCCTACGAAGCGATTAGCCAAAACGATATACCAGCATTGGCTGATTTACCTGTGCAGTATGCTGACTACGCGGCTTGGCAACGCGAGTGGCTCCAAGGTTCGGTATTAGACGAACAACTTTCTTACTGGAGTGGAAAATTAGGTGGTGCTGAACCGCTTCTCACCTTGCCGACAGACCGTTCACGTCCTGCTGTACAAACGTACGAGGGAGCGATTTACTCAACGACGCTCGCAGGTGAACTTCTCGACAAATTACAAACACTTAGCCGTAAAGAAGAATCGACGCTGTTCATGACCTTGCTGGCTGCCTTCCAAACTCTTCTCTACCGCTACAGTGGACAGGAAGACATCCTCGTCGGAAGCCCTGTCGCAGGACGCAATAGACAAGAGACGGAACAATTGATTGGATTCTTCATTAATACATTGGTGCTCCGTACGAACATGTCAGGGGAACCGACATTCCGTGACTTACTGGCAAGAGTGAAGGAGACGGCGCTAGAAGCCTATGCCTATCAGGATCTTCCGTTTGAAAAATTGGTCGATGAACTGGCGCTAGAGCGTAGTCTCAGTTACTCGCCGCTGTTCCAAGTGATGTTTGTCCTCCAAAACTTCCAGCTAGATTTAGACGAAAAGGCTGGCATTCGCGTATCGGAATTCGATATGGACAAACACCTCGTCACCGCCAAGTTCGACCTGACGTTGACCATGGCAGAAAAACAAGATGAACTGATCGCAACGTTTGAGTACAATACAGCGTTGTTTGATGAAACGACGATTGTGCGAATGTCACAGCACTTCCATCACTTACTTGAAGCCATCGTTCAGATGCCGGAACTAACCATTACTCAATTGCCGTTTTTGCCTCAGGCAGAACAGGAGCAACTGCTTGTGGAATGGAACGACACCACGACGGCTTACCCACGGGATCAACGCGTGGATCAATTGTTCCAACAGACCGCGATGCTTTACCCGAATCGCATAGCAGTGGTAGCGGGTGACCAGAGTCTCACTTACTCCCAGTTAGAGACACGAGCCAACCAAGTGGCTAACTACCTGCAAAAGCAAGGCGTTCGCCCAGGTTCACTCGTCGGTATCTGCGTGAAGCGTTCTCTCGAAATGCTGATCGGGGTGCTCGGGATTCTCAAAGCTGGTGGGGCTTATGTACCGCTCGATTCGGACTATCCAAAAGAACGTCTGGCATACATGATGGACGATGCTCACGTTACTGTTTTGCTCACACAGGAGCAGCTTCTACCATCACTCCCACCTGGAGAGCATACAGTCATTTGTCTGGATCGCGACTGGGTGATGATGGACGAAGAAAGTGAACTGGCACCTGACATTGACACCACAGCGGAAAGTCTCGCTTACGTGATCTACACCTCTGGTTCTACCGGGTTGCCAAAAGGAACGCTTGTCATCCATCGAGGCATTGCCCGTCTCGTCAAAGAAACAGACTACGTGACGATCACAGAGCAGGACGTTTTCCTGCAAGCGTCCACGGTATCGTTCGATGCGGCGACCTTTGAGATTTGGGGCAGCTTGCTGAATGGGGCAAAGCTAGTGCTGATGCCACCTGATCTGCCTTCCTTGGAAGAGTTGGGACAAGCCATTCAGACGCATAAGGTTACGACGTTTTGGCTGACGGCGGGACTGTTCACACTGATGGTCGATCATTACAAAGAATACCTGACGGGGGTTCGGCAACTGCTCGTGGGTGGAGATGTCGTCTCGGTTCCTCACGTAAGAAAAGCGTTGGAAATCGAAGGGATCACGATTATCAACGGGTACGGTCCAACGGAAAACACGACATTCACCTGCTGCTATCCGGTCACGGAGTTGCCAGAGACGATTAGTTCTTTCCCGATTGGCCGTCCCATCAAGAATACGACTGTGTACGTTCTTGATGGCAAAATGCACCCCGTCCCAATTGGTGTAACAGGTGAGCTGTACATCGGTGGAGATGGTCTGGCTACAGGATATTTGAATCGTCCTGATTTGACGGAAGAACGCTTTGTACCCAACCCGTTCTCAACCGATCCGCAGGCACGACTCTATCGGACTGGTGACTTGGTTCGTTACCTGCCAGATGGCCTCATCGAATTCATCGGCCGAATCGATAATCAGGTAAAAATCCGCGGATTCCGTATCGAGCTAAGTGAAGTAGAGGCAGTTTTAGCCAAACACCCTTCACTTGCCGCATCCGTAGTCATTGTCCGTGAAGATGAACCAGGAAAGAAACAGCTCGTAGCTTATGCGGTCAAAGAAGCGGAGCAAGAAATGGATACAGTCGAACTGCGCCAACACTTCAAAGCACATGTTCCGGATTATATGGTGCCGACCGCTTTCGTCATGCTGGATGAATTGCCGCTTACGCCAAACGGAAAAGTAGACAGAAAAGCACTTCCAGTCCCTGTCTATGATCGCAGCCAAGATGTTCATTCGTTTGCACAGGCTACGAGCCTAATCGAACAAAGACTGACGGAAATCTGGTGCGCTGTTCTCCGAATGGATCGCATCGGCATTCACGATAACTTTTTTGAGCTTGGGGGCGACTCCATTCTCAGCATTCAAATCGTCGCGCGTGCAAACACAGCTGGCATCCATCTAACTCCGAAAAATCTTTTTGACCATCAAACGATTGCAGAGTTGGCAAAGGTTGCAGGCCATAGCACGAAAATGGAAGCAGAGCAAGGAATGGTAACAGGTGAAGCTCCACTATTGCCGATCCAAAAATGGTTCTTCGAGCAAGAGCAACCAACACCACATCACTGGAACCAATCGATGCTCCTGCAAGTAAATGAGCAATTGGACGAAGAGCATCTGGAGCGAGCCATTACCCAACTGCTCACTCACCACGACGCGCTACGCCTGCGTTATACCTACACAGATGGACAGTGGAAGCAGACACACGCAGAAGTCGAATCGGAAGGTTTGCTCATGCTGGAGGATCTTAGCATGGTCTCGCCAGCTCAGCACATGAGAAGAATCGAAAAACTTTCACACCAAGCACAAGCGAGCCTAGATTTAGAAAACGGACCGCTCATGAAGATCGTGTACTTCGATCTCGGATATGATCGACCGGGTCGCTTGCTGATTGTCATCCACCATTTGGCGGTAGACGGCGTATCGTGGCGAGTTCTGATCGAAGACTTGCAAACGGCATATAGGCAAGCTGCTGAAGGAACAGAGATTCAATTGCGAGCAAAGACAACCTCCTACAAGGCATGGGCAGTAAAAATGAATGAGTACGCATCTTCTGAACGTATTGTCGCTGAAAAGGAGTACTGGATAACTGCAGCAGACGAGATGGTCTCCTTTACACCGCCAATCCATGACGGTGAGTTGAACACAGAAGGGAACTGCCGGACGATTACGATTTCACTGGAAGAAGAAGAGACGGAAACCCTGTTACAGAAAGTACCGTCCCGTTATCGCGCGCAAATCAATGATGTTCTATTGACCGCGTTAGCATTGGCACACGCTAAGTGGACGGGAGAACAGTCCCTACTAGTCAACCTAGAAGGTCACGGTCGAGAAGAATTGTTCTCGGAGGTCGATCTCTCCCGCACGGTCGGCTGGTTTACGTCCATGTATCCACTCCTGATTCGACTGGATCAGAACATGACTCAGGAAAATGCGCTGGTAATAGTCAAAGAGAAGCTTCAACAAATTCCGAACAAAGGCCTTGGATACGGCATCCTGCGCTACCTGACGAAAGATAACGAGGTGTCCGAAAAGCTAGCGGCTATTCCGCAACCACCGATTAGCTTCAACTATCTGGGACAATTCAATCAGGCGGGAGAAGGAGATTCCCTGTTTGGATTTGCGACAGGAGAAAGAGGCTCCAACATCAGTCCGGACAACAGAAGGGCTCATCTGATTGATGTGGTAGGGGCAGTCACAGGAGGCAAGCTGAACCTAAGCTTCCTATACAGCGAGACATTGCATAGTGAAGCGAGCGTCGAGACTTTCGCCCATCAGTTCACGGAAATCCTGCGTTCACTGATACAAGCGGAGAAACAAAGCTATAGAGTCGAAGACTTCGAGGATGCAGACTTGAGTCAGACGGAGTTAAACAAGGTTCTCTCCAAGCTGAAGAAAAGAAAGGGGAATTAATCCAATGGGGGATTTTACTGATCTATACACCTTATCCCCGCTGCAAGAAGGGATGTTGTTCCATTCGCTGTACTCTGAGGGTTCAGCCTATATGGTGCAGAACATTGCCATTCTTACAGGCGAGCTTGACATCGTCAACTTTGAAAAAGCCTGGAACAAAGTGGTTCAAAGACATTCCATTTTGCGTACTGGATTCCTTTGGGAAGAAGTGGAGAAGCCGCTTCAGGTGGTCTTCGAAAGTGTTCCTTTTTCCATACGTCAGGATGACTGGTCACATCACACCGATGAAGAGCAAGAAACCATGCTGACATCGTTTTTGCAAAAAGAAAAAGAGGCGGGCTTCGATTTGAGCGAAGCCCCCCTCATGCAAGTAACGGTCATCAAAAAGGCCAACGATGTGCACCAGTTCATCTGGACCTTTCACCATTTGCTGTTGGATGGATGGAGCAGCCCTATTCTTTTTCAGGAAGTCCTCGACTTCTATGAGGCGTACTGCCAAGGCAAGGACTTGAGACTTCCACAGCCAAAGCCATTCAAAGATTATATCTCCTGGCTTCGCCGTCAGGACAACACGGAGTCTGAAAAGTTCTGGCGCGAGTTCCTAACGTCCGTCGAGAGTCCCACACCTCTTCCCTTTGAATCTTATCCCTTGAGAGGTTCAGAGCAGGAAAAAGGGATTCATGAATCGACTCGAACCTTGACTGATGAGGTCTCGAAAGCTCTCTTAAAATTAGCTCGAACGTATAAGGTTACGATCAACACTATCGTGCAAGGGGCATGGGCCATTCTCCTCAGCCGTTTGAGCGGAGAAGAAAGCGTGGTATACGGCGTAACTGGTTCCGGGCGCCCGAGCGAACTGCCAGGTGTAGAGCAGATGGTTGGAATGTTTATCAACACGTTGCCGATGAAAACGAAAGTCGAGCCTGAGCAAACGTTGGATCAGTGGTTCAAAGAGTTACAGGATCAGCAATCGAGAGTCCGACAGTATGAATACTCTCCATTGGTGGATATCCAGGGCTGGACGGATGTACCGCGTGGACTACCACTATTTGAAAGTATTTTCGTATTTGAGAACTATCCGCTGGGAGAAGGGGAAGAGAAGGAATTCGGTTTTTCCATCTCTAATGTACAGCACTTCCAAGAAGTAGATAATCCGCTCACGATTGTCGGGATTCCGGGCGAACAGTTTAGCATCAAAATGATATACAGGACAGACCGCTTTGAGCAGGCGGCAATCGAACGGACACTTGACCAAATGGCATCCATTCTAGTGGCCATCGTCGAGAATCCCAAACAACGCCTGTCCTCTATCTCTTTTATCAGTCAAGAAGAAAGACAGCATCTCCTGGTCGGGCTAAACGATACTACGAGCGATTACCCTGGTGATAAAACCGTTCAACAACTGTTTGCCGAAACAGCGGCCCAATACCCAGATCGTATCGCCATCGTTGCAGGGGAAAAACAGTTGACCTACGCCGAGCTGGAGGCAAAAGCCAACCAGCTTGCCAACTACTTGCAAAAGCAAGGAGTAGCAACAGGTACTTTTGTCGGACTTTGCGTAGAACGCTCGTTAGATATGCTCGTTGGTATGCTCGGGATTCTCAAAGCAGGTGGAGCGTATGTGCCACTCGACCCTGCGTATCCCCAACAACGTCTGGCTTTCATGCTGGCAGATGCCCAGATTTCCATTTTATTGACACAGGAGCATTTGTCTGACAAGTGGCAAGGACAAGAGCTTACCATTCTCAATCTCGACCATGCTGGGGAAAAATGGGCGGAAGAGAGCACACTTGCTCCCCAGGTAGATATGACAGCTGACAGCCTCGCGTATGTCATTTACACATCTGGATCAACAGGTACACCAAAAGGAGTGCTGGTCGTTCATCGCGGAATTGTTCGCCTGATCAAAAACACGAACTACGTGACCATTACGGAAGAGGACGTGTTCCTGCAAGCCTCTACTGTATCGTTCGATGCTGCTACCTTTGAAATTTGGGGTGCGTTGTTAAACGGAGCGAAGCTGGTGTTGATGCCGCCACATCAGCCTTCACTCGATGAACTGGGAGAGACGATTCAGAATCACAAGGTGACGATACTTTGGCTGACGGCTGGTCTGTTTACGGTCATGGTTGATCACAAGGTGGAGTACTTGCGCGGCGTGCGCCAACTACTTGTCGGTGGGGATGTAGTCTCCGCATCTCATGTACGCAAGGTACTTTCGCTTGACGGTATCACGGTGATTAACGGCTATGGCCCGACGGAAAACACGACATTTACTTGCTGCAATCCCGTCACGGAGCTTCCAGAAGGCGTCAACTCCTTCCCGATCGGCCGACCGATCAGCAATACCACGGTGTACGTATTAGACAAACATCAACAGCCTGTCCCTCTGGGTGCGGCAGGCGAATTATATATAGGCGGAGATGGTCTCGCTCTTGGCTATTTGAACAATCCGGAGTTAACCGCAGAACGTTTTGTGAAGAATCCGTTTGACCCACAAGGGGGTTCTCGCCTGTACCGTACTGGTGACTTGGTTCGTTATTTGCCTGATGGCACGATTGAGTTTATCGGTCGTATCGACAATCAGGTGAAAATCCGCGGCTTCCGCATCGAATTAGGTGAGGTGGAAGCAGCACTCAGCTTGCATCCGTCTGTGAACGAAGTTGTGGTCATGGTCCGTGAGATTACGCCGGGCGAGAAGCATTTAACTGCGTATCTTACCGTTTCAGGAGACATCACGCTCGAAACTTCTGATTTGCGTGCATGGACAAAAACGAAGCTACCAGAATTCATGAGGCCTTCATTTTATATTTTCCTTGATGTGATGCCTTTGACGGTAAATGGTAAAATCGACCGCAAAAAACTGCCGGAACCGGAATGGACAAATCCAGCTTCCGCCAAAGGCTACATGGAGCCGCGCAATCAGGTAGAAGAATTGATTGCCAACATATGGTCGCAGGTGCTTGGAGTCGAAAAAGTGGGGATTCACGATAACTTTTTCGAGCTTGGTGGACATTCACTTTTGGCGACACGAGTCATTTCACGTCTACGAGAGGCGTTTGGAATAGAGCAGACGGTGCGCTCCATTTTTGAACATCCGACCATTGCAGCATGGAGTGAACAGGGAGCAGCACTTCATTTGGGAGAGAAAGAAGCGATTGGTGGATCGATTCAACCTGTACCAAGACAGAGCAATCTCCCGTTGTCTTTTGCCCAGCAGCGATTGTGGTTCTTTGATCAATTCATGCCAGAAAGTCCGATGTACAACATTCCATCTGCCCTTCGCTTGCAAGGCGAACTCGACGTAGTGGCATGGGAGAAGAGTTTACAGGCGATCATTTTGCGTCACGAAAGCTTGCGTACCACGTTCCAAGAAATAGACGGACAATCCATACAAGTGATTCATCCGCATATGGACTGGAAAATGGACATTCTGGACTTACGCGATCGATCAGCTGAAAAGAAAGAGCAAAAGATAGAGCAATTGGCTGAAGCCGAAACGGCCCGAGCTTTTGCCCTTGGACAAGGGCCGCTGATACGCGCGACGATGATCCAAACAGATGATCACGCATATGTTTTCTTGATCAACATGCACCACATCATCTCTGATGGTTGGTCGATGGGCATATTCTATCGCGAATTGCTTGCCAATTACGAAGCCTTCAGTAAAAAAGAAACACCAGAGCTGGCAGACCTACCGATTCAATATGCGGATTTTGCCACATGGCAGCGTGAGTGGCTGGATGGCGAAATCTTAGAGCAGCAGGTTACGTATTGGAAAGAAAAACTGAGTGGAGCAGAACCTCTTCTAACACTGCCGACAGACCGTTCGCGCCCTGCTGTGCAATCCTATCAAGGAGCTATTTACACTGAGACATTTTCTACGGACTTGCTCGCCAAATTGAAAGTACTTAGCCAGGAGTCCAGTTCTACCTTGTTTATGACGTTGCTGGCTGCATTCCAAACCCTTCTTTATCGCTATAGTGGTCAAGAAGACATCGTTGTGGGAAGTCCGGTAGCTGGACGCAATCGTCAAGAAACAGAGAATTTGATTGGATTCTTCGTCAATACTTTGGCACTCCGAACCAACGTAACAGGAGATGTAACATTTACAGAATTACTGGCACGCGTTCGCGAAACAGCGTTGGAGGCATATGCACATCAAGATTTACCTTTTGAAAAATTGGTCGATGAGCTACAGCTAGAGCGTAGCCTCAGCTACTCGCAGTTGTTCCAGGTCATGTTTGTCCTGCAAAACTTCCCGCTGGAGGAAGTAGTAACGTCTGGCATTCAGCTCACACCATTGGATTCTGAGCGACATTTGACGACTTCCAAGTTTGATCTCACATTGACAATGAGAGAGCAGGCAGACGGACTCGTAGCTTCCTTTGAGTACAGCACAGATTTGTTCGACAGATCGACGATAGAGCGAATGACTGGACATTTGCAAAATCTGCTTGAGGCTATCATCTCCCAACCAGAGGAGTCGATTGAAAAACTTGATCTTCTAAGGGAGAGCGAACGAAATAAACAGGTGGTAGAGCTTAACAACACAGATAGCGACTACCCTCGGGATCAAACTGTTCCACAACTGTTTGCCGAAACAGCGGCCCAATACCCAGATCGTATCGCCATCGTTGCGGGGGAAGAACAGTTGACCTACGCCGAGCTGGAAGCAAAAGCCAATCAGCTTGCCAACTACTTGCAAAAGAAAGGAGTAGAAACGGGTACTTTTGTCGGGCTTTGCGTAGATCGCTCGTTAGATATGTTCGTTGGTATGCTCGGGATTCTCAAAGCAGGTGGAGCGTATGTGCCACTTGACCCTGCGTATCCAGAAGAACGTCTGGCTTTCATGCTGGCAGATGCCCAGATTTCCATTTTATTGACACAGAAGCATTTGTCTGACAAGTGGCAAGAACAAGAGCTTAGCATTCTCAATCTCGACCATGCTTGGGAGAAATGGGCAGAAGAAAGTACACTTGCTCCTCAAGTAGAAATGACCGCCGACAGCCTCGCCTACGTCATTTACACATCGGGGTCAACAGGTACACCAAAAGGAGTGCTGGTCGTCCATCGCGGGATTATTCGCCTGATCAAAAACACGAATTACGTGACCATTTCGGAAGAGGACGTATTCTTGCAAGCCTCCACCGTATCGTTTGATGCTGCTACCTTTGAAATTTGGGGTGCGTTGTTAAACGGAGCGAAGCTGGTGTTGATGCCGCCACATCAGCCTTCACTCGATAAACTGGGAGAGGCGATTCAGAATCACAAGGTGACGACACTTTGGCTGACGGCTGGTCTGTTTACAGTCATGGTTGACCACAAAGTAGAGTACTTGCGTGGCGTGCGCCAACTACTTGTCGGTGGGGATGTGGTCTCCGCATCACATGTACGTAAGGTACTTTCGCTTGACGGTATCACGGTGATTAACGGCTATGGCCCGACGGAAAACACGACGTTTACTTGCTGCAATCCCGTCACGGAGCTTCCAGAAGGCATCAATTCCTTCCCAATCGGACGACCGATCAGTAATACCACGGTGTACGTATTGGACAAACATCAACAACCTGTCCCTCTGGGTGCAGCAGGCGAATTGTATATAGGCGGAGATGGTCTCGCTCTTGGCTATTTAAACAATCCGGAGTTAACCGCAGAACGTTTTGTGGAGAATCCGTTTGACCCACAAGGGGGTTCTCGCCTGTACCGTACTGGTGACTTGGTTCGTTATTTGCCTGATGGCAGGATTGAGTTTATCGGACGTATCGACAATCAGGTGAAAATTCGCGGCTTCCGCATTGAACTAGGCGAAATCGAGACGGTGTTGCAGAGCCACCCGGCTGTAAAAGAAACCGTACTCATGGTGAGAGAGGAAACTCCTGGAGACAAGCGCCTAGCTGCCTACCTCGTTTTTGCAGAAGAAAAAGAGGTTACTCACATCGAGATGCGCTCCTATCTCAAGGATAAGTTGCCAGAGTACATGATCCCATCCGCCTTCATGAAGTTGGACAGCTTCCCGCTGACACCAAACGGAAAAGTGGATCGCCGGGCGCTACCAATCCCAGACTATTCCCGAAATGAGGCGGATAGCGGTTTTGTAGCACCTGCAACGGATCTGGAAATGAAATTGGCGGAAATCTGGAAAAGTGTGCTGGGTGTTGCGAACATCGGCATCTACGACAACTTTTTCGAATTGGGCGGCGACTCCATTCTCAGTATCCAGATCGTCGCAAGAGCCAATCATTCCGGAATTCGCTTCACACCCAAGCAACTTTTTGAAAATCAAACCATTGCAGAATTGCTACGTGTTGTTACTGATTTGAGCCAAGAAACTGATACAAAATGGAAAAATGAGCAGGGCGCTGTTACTGGAAATGTACCGCTCACTCCAATCCAAAAATGGTTCTTTGACTCCAATCAACCGTCGCTGCACCACTGGAATCAGTCGGTACTTCTGACTGTTCAGCAACCAGTAGACCTTGTTGTCCTGGAGCAAACAATCGAGAGCCTGCTGGCTCATCATGATGCGTTGCGTATGCGCTTTTCACACTATGACGGCATGTGGACACAAATGATGGAAGGTCTTGAAGAGAATGTTCCATTCCGTAGCGTGGATATTTCTAATCTTCCAAAACAGGAACAGGAGTCCAGGCTGGAGGAAATCTCACAAGAAGTACAAGCGAGCCTAAATATCACAGAAGGTCCCGTCGTACAGGCTGTGTACTTCAACATGGGCGAAGAGCAAGCTGGCCGACTGTTGCTCGTCATTCACCACCTAGTTGTTGACGGTGTATCGTGGCGTATTTTGCTGGAGGATCTGCAACATACCTATGATCAAATAGCAAACGGTCAAGACGTACAAATGCCAGCAAAGACGACTTCGTTCAAGATGTGGGCTGAGCAATTAGTCGCGTATGCCAATTCAGACGCCATCCTGCAAGAAAAAGAGTACTGGCTCAAACAAGCTCATGAAGTGAGTCCGATCCCGATTGATCACCTTTATGAACCGAGTCAGAACACGGAAGCGACAACCAAACAAGTAACATTCTCGTTAAACGCAGGAGAAACCCGTGCCTTGTTGCAGGAAACACTTTCTCCATACCGTTTGAAAATAAATGATGTATTACTCGCTGCCTTAACAAAAGCGATGCACCGCTGGACAGGGAAACAGACGTTATCTTTCCATCTCGAGGGGCATGGACGCGAAGATATTTTGGAAGGAGCAGATTTATCCCGCACAGTTGGCTGGTTTACGAGTATGTATCCTGTACAGCTTACACTTGACCATACGAAACCGTGGAGCGAACTGCTGAAAGCAGTCAAAGAACAGCTTCGAGCTATTCCGCAAAATGGGGTTGGCTATGGTATCCTGCACTACTTACGTCAGGATGACGAGCTGAAAGAGCAGTTGAAGACTCGAATGAAGCCAGAGATCAGCTTCAACTACCTCGGCCAGTTTGATCAGGTAGTTTCGTCTAACGCTACGTTTGGCATGGCTGCTGAATCGAGAGGCTCGAATCTTGCACCTGATTCTATTCGCGCGCTTTTAATCGATGTAAACAGCGTCATTTCCGGAGAACAACTGCATATCACTTGGTTTTACAACGAAAACATCCACGAGAAAAGTACGGTAGAAGCAGTTGCTCGCGATTATATGGACGCCTTGCGTGAGATTATGGCACATTGCCGCTCCGAAGAAGCAGGAGGTTATACTCCTTCTGACTTCCCGCTGTCTCGTCTAGATCAGCGTACACTTGACACCTATGTGGGTAGAGATCACTCCATCGAGAACATATATCCACTGACGCCGTTGCAGGAAGGAATGCTTTTCCATTCGCTGTACGAACAAGAGGGCGGAGACTATGTGGTTCAATTCTCCATGACGATCCATCATTTGCAGGTCGATGCACTCCAACAAGCATGGCAAAAAGTCATCGATCGTCATTCTATTCTGCGCACCTCCTTTATCTGGGATGGGGTAGTCAATCCGCATCAAATTGTCCGCAAGCACGTACGGGTGACTGTTGATGAAAGAGATCTGCGACATTTACCAATTGATAGGCAGAAAGCAGCGCTAGACGCATTTTTGGAAGAGGATCGCAAGCGGAACTTCTCTATTACTGAGCCACCTCTCATGCGTTTGACTTTGTTCAGGATTAGCAACGAAGCATATCGCTTTATCTGGAGCTTCCACCACGTATTACTGGACGGTTGGAGCTTGCCGCTTGTCCTAAAAGACTGGTTTGCCGCTTATCTAGCGCTGGCAGAAGGAAGAGACGTTCAGCTTGGAGCTGTACAGCCTTTTTCCCAGTATGTTGCGTGGATTCAGCGTCAAGACTTGGAAGCTGCAGAACGTTTTTGGCGCAACCATTTGAAAGGGATATACGGGCCGACACAAATCAATCTCGGACAAGCTCTCCAATCCATTGGAGAACCGAAAACCTACGACGAGCGCTTTATCCGATTCTCGCCCGAGTTTACAGAACATCTGCAATCATTTGCTCGTCAGCATCAGGTAACGCTAAATACATTCATACAAAGTGCGTGGGGCATGATCCTGGGAGCTTACAGTGGTGAAGCAGATGTCGTATTCGGGGCAACTGGTTCAGGACGTCCAGCCGATTTGCATGGCGTAGAAAATATGGTTGGTCTGTTCATCAATACGCTTCCGGTTCGAATCACACTTGATCCAAGCAAAACCGTTCGGGTATGGCTGCGCGAATTGCAAGAAATGCAATTGGAGATTCGCCAATATGAGTACACGCCGCTGGTTGACATCCAGAGCTGGAGCGAATTCGAGCGCAACACCTCTCTGTTCGAAAGTATTTTTATCTTTGAGAACTACCCGATCGACGAGTCTGTAAAAGAAGCGGACAGCAGTATTCAGATTTCTGATGTAGACTCTGCGGAGCAAACCAACTATCCACTTACCGTAGTATGTGGCCCTGGCAAAGAATTTGTCCTCAAAATCGTTTTTGATCAAAACCGATTCGATCATGTACGTATCGAACGTGTCCTAGAGCAAATGACTCGTCTGCTCCAATCGATGACAGCGAATCCTGATCAAACTTTGGCTGATGTGCGCATGATCAGCGAAATGGAACAAGAGCAGGTTTTGGGCGAGTGGAACGAAACGAAGGTGGATTATCCAACCGGGCTTTGCATTCATCAAGCATTTGAACACCAAGTAAAAATGACGCCAGATGCCATCGCACTCATGTACAAAGAGATGGAAATGACGTATGCCGAACTGAACCAGCGAGCGAACCAATTGGCGCATCATCTCCTTGCCCAAGGCGTGAAACCAGATACGCTCGTCGGTATTTGCATCGAGCGCTCTCCAGAAATGATCGTCGGGATTCTCGGTGTGATGAAAGCAGGTGCCGCCTATGTTCCAATTGACCCGGCACATCCGCTAGAGCGTATTGCCTACATGATCGAGGATTCGCAGGCAAACATCGTGTTGACCCAGCAATCTCTGGCAAACCATTTGCTTACAACGCAGGCTCAGGTAATTTGCCTTGATAGTAATGCTCTAGAGAATGAACCTGCTCACGATGTGGTGAGTGGGATTACAGAACAAAATCTTGCTTATGTCATTTACACATCTGGTTCCACTGGCTTGCCGAAAGGCGTAATGGTCGAACACCATAGTGCGGTGAATATGGCTTATTACCTGATCGATTTGTTCCAAGTCCAGCCGTCTAGCCGCGTCCTACAGTTATGTTCGTTCAGCTTCGATGTATCTGTCGCAGAGATCGTCATGGCATTGATTTCGGGTGCGACCTTAGTCATTGAGGATCGTGAAATGCTCTTGCCTGGCCCTGAACTCATCTCCGTCTTGCAAGAAAAACAAATTACGACTGTGATGACGGTTCCTGCTGTACTTGCGGCATTACCTGACGCCGACCTACCTGATCTGAAAACATTAGTGATCGGTGGCGAAGCACCAGGCTATGAGCTCATCACTCGCTATGCAAATCATCGTCAATTTTTCAATTGCTACGGACCAACGGAAGCAACTGTTTGCACCACGTTAATGCTTATGGATACGAATCTCACGAACACGCCAATTGGCCGCCCAATCGCCAATGCGACCATCTACGTATTAGATGCCAATTTGAAGCCTGTCCCTATAGGCGTACCAGGTGAGCTGTACATTGGTGGAAAAGGTTTGGCACGCGGTTACTGGAATCGTCCAGAGCTTACAGCGGAACGCTTTATCACTCAACCGTTTGGAGCGGAAGGCGAACGTCTTTATCGCACAGGCGATCAGGTGCGCTATCTGGAAGGCGGTAACCTTGAATTCCTCGGACGTATCGATAATCAGGTGAAAATTCGCGGCTTCCGCATCGAATTAGGCGAAATCGAAAACGCAATGAGAAAGCACTCTGCGATTCGGGAAGCTGTTATTACCGTACGAGAAAATCGTTTGGCTGCTTATCTGATTGCAATAGGTGAAGAGAAGCCGGCTACAGAGGAGCTCGCTCGCTATCTGAAAGAGACATTGCCAGATTACATGATTCCAGCAGGCATAGTCTGGATGGATGCTATTCCGCTTACGGTCAACGGAAAAGTAGACCACCGGGCACTGCCTACACCGGATTGGGGACTTTTGACCACACAACAAGAGTATGTCGCACCTCGCACACCAACAGAAGAAATAGTGACTAACATTTGGACACAGGTGCTTTCCGTAGAGCAAGTCGGGATTCACGACGATTTCTTTGAACGAGGGGGACATTCCCTCTTAGCTACCCAGGCGATTTCCCGTATGCGTCAAACTTTTGGCGTAGACATGCCGCTTCGTACGCTGTTTGATTATCCGACAACGGCTGCGATCAGTGAAAAAATTACGACATTATTACAAGGGGAAGCGGGTCACACTAACATCCCACTTGTGCCCGTGTCGCGTGACGGACACTTGCCGCTCTCGTTTGCGCAACAACGTTTGTGGTTTTTGGACAAGTTGTTGCCAGACAGTTCCGTATACAACATCCCATCTGCTGTTCGACTGAAGGGTGAGCTAGACGTCGATGCGTGGGAGCGCAGTCTCAAGCTGATCATCCAGCGTCATGAGAGCTTGCGTACAACTTTCTCCGATATCAATGGAGAAGCCGTTCAAGTCATTCATCCGGAGATCGAGTGGAACCTGGGACGAATCGACTTACGAGACTGGAGCGAAGAGGAGCGAGAAGTGGAAGCATTGCGTCTCGCCATAGAAGATTCAGAACAATCGTTTCATCTGAATCAAGGGCCGTTGTTGCGCGCCAAGCTGATTTGCATGGATGAACAAGCCTATGTATTTTTGCTCAACTTACATCACATCATTGCGGATGGCTGGTCTATGAGTGTATTCATGGGTGAGTTAGTCTCCATCTACGAAGCGTTATCTGCTGGAGAAACACCACAGCTTGCCGAAATGCCGCTGCAATATGCAGACTATGCCACATGGCAACGCAATTGGTTGCAAGGAGAGGTACTGGAGCAACAATTGGCGTACTGGAAAAAACAATTAGGCGATGCAGAACCACTTCTGATATTGCCGACAGATCGTCCACGCCCTGCCGTTCAGAGCCATAAAGGGGCAATGCATACGATTAGGCTCCCAGAAAAACTGCTTGCCGACCTAAAAGCACTCAGTCGTGAAGAAGGATCAACCTTATTCATGACCTTGCTAGCTGCCTTTCAGACCCTGCTCTATCGCTACAGTGGTCAAAAAGACATCCTCGTCGGAAGTCCGGTCGCAGGACGTAATAGACAGGAAATGGAGTCGCTTATTGGTTTCTTCATTAACACCTTGGTAATGCGTACGGATATGTCCGGGGAACCAACCTTCCGAGACTTGCTTGCAAAAGTACGAGAAACTGCACTGGAAGCTTATGCGCATCAAGACCTGCCGTTTGAAAAACTGGTAGATGAACTGGAGCTGGAAAGAAGCCTAAGCTACTCACCGTTGTTCCAAGTGATGTTCGTACTGCAAAACATCCCGATGGACGTACAAGAATTGTCCCAGATCCGCATCGAGCCTTTCCACAGAGGTCAGGAGGGCGTAAGCGCCAAGTTTGACATCACCTTGACCACCGTAGA
Organism: Brevibacillus sp. DP1.3A; assembly: GCF_013284245.2. Taxonomy (NCBI): domain Bacteria; kingdom Bacillati; phylum Bacillota; class Bacilli; order Caryophanales; family Paenibacillaceae; genus Brevibacillus; species Brevibacillus sp. DP1.3A. Next base: position 3,448,166 of record NZ_CP085876.1, on the reverse strand, counting down.
AGCACCTGATGGACTTATCGCAACATTCGAGTACAACACCGATCTTTTTGATCCAGCAACGATAGAGCGCATGGGGAACCATTTCTCGAACCTGCTAGAGGCGATTTCGGCAAATCCGATGCAACCAGTCACAGCCATACCTCTCCTGAGCGATATGGAAAAGGAGCAGCTTCTCCATCAATGGAATGATACGAATGTACCTTTTGAACGTGAAACATGCGTGCATGAAAGGGTTGCAAGGATTGCACAAGCGTTGCCAAATCAATTAGCAGTTGTTTCCGAAGAAGGGCAGATCACCTATGCAGAACTAGATGCCAAAGCGAATCAGGTAGCGAACTACCTGCTAAAACAGGGAGTATCCTCTGAAACACTTGTCGGCATTTGCGTAGAACGTTCCATCGATATGCTCATCGGTCAACTGGGAATACTCAAAGCTGGCGGTGCTTATGTCCCAATGGACACGGCGTATCCACAAGAGCGTCTTGCTTTCATGATGAAAGATGCGAATATGCCAGTTGTAGTAACCCAAGAACGACTGTTAGGGCGATTGCCGGAAGGACCTGTAACATTCATCTGCTTGGATCGTGATTGGAATATCATTTCAGAAGAGAGCAGCGAGGCACCCAACATTGCAATGACAACAGAGAATCTTGCGTATGTCATCTATACGTCTGGCTCTACTGGAACGCCAAAAGGGGTAGAGATCGAGCATGCCGCCTTGTTAAATCTCATTTTCTGGCACCAACGGTCGTACAGCGTAGATTCAAACGATCGAGCTTCACAAATCGCAGGAACAGCCTTTGATGCTTCTGTTTGGGAAATCTGGCCGTACCTAACAAAGGGAGCAACGCTTTATCTCCCATCAGAAGATATTCGTCTGGTACCAGAGGAACTAAGAGATTGGCTTGTTGCATCGGGTATCACGATTAGCTTTTTGCCAACGCCATTGGCGGAAAGATTGCTTACCTTGGAATGGCCTATCAACACGAAGCTGCGCTATATGCTCACAGGGGGCGATAAGCTACACGATTACCCACTAGCAACAATGCCGTTTACTCTTATGAACCAATACGGTCCAACCGAAAACGCGGTTGTCGCCACAGCAGGTGCCGTTCCGACAGAAGCTACTCATGTATTCGCACCATCAATCGGACGTCCAATAGACAATGTGCAAGTATACGTCCTTGATGAAAAGCTGCAACCTGTGCCGATTGGTGTAGCCGGAGAGCTCTATATCGCTGGAGACAGTTTGGCACGTGGCTATCTGAAGCGCCCTGATCTAACCAAAGAGAGGTTCGTAGCCAATCCATACTCACAAAAACAGGGAGCCCGCATGTACCGAACTGGAGATCTGGTTCGTTACCTGCCAGATGGAAACATAGATTTCATTGGTCGTGCAGACGATCAGGTGAGCATTCGAGGATTCAGGGTCGAACTGGGTGAAATTGAAACGGCTCTGTACACTCATCCAGCGGTAAAAGAAACCATCGTACTCGTACGTGAGGATATTCCGGGCATTAAACGACTCGCTGCCTACGTCGTACTTGGAGAAAAACAAGAGATTCAAGCAAGTGACTTCCGTAGCTATCTAAAGGAAAAGCTGCCTGAGTATATGGTGCCAGCTGCATTTGTCATCATGGGTAACCTGCCGCTGACTCCAAACGGGAAGGTAGATCGACAAGCATTGCCTGTACCTGATTTATTACACACTGAAAAAGAAGGCAGTTTTGCAGCTCCGACAACTGCTATAGAGGCTACGCTTGCAGATATATGGAAGAATGTTCTAAGAATTGACAACGTTGGTATTTATGACAACTTTTTCGAGTTGGGTGGAGACTCCATCTTGAGTATCCAAATTGTTTCTCGAGCCAATCAGGCTGGAATTCGTTTGACACCGAAACAGCTCTTGAGAAATCAAACCATCGCGGAACTGGCAAGTGTCGTGACAGCGACTGACGGCATACAAACAGGAAAAATCCAAGCAGAACAAGGTATCTTGACGGGAGAGGTGCCGCTCACGCCAATTCAATCATGGTTCTTCACGACTGAACAACCGTCGATCCATCATTGGAACCAATCCTTGCTTTTGACGGTTCAACAACCCGTTGACCTAACTGTTCTAGAGCGTGTCGTCGAGAGTCTGCTCACTCATCATGACGCATTACGTATGCGTTTTAACCATACGGAGCAAGGTTGGAACCAATATATGGAAGGGCAACCTGAGATTATTCCATTCCGTAGTGTGGACCTGTCCGCTGTTCTAGATGAAGAACAAGCCGATCGTCTGGAGCAAATCGCAAACGAGGTGCAATCAAGTCTACATGTAAGTGAGGGACCCGTTTTCCAAGTCGTTTACTTCCATCTTGGTGCGGACCAACCTGGTCGTCTACTGATTGTTGCCCACCATCTGGTGATAGACGGTGTATCCTGGCGCATTTTGCTAGAGGATCTACAAACTGCTTACGGGCAACTTGTAAACGATCAAGAGGTGCAATTCCCTGCGAAGACGACTTCATTCAAGTCATGGGGAGAGCAATTGCAATCCTATGCGAATTCCGAAGCGATCGAGCCGGAAAAAGTGTTCTGGCTGGGCCAAAATGATGAAGTGAGTCCACTTCCAATTGACCGTGCCTTCGAGCCAAGTCAAAACACAGATGCAACCTCCAAACAAGTCAGTCTTGCGCTTACTATTGATGAAACTCGCGCGTTGTTGCAGGATACGCTTACGCCTTACCGTCTGCAAATCAATGATGTATTGCTTACCGCTTTAACCAAAGCAATGAATCGTTGGACAGGCGAAACACTAGTATCCGTTCATCTGGAAGGGCACGGACGTGAGGAGATTATCGAAGGAGTGGACTTATCCCGTACGGTTGGCTGGTTTACGAGCATGTACCCGGTACAGCTTTCGATTGACCCTTCAAAGCCGTGGGGTGACGCTTTGAAAGCGGTCAAGGAACAGCTTCGTCGCATTCCAAAGAAAGGTGTCGGCTACGGCATTATCCGATACCTCAGTCAGGATGAGGAGTTGAAAAAACTCCTAGATGAAAAGCCGAAGCCAGAAATGAGCTTCAACTACCTCGGACAGTTTGATCAGATCGTTCAAGCCGAATCGAGATTTGGTATGGCGCAAGAATCAAGAGGCTCCAATTTGGGGAAAGACACAATACGTCAGCACCTGATTGATGTAAACAGTGTCATAACCGGAGAACAGCTCCATGTCACATGGATATATAGCGAAAACATTCACGAAGAAAGCACGATCCAAGAGCTTGCTTGCAACTATCTGGAAGCTTTGCGTGAGATCATTGCGCACTGCCAGTCCGAAGAAGCAGGCGGCTATACGCCATCTGACTTTCCACTAGCGCGAATGGATCAACGTGCTATCGACAAGCATCTGGGACAGGATCGCCTGATCGAAAACGTCTATCCGCTCAGTCCATTGCAAGGTGGCATGCTGTTCCACTCCCTGTACGAGCAAGAGGGGGGAGACTATATTGTTCACTTTGCCATGACGTTGGAGGGCTTGTACGTCGATGCGTTTGAACAGGCGTGGCAAAAGGTAGTGGATCGCCATCCGATTCTACGTACCTACTTTGTTTGGGAAGGTTCAGAGGCTCATCAGATTGTACGCAAACAAGTAAAAGCAACAGTAGAAAAAATCGACCTTCGTCATTTGACGACGGAGCAGCAAAAAACGGAACTGGCTCACTATCTAGAAGCTGATCGAAGACGAAATTTCGAGATTGCTTCTCCACCACTCATGCGTTGGACGTTATTCCATTTACGTGAGGGAGTTTATCGCTTCACTTGGAGCTTCCATCATGTATTGCTTGATGGTTGGAGCGTACCCATTGTACTAAAAGACTGGTTTAGTGCTTATGTGTCCATAGCAGAAGATAGAGAGGTTTCGTACAGCTTCGTCCAACCATTCTCAGCCTACATCGATTGGGTACAGCGCCAAGACTTGAAAGCCGCCGAACATTTTTGGCGCGAGCAGCTTAAAGACTTCCACGAGTCTACACCATTAGCGATGAGTAGCTACTCTGGCGGCCGGGAACATATGCCGAAAGTGTACGAAGAAAAAGAAATTCGCTTATCGGTGGACATGACTTCACGTTTGCAAGCCTTTGTCCGTACACACCAGTTGACATTGAATACGCTTGTCCAAGGAGCATGGGCTCTCATCCTGAGCCGTTACGGCGCAACGGATGATGTCGTCTTCGGTGCAACAGTTTCCGGTCGTCCGGCTGATCTACCTACTGTAGAGGGCATGGTAGGTCTCTTCATCAACACCCTGCCGATTCGTGTTTGGATTGATGCGAACAAATCGGTGCGGGAATGGCTACGAGAGATTCAAGAACATCAAGTGGAGCTTCGCCAGTTTGAGTACACGCCGTTGGTTGACATCCAAGGCTGGAGTGAAATGGCGCGGAATGCTGCCCTGTTCGAGAGCATCTTCATTTTTGAGAACTACCCGATTGGTGAATCGGTAAAAGATGAGCATTATCAGCTGCAATTATCCGACGTAGAAACGATGGAACAAACGAATTATCCAATCACCGTCGTCTGCGGTCCGGGTAAAGAGTTCATCCTTAAGATCAAATACGACCAAAACCGATTCGCTTCTGAAAATATCGAACGTGTATTGCACCAGATGTCTTCCTTGCTCGAATCCATGATGGCAAAACCTGAACAGTGCCTCGCAGAGGTATCGATGTTCAGTGAAAGCGAGCTCCAGCAGGTATTAGTCGAATGGAATGACACGAGCGTAGATTATCCGGCACAGCTTTGCATCCATCAGGCATTCGAGAAACAAGTGGAAAAGACACCCGATGCTATTGCACTCGTCTACAAGAAGATGGAGTTGACCTATGCTGAGCTAAACAAACGTGCAAATCAGCTGGCACACAGGCTGATTGCATGCGGTGTACAACCGGATAAGCTAGTTGGCATTTGCGTCGAGCGTTCTCCAGAGATGATCATCGCTTTCCTTGGTGTAATGAAGGCAGGTGCTGCTTATGTGCCTATTGATCCAGCGCATCCGCAAGATCGCATTGCCTATATGATCGAAGATTCGCAAGCGAACATTTTGTTGACGCAAGTATCGCTGAAAGACATGCTACCAGTTCCTTCTAAACAGGTCATTTGCCTCGATAGCGATGAACTGGCAGATGAGCCAACCACAAACGTGGATAGCAGCGTCAATGAACATCATCTCGCTTACGTAATCTATACTTCTGGATCAACCGGATTGCCCAAAGGGGTGATGGTCGAGCACCACTCCGTGATCAATTTGACACATGCCCTGATCCATTCGTTCCAAATCGATGCGACGAGCCGGGTTTTGCAATTCACATCATTTAGCTTTGATGTTTCTGTCTCCGAGATCGCAATGACCCTGCTCGCTGGTGCCACGCTAGTCATTGAGGATCGCGAATTACTTTTACCTGGTCCGGAGTTGATCCAAGTCTTGCAGGAACAACGCATTACGATCGTGACAATGGCTTCTTCTGTAGTATCGGCCTTGCCACAAGCGGATTTGCCAGACCTGAAGACTCTGATTGTCGGTGGGGAAGCGTTAAGCCGTGAGCTTGTCGCCCGTCACGCGAAGGATCTCCAGTTCTTTAACTGCTACGGACCAACAGAAACAACCGTCACTGCTACGCTCATACGTTGTGAGAATAACGGTCAAAATCCATCAATCGGCAGACCCATCGCCAATGTGGAAGTGTATGTACTGGATGCAAACCGGCAACCTGTGCCAATAGGCGTACCAGGCGAGCTGTACATCGGCGGAAAAGGAATAGCCAGAGGGTACTGGAATCGTCCTGAACTTACGAAAGAACGCTTTATCAATCATCCGTTCGGCAAGGAAGGAGAACGCCTCTACCGGACTGGTGACCTAGTTCGCTATACGGAAGACGGACAGCTCGAATTCCTCGGACGAATCGACGACCAAGTCAAGATTCGCGGTTATCGAATCGAACTGGGCGAAATCGAAAATAGACTCAGACAGCATCCAGCCGTTCAAAATGTCGTCGTTATCGCGCGTGAGGAGCGAAAAGGAGACAAGCGTTTGGCAGCTTATCTCGTTGCAGCAAACGAACAACAACCGGGAGATGCTGAGCTTATCCACTACCTGAAAGAGACCCTACCGGAATACATGGTTCCAGCAGGGTATGTATGGATGGCAGAGATTCCACTCACGGTCAACGGGAAAGTAAATCGCCGCGCCCTTCCAGCACCGGATTGGGGACAAGGGGAGTCAGGGAAGGAATATGTGGCGCCGCGTACACCAACAGAGGAAATCGTCGCCCATATTTGGTCGCAGGTACTTTCTGTTGAGGGAATTGGAATCCACGATGACTTCTTTCATCTGGGTGGACATTCGCTCTTGGCTACCCAAACCGTTTCCCGCCTGAAAGAAACATTTGGTGTGGAAGTCCCACTCCGTGCCTTGTTCGAAAATCCTAGCGTGGCACAAATGAGCGAAAAATTAACCGGTTTACTGGAAGCCAAATCGAAAGTGGCCAGCATTCCACTCGCACCGGTTTCTCGCGATCAGCATCTACCGCTCTCATTTGCACAGCAACGCTTGTGGTTCTTGGATCGTTTAATGCCGAACAGCGCCTTGTACAACATCCCGTCTGCCATGCGGATGCAAGGACACCTCAACATCCTTGCATGGGAACGCAGTCTGCAGATGATCATCGAGCGACACGAGAGTTTGCGAACAACCTTCACTGACATCAACGGGGAAGCAATACAAGTCATTCACCCAGAAATCGCGTGGAGCCTGGGCAAGATTGATTTGCGTGATCTACCAGAAGAGGAGCGCGACACCGAGGTCCATCGCCTGGAGAGAGAAGAGGCAAACAACCCATTTGACCTACGTACAGGACCGTTACTGCGGGCCACGATCATCCAGATCGGCGAAGTGAATTTCGTCTTCCTGCTTAACATGCACCATATCGTATCTGACGGTTGGTCGATGAACATTTTCATACGTGAGCTGGTTACGATTTATGAAGCGCTTCGCAAGGAAGAAACGCCGCAACTCACCGAGATGCCACTACAATATGCAGACTTTGCAGCTTGGCAGCGTGAATGGCTACAAGGAGAGGCGCTGGAGCAACAACTCGCATACTGGAAAGCGAAACTCGGTGGCAGTGAGCCGCTATTGGCCTTACCGACAGATCGTCCGCGTCCACCTGTACAGACATATAACGGAGCCTTATACACGACGAGTTTCCCAACGGAGCTTGTGGAAAAATTACACACGCTCAGCCGACAAGAAGGCGCCACGCTCTTTATGACCTTGCTCGCTGCATTCCAAATCCTGCTTCATCGCTACAGCGGTCAAGACGACATTATCGTAGGAAGTCCGGTTGCTGGACGCAATAGACAAGAAACGGAGTCATTAATTGGCTTCTTCATCAACACGCTGGCGATGAGAACCGATATGTCTGGCGCCCCAACCTTCCGTGAACTACTTGCAAGAGTGCGCGAGTCTGCACTGGAAGCGTATACCCATCAAGACCTGCCCTTTGAAAAGTTGATAGATGAGCTGGAGTTGGAACGTAGCCTCAGCTATTCGCCGCTCTACCAAGTTATGTTTGCTCTGCAAAACTTCCAAATGCAGACTCATGAACTTGAGGGCATTCGGATTGCTCCGTTTGAAAGCAAGAACCAAGAAGTGATGTCCAAATATGACATCAGCTTGACTATGGCAGAAACGCCAAACGGCCTGATCGCTACATTTGATTACAATACAGATTTGTTCGACCAAACAACGATGGAGCGAATCGTGAATCATTTCCATCATTTACTGGAGGGAATAGTCGCCCAACCTGATCGCTCGATCATGGCGTTACCACTGCTTCGTCCGGATGAACGTGAACAGCTTATACTCGCGTGGAACAACACAGCTGCAAATTACACATATGAGAAGACAGTGCACGAGCTAGTCGCTGAAATGACAAGGAAAATGCCGGATCAACTGGCAGTCGTCTCCAAGGAAGGCTCGCTCACCTACGCAGAGCTGGATTCAAAAGCGAATCAACTGGCGAACTACTTGCAACAACAGGGGGTAACGACAGAGACTCTCGTCGGCATTTGCGTCGAACGCTCCGTCGAGATGCTGATCGGCCAATTAGGGATTCTCAAAGCAGGCGGCGCGTTTGTTCCGATGGACCCATCTTATCCAAAAGAGCGCCTTGCCTTCATGATGAATGACACGAACATGCCGATCGTATTGACCCAAGAAAGCTTGCTTGAAGCATTGCCAACAGGTGATGCAACGTTTATTTGTCTCGATATCGATTGGGATTTGGTTGCCAATGAGAGCACGGAATCACCCGAAATCACGACGACAACGAACAATCTCGCCTATGTCATTTACACCTCCGGTTCTACTGGAACACCAAAAGGAGTGGAAATCGAGCAACGCGCTCTATTGAATCTCATCTATTGGCACCAGCATGCTTACAACGTCACGCCAGAAGATAAAGCATCACAAATCGCCGGAACAGCCTTTGACGCCGCTGTCTGGGAAATCTGGCCGTATCTGACGGCAGGAGCGACGCTGTATCTGCCACAAGAAGAGATTCGTCTCGTACCGGAAAAACTGCGTGATTGGCTCGTCGACTCAGGAATCACGATCAGCTTCCTACCAACGCCATTAGCAGAGAGCTTGATGTCTGTTGAATGGCCGACCGATTCAGATTTACGCTACATGCTGACTGGCGGTGACAAACTGCATCAGTATCCATCGGCTCATCTGCCATTTACATTGGTAAATCAGTATGGGCCAACGGAAAATGCCGTCGTAGCTACAGCAGGCATCGTTCCTGTACAGGCTGGTCAGATAGCTGCACCGACAATCGGACGCCCAATCGACAATGTGCAAGTATACGTTCTTGATGCAAAGCTGCAACCTGTGCCGATCGGTGTTGCAGGCGAACTGTACATCGCAGGGAACAGCTTGGGTCGCGGGTATCTAAAACGTCCTGATCTGACACAAGAACGCTTCGTCGAAAATCCGTTCGCGCACATTCGAGGGGCAAAAATGTACAGAACAGGAGACCTTGTCCGCTACCTGCCGGACGGCAACATCGAGTTTATCGGTCGTGCCGACGATCAGGTGAGTATCCGTGGTTTCCGCGTCGAGCTGGGCGAGATTGAAACCGCCCTGTACACTCATCCTTCTGTCAAAGAAACGATCGTCCTTGCCCGTGAAGACATGCCAGGTGTGAAACGACTGGCCGCGTATGTCGTGTTAGAAGAAGGAGTAGAGGATCAAGCTGGCAACTTCGACAGCTACCTCAAAGAATTACTGCCGGAGTATATGGTACCAGCCGCATTCGTAATTATGGATGCTCTGCCACTCACTCCAAATGGCAAAGTAGACCGTCGTGCATTACCTATACCGGAGTACACGGTGAGGAACGGAGAATTCGTTGCTCCAGAGACGTTTGTCGAGAGAGTATTGGCCGAAATATGGAAAAAGGTTCTAGGAGTAGAGCAAGTCGGAATTCACGATAACTTCTTCGAACTCGGTGGTGATTCGATTCTAAGCATTCAGATCGTGGCTCGCGCAGCCCAATCTGGAATTCGCTTGTCACCAAAGCTCTTGTTCGAAAATCAGTCGATTGCTGAGTTGACTCATGCGATTGGGGAGTCGGTTAACATTTTTGCCGAGCAAGGCATCGTCACAGGGGAAGTGCCACTCCTGCCGATTCAGCGCTGGTTCTTCGAGCAAAAATTGGCAGATCGCAACCACTGGAACCAATCTGTACTTTTAACTGTCAAACCGATCGACCCAGAAATTTTGAGACAAGCTTTCTATCACTTGCTCGGACACCATGATGCCCTCCGCCTCCGCTTCTACCATCAGGATGGAAAATGGAAGCAAAACAAGGAGGATTGGACAGATATTATTCCATTTACCGTAGAGGAATTGGGTCATTTGCCGTATGAACAGCAAGTAAAGCGAATCGGGGAAATCTCTGAGGAAGCTCAGGCAAGCTTGCATCTCTCGGAAGGTCCGTTGCTCCGTGCCGTCTACTTCGATTTGGGCAGTGAACAGGAAGGCCGCTTGCTAATCGTCATTCACCACTTGGCAGTCGATGGTGTGTCTTGGCGCATCATCACGGAAGACTTGAATAAGGCCAGCACCCAACTGCTACAAGGCAAGCAGGTGCAACTGCCGCCAAAGACCAGCTCCTACAAGTATTGGGCTGAAAAATTGACGGAGCACGCTCAATCGGACAGCCTGCAAGAGGAAGCGGATTATTGGCTAAGCACCTTTGATACAGAAGTAAACGCTCTGCCAAAAGATTATGAGAACGGAAAGAACCGAGAGCTTACTGCTAGGATGGTTTCTGTTGCACTTACGCAGGAAGAAACCAAAGTACTCTTACAGGAATTGCCTTCGATCTACCAAACTCAGATCAATGACGTCTTGCTCACTGCATTGGCAGAAGCGATCTTCGTCTGGACTGGAAATCAAACCTCCCTCGTCCATCTGGAAGGACACGGACGTGAAGAGCTCTTCGACGATGTCGATCTGTCCCGTACCTTGGGGTGGTTCACGAGCATGTATACCATCCTCTTGGATACGAGTGGAACGACCTCTCTCAAAGAAGCGCTACAAACGACCAAAGAACAGCTGCGTAGCATTCCGAACAAGGGAATCGGCTATGGAATTCTCCGTTACCTGAACGAGGAAATGACTGAAAAGTTCAAGTCCTTGCCAAAAGCAGAGATTAGCTTCAACTACCTCGGTCAGCTTGATCAGGCAGTCGATGACACAGAATCCTTGTTTGGCTTTGCAAACGAAGCAAGAGGCGACAACTTCAACCGCAACTCAGAACGTCAGCATCTGCTGGATTTCGGTAGCTCTGTCGTTGGGGGACAATTGATTGTAACGATCGCCTTCAGTGAAGAGATTTATCGCAAAGAAACTGTCAAAGATTTGGTGGATTACTATGTAAACGCACTACGACAATTGATCGAGCTAGGTCAGACGGAGACAGCCACTACACCAACTACAAGTGATCTGTCCGAATTCGGTTGGGATGATGAAGAGATTGCCGACTTACTTGATCTCATCCAAGACAAGTAATGAATACAAACTGCATAGAGGCGTCAAACACGGTGCCTCTATGGCAAATTTTTTATGGGAGTGGGCAGGAGAAGATGAATAACATTGAAACGTATTATCCCGTTACTCCTTTGCAGCAGGGACTCATTTTCCACAGTTTGTTGGAACCAGAGTCCGGAGCCTATATCGTACAGATGGGGTTGAAGCTGCAAGGTCCCTTGAACATTCCGTTATTCGAACAGGCATGGCAATGCCTCGTAGACAGACACGCTATTTTTCGCACCAGGTTTATTGGCGGGAAAGTAAAAGAATACGTCCAGGTTGTCTTGAAAGAGCTGAAGGTTTCCCTGGTGGAACATGACATTATTCATCTTTCTTCTTCCGAACAAGAAGCGTTTCTTCATACCTTTACCAAAGATGATCGCAAACGTGGTTTCAATATCGAAGAAGCACCATTGATGAGATTAAATCTGTTCCGTTTGAATAGGAATACCTTTCAATTCTCGTGGACTTTGCACCACGTACTGATAGACGGGTGGAGTATGCCGTTAGTCTTCGGGGAAGTGTTTGCGGCGTACAACATGCTCTGCAATGGGCAGCCTGTACAACTTCCTCCGGTTAAATCTTACCGTGACTACATCGTCTGGCTGAAAAAGCAGGACTTGAAGCAAGCGGAGGCGTTTTGGCGCACGTATCTACAAGGCTTTACGGAAACCACGCCACTTTCATTCGGTCGAGCTTATAAAAACCCGTACCTTGATCAGAAAAATTATCGGGAGCTAGATCTGACCGTTTCCGAGCCAATCTCCAAATCATTACAGACATTGGCCCGTCAACATCGCCTGACGGTCAACACGATTGTGCAAGGCGCATGGGCACTGCTGTTGAATCGCTACAGTGGACAGGACGATATTATTTTTGGTGCCACTGTATCCGGACGTCCTGCCGATTTGCCTGGAGTCGAGACGATGATTGGTCTGTTTATTAATACACTCCCTGTCCGCGTGGAGGTAAAAGCAGAGGAGAGCGTTATCAATTGGCTCAAATCTCTGCAACAACAGCAAGCCGACTTCCGCCAGTACGAATATACCCCACTGGTGGAAATTCAAGGCTGGAGCGACTTGCCGCGTGGACAATCCCTGTTTGAGAGTATTCTCGTCTTTGAAAATACTCCTGTCGGTAATTCTAGTGGCGGTAGTGGAGAGAGTGAGCTTTCGATCGTGGATGTACATGCCGAGGAGCAAACCAATTATCCATTTACTCTGGTTGCGGCTTCAGGCAAAACAATCGACATCAAAGTCAAATTTGATGAAAGTCAGTTTGAGCTCCCATCTATTGAGCGAGTTCTTGATCAGCTTCATTCACTACTAATCTCTATCGCCAAAAACGCCAAGCAACGGATTGCCGACCTTTCTATGATCAGCGAAAACGAACGTGAACAGGTTCTCGTTCAGTGGAACCAGACGGCGGAGGAATATCCGAGCGGCCTGTGCGTTCATCAGGCGTTTGAACAACAAGTGGAGAAATCACCAGATGCGATTGCCGTTACCTTTAAAAACGTAGAGCTCACCTACAAGGAACTAAACGAGCGAGCAAACCAACTGGCCCATCAGCTCGTAAGCAAAGGGGTAAAACCGGATACACTCGTAGGCATATGCGTACATCGTTCCCCTGAAATGATCATCGGTATTCTCGGCGTCTTAAAATCAGGAGCTGCCTACGTACCGATTGACCCGGCTTACCCGCAAGAACGCATCGCCTATATGATCGAAGATTCACAAACAAATGTGTTGCTGACCCAGCAATCTCTCATGGACATCTTGCCAGCAACACAGGCGAATGTCATATGTTTAGACGGCAATCCTTTAATAAATGAACCTATCGCCAACGTTGCTTGCAATGTTACAGAACATAACCTTGCCTACGTTATCTATACCTCTGGTTCAACAGGACAGCCAAAAGGGGTAATGGTCGAGCACCACAGTGTGATAAACATGGCTCATGCCTTGATCCATGCTTTTGATATTCAGCCAACCAGTCGTGTTCTGCAATTTACCTCGTTTAGCTTCGACGTATCGGTGTCCGAGATGGTTATGGCCTTACTCGCTGGTGCGACGCTGGTCATCGAGGATCGAGAGTCCCTTTTGCCAGGCCCTGAGCTGATCCAGGTTTTGCAAGAACAACGCATTACCACCGTATCCATGGTTTCTTCCGTACTGGCAGCACTACCTGAAGCAGACCTGCCTGACCTTTGCACCTTGATTGTAGGCGGAGAAGCTCCGAGCCGTGAACTTGTGGCACGCTATGCGACGAATCGCCAGTTCTTCAACTGCTACGGTCCAACGGAAGCAACGGTCTGCTCCACTATGATGCGTTGCGAGGCTGGAATGAGTAATCCGCCTATCGGTCGGCCAATTGCCAACGCGACGATGTACGTTCTGGATGCTAACAGGCAGCCCGTGCCTATCGGTGTACCAGGTGAACTGTATATCGGAGGAAAAGGTTTGGCTCGCGGCTACTGGAATCGTCCAGAACAAACAGAAGAGCGCTTTATCACCCATCCGTTCGGCAAAGAAGGAGAGCTACTCTATCGGACTGGCGACCTGGTTCGCTATCTGGAAGACGGCAACCTCGAATTCCTTGGACGTATGGATGATCAAGTCAAAATTCGCGGTTTCCGCATTGAATTGGGGGAAATTGAAAATTCACTCAGACAGCATTCTGCCGTCCATGAAGCTGTGGTCATCGTCCGTGAAGAAAAAGCGGGAGGCAAACGCTTGGCCGCATATCTGGTAGCAACGGGAAACAAGCCAACCGCCGAGGAGCTCGTTCTTTTCCTGAAAGAATCGTTGCCTGAATACATGATACCAGCTGGCTTTGTATGGCTAGAGACGATTCCGCTCACGGTTAATGGAAAAGTAGATCGACGAGCACTACCAGTACCAGATTGGGGACAACTTTCCACGCAGCGTAATTATGTTGCCCCCCGTACTCCTACAGAGGAGCTTGTAGCCAACATCTGGTCGCAGGTTCTCTCGGTGGAACGAATCGGTAGCTACGACGATTTCTTTGAGCTTGGAGGCCATTCTCTTTTGGCTACGCAAACCATCTCTCGCTTAAAAGAAGCGTTTAGCATAGATTTACCGCTCCGTGCCTTATTCGAATATTCAACAGTCAACAGACTCAGTGAATTGATTGTATCCATGAACGAGGACAATTCTGGACTTTCCAGCATTCCGCTCGTACCAGTTTCACGTGATCGACATTTGCCGCTTTCCTTTGCACAGCAGCGCTTATGGTTCTTTGACCGCTTGATGCCAAACAGTGCGCTCTACAACATCCCAACTGCTGTTCGTTTGCAAGGAGAGCTTAACATTGAAGCGCTAGAGCAAAGCTTGCAGATGATTATCTGCCGTCACGAGAGCTTGCGTACAACGTTCTCCGATATCAACGGGGAAGCCGTTCAGGTGATTCATCCAGAGATTGATTGGAAACTGAGCAGAATGGATATACGAGAGCTGCCAGAAGATAGACGAGACGACGAAGGACAACGCTTGACCAAAGAAGATGCGAATAAGCCGTTTGACCTCGTCACAGGACCGCTCATGCGTGCGACGATTATTCAAACAGGAGAGCAGGATTTCATCTTCCTGCTGAACGTACACCATATCATCGCCGATGGTTGGTCAGCGGGTGTTTTACTCAGTGAATTATTTACCTGCTATCAGGCATTTAGCAAATCAGAAGTACCGCAACTAACCAACCTGCCTATACAATACGCAGATTATGCGGCATGGCAGCGCGAATGGCTTACAGGAGACGTTTTGGAAAAACAACTGTCCTACTGGCGTGCAAAGCTGGGTGCAGCAGAACCGCTTCTCGCCTTGCCGACAGATCGTCCTCGTCCTGCTGTACAGTCCTACGAAGGAAGCAGCATCACACTGATGTTTGACAAGGAATTGATGACGGATCTGCTTTCCTTGAGCAAACGCGAAGGTACGACGTTGTTTATGACGCTGCTCGCCGCATTCCAAGTATTTCTGTATCGATATACAGGACAAGACGACATCCTCGTCGGTACTCCTGTAGCAGGACGCAGTCACCAAGAGACAGAAGGATTAATTGGATTTTTCATCAACACATTGGCCATGCGAACAGATTTGTCAGGCGACCCTAGTTTTAGAGAGGTACTTAGTCGTGTGCGGGAAACAGCCTTGGGAGCCTATTCTCATCAAGATCTACCCTTTGAAAAGCTCGTAGACGAGCTGCAATTAGAGCGCAGTCTCAGCTATTCACCATTGTTCCAAGTGATGTTCGTTCTGCAAAATATTCCGGTTCAGGTAGAAGCCCTTGAAGGGATTCGCATTTTGCCACCAAAAGGGAATCAACAGGTAGAGACAACCAAGTTTGATCTCACCTTGACGATGGCAGAGACGGTAGAGGGTCTGTCCGCTACATTCGAGTACAACACATCACTATTTAATCAGAACACAGTAGAACGAATGATCGAACACTTTACCCAGCTGCTCAAAGCCGTTGCTGCCAACGCAAATCAAGACATCACCGCTCTACAACTGATGGGGGAGACGGAGCAGCAGCAGGTAGTATCTGAATGGAACAACACCGTAGTTGCTTACTCCAAGGATCTTTGCGTGCATGAACTGGTGGATCAGCTCGCTCATGAAATGCCAGACCGGCCGGCTGTTCTCACACGCGACCAATCTATTACCTACGCGGAATTGAATGCCAAAGCGAATCAACTGGCGCATTATCTGCAGAAACAGGGAATTGGTCAGGAAAATCTGGTAGGGATCTGCGTTGAGCGCTCTATCGAGATGCTGATCGGTCAACTGGCAATCATGAAAGCTGGCGGTGCCTACGTACCAATGGACCCAGCATATCCCAAGGATCGTCTCGCCTTCATGATGCAGGATGCAGGTATGTCGATTGTACTTACACAAGCCAGACTCGCAGAAAAACTCCCTGCGGGTACGAGCCAATTGATTTGCCTAGACTCAGACTGGGACTCGATCTCCCAAGAAAATACGACGACTCCAATGAACTTGACTACGACGAACCAGCTTGCTTACGTCATCTATACATCTGGGTCGACAGGTACGCCAAAAGGGGTTGAGATCGAGCACGCCGCGCTTCTCAATCTAATTTCTTGGCATCAACGCGTATATAATGTCACGTCCGCAGATCGTGCGTCGCAGATCTCCGGGACGGCATTTGATGCATCTGTATGGGAAATTTGGCCTTATTTGACAAAAGGAGCCACACTTTATTTGCCAGAAGAGGAAATCCGTCTTGTACCGGAAAAACTCCGTGATTGGATCATCCATTCTGAGATCACCATCAGCTTTTTGCCAACGCCTTTAACAGAGAGCTTGCTGGCTCTAAATTGGCCGAGCCATACCAAGCTTCGTTACATGCTGACAGGAGGAGACAAGCTCCATCACTATCCAAGTGCGAATCTGCCGTTTACCCTGATGAACCAATACGGTCCAACCGAAAACGCAGTTGTTGCCACAGCTGGTATCGTTCCGATAGGGACTGGACAAAGCTTTGCACCATCCATTGGACGTCCTATTGACAACGTGCAAGTCTATATTCTCGATGCGCGTATGCAGCCAGTACCCGTAGGAGTCACTGGTGAGCTATTCATTGGTGGAAGTTCCTTGGCGCGCGGCTACCTGAACCGTCCCGAACTGACACAAGAGCGCTTTGTCACTCATCCTTTTAGTGAAATAGAAGGAGCACGTCTCTACCGTACAGGGGATTTGGTGCGCTACCTGGAGGACAGCAACATTGAGTTCATTGGTCGTGCAGATGATCAGACGAGTATTCGTGGATTCCGCGTCGAACTGGGGGAAGTAGAAACAGCCATTCTCGCTCACCCTGCGGTAAAAGAAGCAGTGGTCACTGTCTGCACGGATCATCAAGGAACGAAGCGTCTTGCTTCCTACCTGGTTTTAGAAGCGGACACGGAGATTGCCACAAGTGACATCCGCAAAGCGCTAAAGGAAGTACTGCCTGATTACATGGTTCCTGCGTTTTTCATCCCGTTAGATTATCTGCCGCTCACACCAAATGGAAAGGTAGATCGCAAAAATTTGCCTGCACCTGATTTCAATCGTCCTGAGTTGGAAGGACAATTTGTCTCACCAACTACGGAGAAGGAGCAACACCTTGCCGCTATATGGAAAGAAGTTCTCGGTATTGACCAAATTGGAATACACGATAATTTCTTCGAGCTAGGCGGTGATTCGATTCTCAGTATCCAGATTGTGTCACGTGCCAATCAATCAGGTCTAAGGCTCACACCGAAGCAATTATTCGAATACCAAACCATCGCTGAATTAGCAGAGGTCGTAGAGGAAAAAGAAACGATCCTTGCTGAACAAGGTCCTATTATCGGCGAATTGCCACTCTTGCCGATTCAGAAGTGGTTCTTCCAGCTTCCGTTGAAGAACAGACATCACTGGAATCAATCCGTGCTGCTCTCCATCCAGGCAGGCATTGATCAGGAAGCACTGAAACAAGCGGTAGGGCACTTACTCCTTCAGCACGATGCTTTACGCATGCGCTATACACAGACAGAGTTCGGCTGGAAGCAAGAGATGGATGCGCCAAGTGATACGATTCCATTCCGGATCGAAAATCTGTCCCACCTTACACCAGATGAGCAATTCAAGGCCATCGAAAAGATTGCAGATGAGACGCAGGGAAGTCTGAATTTGTTTGAAGGGCATGTGGTTCAGTCCATTTATTTCGATTTGGGTCAAGATCAACCCAATCGTTTGTTGATCGTCGCTCACCACTTAGTCATAGACGGGGTATCGTGGCGCATCATTCTCGAGGACTTGCAAAACGCCTACCAACAAATTGCCGCAGGGCAAGAGGTGAAACTACCAGCGAAAACTACCTCCTACAAAGAATGGGCAGTTGAACTGGAGCACTACGCGAATTCAGATGCTTTGCAAAACGAAAAAAAATACTGGATGAGCAAATCCTCTGTCGATTCAGCACAACTACCTGTGGACGTGACAAATGATGGGGAGAATACAGAAGCAACAACAAAGTCCGTCAGCGCTACATTGACCAGCGAAGAAACCAAAGCACTCCTGCAAAACGTACCGCAGGCATACCGCACTCAGATCAATGACGTCCTGCTAACCGCTTTGGCGAAGTCACTTACTAGATGGACGGGTAATCGATCTGTGTTCGTAAACGTAGAAGGGCATGGCCGTGAAGAATTGTCAGAGAGAATCGATTTGTCCCGTACCATCGGCTGGTTCACCAGCATGTATCCGGTGCACCTTCAATGGGACGAAACATTCTCCGTAGGAAAAGCACTTTTGACGACCAAAGAAGAATTGCGTGCGATCCCAAACAAAGGGCTTGGTTACGGCGTTCTTCGTTACCTCCATGCGGATCAGAATATTGTTGATGAAATTTCCCATATTCAAGCACAAGTGCTGTTCAACTACATGGGCAAAATCGATCAGATTGTCGATGGCGATTCCTTATTTGGTTGGGCACCTGAGTCCAGCGGTTCCAACCTTAGCCCGGCCGCTGGGCGACACCACCTGATCGACGTAAATGGTGTCGTTGCAGGGGAACAACTGCATGTGACTTGGCGATACAGTGAGAAGATTCATCTAGAGAGCACGATTACAGCAGTCGCGAAGGACTTTATGGATGCGCTTCGTGAGATTATTGCCCATTGTGCGACAGAGGAAGCTGGCGGTTACTCACCATCCGATTTTCCTCTGGCAGAATTGGAGCAGAAGAACATCGACAAGCACATCGGTTCTGACCGACATATCGAGGATATCTATACACTTTCACCGCTCCAACAGGGGATGCTGTTCCACTCCCTGTATGCAAGCGACAGCGGGGATTACGTCGTTCAATTTGCCATTCATTTCAAGAACCTGAATGTGTCGGTATTCGAGCAAGCATGGCAAAAAGTTATGGACCGCCATTCCATTCTGAGAACGTACTTCATCTGGGAAGGTCTGAATCAAGCACATCAAATTGTCCGCAAAGAGGTAAACGTATCTCTTTGTCAGGAAGATTGGCGCCATTTGCATTCGGATGTACAGGATGAGATGTTTACCGCTTTTCTAGAGGAAGACCGTAGACGAAGCTTCGATATTACACATGCACCTTTGTCACGATGGGTTGTCTTCCGAACAGGAGAAGAAAGTTATCGCTTCGTTTGGAGCTTCCATCACGTTCTACTTGATGGTTGGAGCGTTCCTTTGGTACTGAATGAACTGTTTGCCTATTATGCCTCGATCAGCGAAGGGCAAGAAGTTAAGCTTGGACATCCTCAGCCGTTTTCCCAGTACATTGCTTGGTTGAAACGTCAGGATATGCAGGAAGCCAAGCGATTCTGGGTAAACCAACTAAAAGGCTTCCACGAACCAACCACCTTGGGAATGAGCAAAACAGTAGTCACTGCGGGACCGAAGCAATACTCAGAGAAGAGCATCCTCTTAACAGAAGAAACAAGCGAGCATTTGCAAAAATTCGTACGCGAACACCAGTTAACACTCAATACCTTGGTACAAGCGGCGTGGGGCTGGATTCTGGGAAGCTACAGCGGGGAAGAGGAAGTCATTTTTGGGGCAACAGGTTCAGGTCGTCCGGCAGACCTCTCCAATGTTGAGACGATCGTAGGCTCCTTCATCAATACCTTACCTGTACGGATATCATTGCAGACGAACGCGACCATGCTAGAGTGGCTGAGAGACTTGCAGCACAGACAGCTAGAGATACGCCAATATGAATACACTCCGCTGTTCGACATCCAAGGATGGAGCGAACTGCCGCGTGGATCTGCACTGTTTGAATCGATACTCGTATTTGAGAACTATCCGGCTGTACAAGCAGCAGGGCAAGAAACAGACGAGTCCAATTCAGCTTTGCCCAGTGTTTCTTTGGAAATTCACGACGTAGCAGCCGTCGAACAAACGAATTATCCACTTACCTTGGTGGCAGCACCAGGCAAACAAGTGGCCATCAAACTCAAGTATGAACAAAACCGTTTTGATGACGTGATGATCGACCGGGTCTTGAGCCAAATTACCCAACTCATGGTCACTATGAGCAAGTCCCCGGAGATGCTTCTGAGTGACGTGACTTTGATAGACGATATCGAGCGCGAGCAGGTACTCATCGAGTGGAATCGCACGGAGAAGGAGTATCCACGCGATCTTTGCATCCATGAAGCATTTGAACAACAAGTCGCGAAAACTCCTGAAAACATTGCACTTGAGTATAACCAACAAGCCTTAACGTATGCGGAGCTGAACCAAAAAGCCAACCAGATAGCACATCTGCTTCTCGCACAAGGAGTTCAGCCTGATACGACTGTTGCCATCTGCGTGGAGCGCTCCATGGAAATGATCATTGGCATTCTTGGTGTGTTAAAAGCGGGAGCAGCCTATGTACCGGTTGACCCAGCTCATCCCGAAGAAAGAATGACCTTCATGCTGGAAGATTCACAAGCAGCTGTGGTGCTGACACAAGCGAGACTTGCCGAGCCATTCACAAAAACGAACGCGAACGTCATCTGCCTGGATGAAGAATTGTTCTACGAGCAGATGTCCGTAGAAAACGCACAAAGCGATGTCGTATCAACCAATCTCGCCTATGTCATCTACACATCCGGTACCACTGGATTGCCGAAAGGGGTAGCTGTTGAGCATCGCAGTGTGATGAATATGGTGCAGGCTTACATGAATTACTTCGAAATAAACGAATCCAGCCGTATCCTCCAATTTACGTCATTTGGCTTCGACGTTTCCATTTCCGAGATTCTACAGGCTCTGCTCTCTGGAGGAACGTTAGTCATCGAAGATCGTGAGTCTCTGTTACCAGGTCCAGACCTCGTTCGCACCCTTCGTGAACGTCGCATCACCAAGGTATCGATGGCATCTTCGGTACTCGCGTCACTACCTGTTGAAGAGTACCCGGATCTGGTCTGCCTTGAGGTCGGAGGAGACGCATGCAGCCGTGAACTGGTTGCCCACTATGCAAAAGGACGAAAATTTTATAACTGCTACGGACCGACGGAAGCAACAGTTGGTACGGTCATCGCTCTTTTAACGGATGCTGACGATGCCCTGACTATTGGTCGTCCATTCCCGAATACCAAGCTGTACGTGTTAGATCGAAATCTTCAGCCAGTCCCTATCGGTGTTCCGGGAGAGCTGTACATTGGTGGCGAGAGTCTTTCGCGTGGTTATTGGAATCGTCCAGAGCTTACAGCAGAGCGTTTTATTCCGAATCCATTCGGTCAACCGGGAGAACGACTTTATCGAACAGGCGACCTCGTTCGTTATCTGCCAGATGGCAACGTGGACTACATCGGTCGTGTCGACGATCAGGTAAAAATCCGTGGGTTCCGTATCGAGTTAGGTGAAATTGCAGAGGCATTGAGACAACATGAGGCAATCAAAGAAGCAGTCGTTATTGCGCGAGAAGCTCGACCTGGTGACAAACGATTGGTAGCCTATCTGACCAATGCTTTGGAGCAGGAGACGTCCATAGACGAAATCAAGCTCTGGCTCAAAGAGAAACTTCCCGAGTACATGATCCCGTCGCATTTCATGTGGCTTCCGGAAATCCGACTTACGGTCAACGGAAAAATTGACCGCAAAGCATTACCTACGCCAGATTGGGGCCAGCTAACAGCCGTATATGTCGCGCCACGTACCCCAGTAGAAGAAATGGTCGCCAACGTCTTTACTGAAATCCTCTCCATAGAGAAAGTGGGCGTACATGACAACTTTTTCGAATTAGGCGGACACTCCCTGCTCGCAACGCAGACCGTTTCTCGCCTGCGGGAAATCTTTGGGGTAGAGTTGCAAATTCGTACGTTGTTTGAATACCCAACAGTCGAAGGGCTTAGTGAACAGCTGGTTATGCTCACCAAGCAAACATCCATCAAGATGGCTCCACCGATTGTGAAAGTATCTCGCAAAGAACCGCTCCCATTGTCATTTACCCAGCAGCGTTTGTGGTTCCTGGAGCAGTTCACGGAAGGAAGCTCAGTCAACAATATTCCATCCTTCCTACGTATCCAAGGGGACCTCAACATATTCGCGTGGGAAGAAAGCTTGAAAGCCATCATACAGCGTCACGAGAGCTTGCGTACTCGCTTTGAGGTTCGTGACGGACGACCTGTTCAAGTGATTCACCCTGAGGACGGTTGGGTAATGAACCAAACAGATCTGCGGGCTTTGGATCCAGCGAAACGAGAAGCAGAAGTCAAACGCCTTGCCGAGCAGGCCACACTCCAGCCATTTGACCTAACCAAAGGTCCGTTGCTCCGTGCAAATCTGGTTCAGCTCGACGAAAAAGACTTTGTGTTCCTGTTCGTGATGCACCACATTGCTGCAGACGGTTGGTCGATGGGAATTTTGATGAGCGAATTAATGACCAATTACAAAGCGTTTAGTCAAGGAGTGGCATCGCCATTTACGGAATTGCCGATCCAATATGCAGATTTTGCCGTCTGGCAGCGTGAATGGTTAAGTGGAGAGGTTCTTGATGGACAGCTCGAGTACTGGAGAGAAAAACTCAAGGGCAGCGAACCATTACTGCAACTGCCAACAGATCGACCGCGGCCACCTGTACAGACATACGAAGGAGAGAAGCTCTCCATTCAGTTTGGAGCCGACCTCTTGGAAGAATTGCGTAATCTGAGCGGAAAAGAAACGACGACACTCTTCATGACATTGGTTGCAGCCTTCCAAACTCTGTTGTACCGCTATACGAATCAAGAAGATATTCTCGTCGGTACTCCGATTGCGGGACGTAACAAACAAGAGACGGAGCAGTTGATCGGTTACTTCATCAATACACTCGTTTTACGCACAGATATGTCAGGTCAACCAAGCTTCCGCGAATTGCTTGCACGCGTTCGTGAAACAGCCCTGGGAGCTTATGCACACCAAGACGTACCGTTTGAAAAATTGTTAGATGAACTGCAGCTGGAGCGTAGCATGAGCTACTCGCCACTATTCCAGGTGATGTTTATTCTGCAAAACATCCCGATGCAGATAGATCCTGTTCATGATATTCAAATGAGCAGCTTTGACGTCGGCGCGGAAGCCGTGACCTCGAAGTTCGATTTGACGGTGACCATGTTGGAGACATCAGACGGTCTCATCGCAACCTTGGAGTACAACAAGGCGTTGTTTGATCACAGTACGATCATTCGAATGTTTGATCATTTCCACAAGCTTCTGGAAGAAATCATTGCCAACCCGGATCAGTCAATCACCTTGCTACCGCTCATGCGTGAGGAAGAGGAACAACGACTCATTACCGAATGGAATCGTACAGAAGCGCCATACCCGAAAGAAAAATGCGTGTATGAAATGATTGAGGACATGGTGGCGAAAGCCCCGGACAACATCGCTCTCATCGTAGGAGATCAAACGACTACCTACAGGGAGTTGAACAGACAAGCGAACCAGCTGGCTCATTATTTACGCAAGCAAGGAGTAGGACCCGAAGTGCTCGTCGGTGTCTGCACACAGCGGACAACCGAGATGATGATTGGACTTTTGGCCATTATGAAAGCTGGTGGGGCCTATGTGCCAATCGACCCAAGCTACCCAGCAGATCGCATTGCCTACATCATCGAACATTCACAGGTTCCAGTCCTATTAACGCAAGAAAATCTGCTGTCAACTCTGCCTGAGCACCACGCCAAAGTGATCTGCCTAGATAATGATTGGGAAGCAGTTGCCGACGAAAGCGAGGAGAACCCGACCAAGCTTGGGAATTCCGACAATTTGATCTATGTCATCTACACGTCCGGTTCTACAGGCAATCCAAAAGGAGTAGCACTCGAGCATCGCAGCGTCAGTTACTTCCTATCGTGGGCACACGACACGTTTACACCAGAAGAGATGAGCGGCGTACTGTTCTCCACGTCAATCTGCTTTGACTTGTCTGTCTATGAAATGTTCGCAACACTGACCATGGGTGGCAAAGTTATCATGGCGGAAAATGCATTACAATTGCCAGCCTTGCCAGCAGCCAATCAGGTGACACTGATCAATACCGTCCCGTCCGCAGCGATGGAGCTGGTGCGTATGAAAGGTATTCCAGCGTCGGTTCGCGTCATGAACCTATGCGGCGAGCCACTTTCTAACAAGCTGGCGCAGGAATTGTATACCTTTGAAAACGTAGAAAAAGTCTTTAATCTCTACGGACCGACAGAGGACACCGTTTACTCTACGCACTCCATCGTGAAAAAAGGAGCCATTAGCGAACCACTGATCGGACGACCGCAGTTCAATACGCAAGTATTTGTATTAGATAGCCATCGTAAACCAGTGCCAGTAGGGGTGCCGGGAGAATTGTACCTCAGTGGATCAGGCTTAGCACGTGGCTATCTCCACCGCCCCGATCTGACCATGGAACGCTTTGTGCAAAATCCGTTCCGTGAGCCAGGGGAGAGAATGTACCGGACTGGAGATCTCGTACGGTACTTACCAGATGGGAATCTTCAGTTTATGGGACGTGTTGATTACCAGGTCAAAATCCGCGGCTACCGTATCGAGTTGGGAGAAATCGAATCTGTTCTGAGACACCACCCTGAAGTCAAGGAAGTCGTGCTAGTCGCTCGTGAAGACAGAGAAGGAGACAAACGTCTAGTTGCGTACATCGTGTTCGAAGAGAATCACACAAGTACGTCTCATGACTTGAACCACTTCCTGACTGACAAGCTTCCAGCCTATATGATCCCGCAACACTTTATGATCATGGAGAGCTTACCGAAGACGCCAAACGGTAAACTGGATCGCAAAGCGCTACCGAAGCCAGAATACGACAGGTCGGAATCAGGCGTCGAATACAAAGCGCCGCAAACGCCAGTCGAGATCATGTTGCATACCCACTGGGCCGCCGTGCTGGAAATGGACAAAATCGGAGTTCACGACAACTTCTTTGAGGTTGGTGGTCACTCATTGCTCGCTACCCAGCTTATCTTCAAGATTCGCGAAGAGCTACAGCTTGAGGTACCGCTGCGAATCCTGTTCGAGACCCCGACTATTGCGGGTATGGCCAAGACCATCGAGGAAATTCTCAAACACGGTCTTTCTGCTGTTTCCCATGACATCGACGCAAAGGATCTCAAGGATGAAGTCGTACTCGATCCAGCGATTCAGCCTGAACATCCGTACAAGGGTGATCCAAGCCAGTTCCAAGCGGCATTGTTGACAGGAGCCACTGGTTTCCTTGGTGCTTTCTTGTTGCGTGACCTGCTACAGATGACAGACGCTGACATTTACTGCCTCGTTCGAGCTTCTGACGAAGAGGAAGGAATGGCACGACTACGCAAAACATTAGAGCTATATGAGTTATGGAATGAGGAGCAGGCGCATCGGATTGTTCCTGTAATCGGTGATCTGGCACAGCCACGACTCAATCTGACCGACGATCAGTTTTCCGAGCTGGCTGAGAAAGTGGATGTGGTCTATCACAACGGTGCTCTCGTTAACTTTGTCTATCCGTACGCAGCTCTGAAGAAAGCAAACGTAAAAGGGACTGAGGAAATCCTCCGCCTTGCTGCTGCCAAAAAGACCAAGCCTGTGCATTTCGTCTCAACGATTTTTACGTTTGCATCCGAAGAAACAGAAGAATCTATGGCCTTCCGCGAAGAGGACATGCCAGAGAACAGTCGCGTTCTCACTTCCGGTTATACACAGAGCAAGTGGGTAGCCGAGCATCTCGTCAATCTCGCACGCGAACGCGGCATTCCAGCGGCGATATACCGTTGCGGCCGGATGACTGGGGACAGCGAAACAGGAGCATGCCAGAAGGACGACCTGATGTGGAGAATTGCAGCAGGGATTATAGATCTAGGCAAAGCTCCTGACATGAGCGGCGATCTGGACATGATGCCAGTTGATTTTGCAAGTAAAGGAATCGTTCATCTCTCCATGACAGAACAGAGCTTGAGCGAAAACTTCCACTTGCTCAACCCGAACTCAACCGATTACGAAGACCTGATTTCAGCGATTGAAAACAGAGGATTTGTTTTGGATCGAGTCACCATGGATGAGTGGATTGAAGCGGTGCAAGAAGATACGAAAGAAAAAGGCAACGAGGCCAATTCAGCCGCTCCACTCGGCAACCTGTTCACAGACGGCCACACTAGCAGAGGAAGTGTAGTCTATGTAGGCAATAAAACGACTCGATTGCTGCGCCAAAACGACATTGAATGCGCGGAAATCGACGAAGAAGTTTTTGGTAAAGTCCTTGATTACTTTATCAGAAGCGGCCAACTAAAATTACCGGAACAAGCTTTACAATAAAAAAATGAAAGCCCATCCGTCACCTCATTTCATGGCGGCGGGTGGGAAAATTATCAAAATAATGATAAACTTTATAATAACTATAAAAATTGGAGGTTTTATCCATGCCATTCGACATTCAGCTTCTTGCGCCTATCATTGCTATTCAATTGATACTAGCAGTTATTGCTTTAATTGATTTGGCTAGACGCGAAGCGTACCGAGTTGCAGGTGGAAAAAAATGGCCGTGGGCTCTCGGCATTATCTTTATCAACACCTTGGGTCCGATCGTGTATTTCTTTGTAGGCAGAAAAGACTAGCTCAAGAGAACCGAGGAAAGGGTTGACATTCTTTGCGAGTTATTGAATGTGAAGGCCTCACAAAGGAATATAAAGACCATAAAGCGTTAAAGAACGTAACCTTTTCCGTCGATGGCATCGGTTGTGTCGGTTTTCTTGGGGGAAATGGTGCCGGGAAAACGACGACCATTCGCATCCTAACCGGATTAGCTGCACCGACCAGAGGAAAAGTGAGAGTAGTAGGCTACGACGTCGTGACCGACCGCAATAAAGTCACAAGTGAAGTAGGGTATTGTCCACAAATCCCAGCCTTTTACAACTACATGACAGCGACAGAGTGGATGCATTGGGTGGGTAGACTTTATGGATTGGACAAGCGCACAATTACGCAGAGGACAGATGAACTCTTGGAGTTATGCGGAATCAATGAGGCGAGGAACCGCCCAATAAGCGGTTACAGCGGAGGGATGAAACAGCGTCTGGGGATTGCTCAGGCGCTCATCCACAACCCCAAGCTACTCGTCTTGGACGAGCCCGTTTCGGCGCTAGACCCCATGGGCAGATATGACGTCTTATTGCTAATAGAAAAGTTGAAGCAACATATGACTGTCTTCATGTCGACCCACATTTTGGATGACATCGAAAGAATCGCCGACCATATCGTCATCATCAAGGACGGTACAGTGGTGCTGTCGTCCAGTTTGGATCAACTGCGAGCAAACCATGTGGAGCCGCTGATTGAGTTCAAGCTTGATCAACAGGACATCGATTTAAACGATGTATTGAATGGGCTAACCTGGATCAGGGAATGGAACCGAGACGGCGGTATTTACAAAGTTCTTACCGATGACATGGAAAAAGCCAAGGCACTCCTGCCTCACATTCTTCTAGAGTCTGGCGGGACACTGGCGTATTATCGCTTGTCCGTATCGACCCTCGAAGATATTTTCCTAAAGGTTGTGAATAACGGATGACTTCCCACCCAATGATCAGAAAAGAATTCAATGAATTGGTCAAAACCTACAAGATACTCATTGTCCCGATTGTGTTTATTGCTTTAATGATCACACAGCCGATTACGATGAAAATGCTCCCTGATATTTTGGCCAATTCCACTGGACTGCCGGAAGGGGCAGTCATCAAAATTCCAACCCCGTCTGCTCCAGAAGTGCTCTCGACGGCGATTAGCAAATTTAGCTCACTCGGCACGTTTGTGCTAATCCTTATTGTCATGGGATCCATTGCAGGAGAGAAAGCCTCTGGTGTAGCATCCATGGTATTCGTCAAGCCCATCAGTCGAGCTAAATACTATCTCGCCAAAGCTATTACCTATTACACGTTGACAATGGCAAGCATGCTGATCGGGATGGGGATAACCGCCTACTATACAGAGATCCTTTTCGGAAAACTAGATTGGACCCATGTATGGATAGGTACGTTGATGTACATACCGAATCTATTCCTTGTCGTCACAACAACGCTGTGCGCCTCCAGCTTTTTTAACAATGCTGTTGGTGCGGGTGGAGCCTCGTTGGTATTCAATATCCTGATCTTCACGGTTCCACAATTTCTCGGTAAATTTTTGGATATGGTATCTCCAGGTGGATTGTCAAATGCGGCGATGATGATTATTCAAGAAAACTCAACTCTGTCGCAAGCATTCATCACAGGTTTACCGGGGCTCGCAGGTGTCTTTACACTCAACATCGTGTTTTTCTTCATGGGCTGGTACTTTTTAGAACGATCAGAAATCTAAAGAGGAGGCGTAGAAATGGAACATTTTTGGCTGATCTGGTTGGTTAGCGTACTGTGCGCGCTATGCACTATACCTATTCAATCCAACACGATTCGCCAACATATGCAACTGCAAGCAGCCATCTATCCTAACAAAAAAGTCCCGCCTATTTCCGTCATGGTTGCGGTTATGATCATTCAGACTTGTGTATTTCTGACTGTGGCGACTGCTATAGGCTTATGGCTCATGCCTTCCACTGGTCTTCGACTCTGGATTCTCGATCACTGGGTGTCTGGAGCGGAGCTGCCTTTTTCCATCTGGTCGTTGTGGACAGTAGCGATTGGTTCAGGTATCGCCGTAGGCCTCTTGGTAAAATGGGTGGACCGTTCTTTCTTTCAACAACACATGACTACAATAATGGGTAAAGAACCGATTTCATCACGGTTCTACGGCTTCCTCTCGTCTTTTTACGGAGGGTTTTGCGAAGAAGTGCTCATGCGTCTAGGGGTTATGACTGTTGTCGTGTTTTTGGCACAGAAGATGGGATGGA
Organism: Brevibacillus sp. DP1.3A; assembly: GCF_013284245.2. Classification (NCBI taxonomy): domain Bacteria; kingdom Bacillati; phylum Bacillota; class Bacilli; order Caryophanales; family Paenibacillaceae; genus Brevibacillus; species Brevibacillus sp. DP1.3A. The sequence goes on along the minus strand of NZ_CP085876.1, from coordinate 3,419,146 downwards.
TGGGAATTTCCTATTGGCTGGGCATCTGTGTCGCCGCCATTGTTTTCGCTGCATCCCATCTCCCAACCAATTACATGACGTACGGAAAAAGCAACGTGGTCACTGTATGGACGTTGTTGCTAAACGGTATCTTAGGCATCTTGTTTGGCTTCCTATATTGGCGATACGGTTTAGAAGCTGCGATCATTAGTCATTTTAGCGCTGACATCGTGCTACATGTGATCTTCAAAAATAAAAGCAGAAAGTAGGAGAAGCAAATGATCGTCGTAACAACAGAAAACATTCCAGGATATCGTGTCGTTGAAGTAAAAGGAACGACATTCGGTTTGATCGTTCGAGCACGCGGAATTGGGGGAGACATCATGGCAGGTCTTCGTTCAGTAGTTGGTGGAGAAATCAAGGAATACACCGTGCTCCTAGAGGACGCGCGGAAACAGGCGCTTGACCGCATGATTAAAAACGCAACTGCCATGGGAGCTAACGCTGTGGTAATGTGTCGTTATGACTCTGGAAATATGGGAAATATGGGGGAAGTTGTCGCTTACGGTACAGCCGTTGTCGTTGAAAAGGTGTAATGAATGATTTATGTCCTTTATTACATTGTGTTTCAGATCTTGCTTTTCATCACCTTGCTAATCATTTCCAAAATCAAGGACAAGCGACTGCACGCAGACCACGGAGAAATCGTCCCGCCCGGATTTGAGTCGACGAATGAAGTGACAATCGATCCGGTAACGCAGGAAAAGCGTCGTGTATACTTCAATCCAAAGACCGGGGATCGCTATTACAAAGTTGAAAAATAAGCGATGAGGATGATTGTCCAACTCGTGGGGCATGCTGGTTTTATCATTTGGTGGAAAGTATGTAGTTAGATTTGTAGTAGAAACGAGCCAAATCTTGTTAGATGACAAGATTTGGCTTTTGTTGTGCGTCGAGCATGAGAGATAGCTCTAGGGTGTAAGTCCCGAACGGGGTTGGCTGGACCAACCTTTCCATTTTTTTCATCGTTAACTAATAAACAACAGGTACACCAATCATCTATGAAGTACAAATTGAAAAAATAAAGGAGGCAGTCGGTCAATTTAACCGACTGCTTTTCCTAATTCATGGATAACGCCCCGCTGTGCAGAGATAATAAAGTTTTAGACTGATTAGAAAATGGCGTCATCTAGGACCCTCGGCAATACTGCCCATATTGTGACGACCCCAAAGTCATGATAACATTCTAAAAAATATCTTTTGGAGAAATAGAGGACGAGAGGTCATTAGCATGACGAAAACGATACTGATTGTGGAAGACCAACAGGTTTTGCGAGAGATTATGAAGGAATACTTGATGGACGAGGGATACGAAGTGCTGGAAGCGGGGGACGGGAGTCAGGCGCTGACGTTATTTCAAGAGCATGAAGTGCATTTGATCATTCTGGACGTTATGCTGCCGGAATTGGACGGGTGGTCAGTATGCAGACGCATTCGCAAAGTCTCCAACGTCCCCATTCTGATGTTAACAGCTCGTTCGGATGAGGATGACACGTTGCTTGGATTCGAGCTCGGGGCGGACGATTATGTGTTGAAACCGTGCAGTCCTCCCATCCTTCTGGCACGCTCCAAACGGTTGCTGGAAAACCGGCAAATGCGCGAACCGGGGGATCTGATGTCCGGCGGCGGGATTACGATTCACTTGCCGTCTCGAACCCTCTCGATTGAGGGAAAGAATTATAGCCTGACTCACACGGAATTCGAAATTTTGGCCTACTTGATGAAAAACAAAGGCATCATCCTCACCAGAGAACAGCTCATTACAAAAATCTGGGGTTACGACTTTATCGGCGAGGATCGAACGCTCAGCAGCCATGTTCGGAATTTGCGTTCCAAGCTGGGAGAGCATGCGAAGCATGTCGTCACAGTTGTTCGTTCCGGTTATAAATTCGAGGACCGGCCATGAGAACAAGCATTGTACGCAAGCTGTTTCTGCTCACGACGGGATTATGCCTGTCTGTGATCGTGAGCATTTTTATCGGACAAACCGTATTTTTCGAGCAGTATTATGTGCATCAAAAGGTAGAAAAGGTGAAGGAAGCCCTTCAATCCTATCGGCAAAACGAGTTGACTCATGCCGGGACTTCCCAGGATGAACTCAGGGAGGAACAGGAGTTTTATCAAAAGACGAATGCCTGGTTCGCTCGATTGGATGATAGAGGCCAGTTGAAATACACGGACGATTTCCAGATGGAAGTCCGTCTGGAGAACTCAGACGATATCCCTACTCTTTCTGGCAAGTCGATTGTCGTTCCGTTGTACACGGTCATGGATGTGGAGGATGTAAGCACCGATACCCCCTTCCTCGATACTTATGTGAAAGTGGGACAACAGATTGCCATGGAAGGGATCATGTTCGATAATCAATGGTTTGCGCAACGGATCGGGAGGAGTGTCTCCAATCTCAGAGAGGAAGATCGACTGGAGAATCAGCAACTCGTCAAAAAAGAGTATGAGATCGTCCCGAGATTTAAGAGTGGCACCGAATACCATGAGCGTTATCCCAGCGTTTTGTTTCGCGGAACAATCACACAGGTCCGAAAACCGCAAGGCGCGGATGTATCCCGCTATATGAACCGCTTATTTCTTGAACGGGTGAAAGCTTTTCAAGCGGATCTTCTATACGGAGATGTTGTGGAGCAAACAAGCACCATAACAGACTACCAAGAGAACAATATCGATTACAAAATATTCGTTGAGCGCGTGACCGATCAAACAGGGAAACCTGCCTATTTGTTCGCCATGACATCGCTGCAGCCCGTAAACGAAGCTGCGGGGATCATGAGAAGTTATTACGTTTACATCCTTGCAGGTACCTTGCTGCTCGTTCTGCTCGCCTCCTTCTATTATTCCCGCAGAATAGCAGCTCCTTTGCTCCGCATGGACGACATGACGCAAAAAATGGCCAAGCTGGATTTCTCTGAAAAAATTCCGATCAAGACAGAGGATGAGATCGGCAGCTTGTCACGGAATATTAATCGGCTTTCGGATATGCTACATGACCATATAGGCCGGCTGGAGCAGGATATTGAGAAAGAAAAGCGGCTGGAGCAAACGCGCAAAGATTTTATAGCTGGCGTGTCGCATGAGCTGAAAACTCCGCTCAGTATCATGGAAAGCTGCCTATACATTTTGAAGGATAAGGCGGACAGCCCGAAGCGGGACTACTATTTCGCTGCGATGGAAGATGAAGTGAAGAAGATGAACCTGCTGGTTGCGGATATGCTGGAATTGGCAAAATATGAATCCGGTACATATAGAATGCAGATGGATTCGTTCAGGGTTGATGTGCTACTGGAGCGAATCTGCGTGAAGTTGGAACCAGACCTCGTCGGCAAGCAGTTACAACTACACCACCGTTTAGCCCCAGTTGAAGTCATCGCCAATCAGCATCGAATCGAGCAGGTGATCGTGAATTTCCTGACAAACGCCATACGCTATACACCGGAACAAGAGGATATTATCATCTCGACGGTTGAAGGGGAGGATACTGTCAAGATTTGCATCGAAAACAAAGGCGTCCAGATTCCGGCCGAGCAGTTGGAAAAGATATGGGATCGTTTTTACCGAGTTGAGCATTCCCGCAACCGTTCGACTGGAGGAACCGGTTTGGGCCTGGCGATCTCCAAGCAGATACTAGAACTGCATGGGGCGTTCTATGGAGCAACGAATACGGAGGATGGCGTCTTGTTCTATTTTGAATTGAAGAAAAAGAAAGTGTAGAACCTCGGTTCTGCACTTTTTTATTGTATTTCTACCCATTCTGCAACTGATCTGCATCTAATCTTGATCTCCGACGATTACTCTTTACCTTGTTCAAGAAGAAAGGGGAAAGATGAAAGTGCAAAGGAAAATGATGGGTATTACACTGGTCGCAATGGTCGCTTTGTCGGTTGCGGCATGTGGCACCACTGGACAACCAACCGCTTCCGAGATTACCAAGCAGGCCGGGGAACTCTCCACTCCGGAGCAAACCTCATATGCATCACAGTATCAAACAAGCGTGTTTCTCGGAGATTCGATTACGGAGGGATTGTCTTACCATGATGTGTTGAAACAGGAGAACGTGCTGGCAGGTGCAGGGAAAACGGCTGAATTCGCGTTGGA